>CAZLTD010000109.1:0-21092 GCA_964562385.1 uncultured Desulfobacula sp.
GTCCAAACGACTCTGCCAGAGCCGCTACAGTTGCGCTATGTCAGATCCTGGCCTGATGTTCGATATAGACCAGCCCCAAAGACCGCATCAGGTTCTGGTAGATCCAGCACTCCTCATTGTCCATGGCGGCAGAGCCCACAGAGGCGATAGCGGTGGTCCGGTTAACGGTCTGGCCTTTGGCATTGGTTTTTTCAAAATTCATATCCCGGGTTTTCTTTACCCGGCTGGCAATTTTTTGAAGAGCCCAGTCCCAGGATACTGTTTCCCATTTATCGGAATAGGGTGCCCGGTACATGGGCTCGGTCAACCGTTTTTCATTTTCCACCAACTGCTTGATGGATGCCCCTTTGGAACAGAGCGCTCCCTGGTTAATGACATGGTCCGGATCGCCTTCAACGTTGATGACCCGGCCGTCCCCGCGTTTGCTGGTATGGACGATGGCGCCGCAACCCACAGCGCAGTAGCAGCAGATAGTGGTACTTTCCTTGGCATACTGAGTTTTCAGCAGGCTGGCATGGGACTTCACGGGTTTTAAATCAAACCCGAGTCCGCTGACGGCAACCCCGGCTGCCGCAGCCCCTGAAACCTTAATAAAATCTCTTCTGTTGAATTTCATCTAACATAGCCTCCTTGGCATAAATTATTATTACCCCTTATCCTCACGTTAGAAAGGGTTGCGAAAACGACCGATACCGCGATACCGGATTTGGAGGTGCCCGATGAAAAGCGGATGAGACCAATCTTTTCCAATCTTTTCCAATCTTTTCGGTATTTTTCGCAACACCCTCCCACTGTAAAAAATGCAATAGCACGGTGGGGTTACAAAAAAGTTACAGGCACATTAGTCGTGGAGAATTCAACGGATGATTGGTATGATATGCAGGTAGTCTCAGCGGGTATTCTCAGATGATCCCGGAATTGAAAAGCAGATACTATTTTTATGACAGTCTATTAGAGGTGGCCTTAAAAAATATATTTTTAACGATGTGTTAAACAGGGAATTTAAAAGGAGGATATATGACAAAATCCTTTGATGTTGCCATTATCGGGGCAGGAACAGCCGGGCTTTCCGCCCGGAATCAGGTGGCCGGACTAACAGATAATTATGTGGTCATTGACGGCGGACCCCTTGGTACTACCTGCGCCCGGGTGGGCTGCATGCCTTCCAAAGCGCTTATTGAAGTTGCCAACACATACCATAAACAGCATCTGTTTGACCGATACGGTCTTGATATGCCGCAAAAACTTTCCCCGGATTATCAAAAAATCATGTCACATGTCCGCGGTCTTCGGGACCGGTTTGCCGGTGGGGTTGTCCGGGGAATGGAGAGTTGGAAGGAACATTTTATCCCCAAACAGGCCCGTTTTATAGATGCCAACACCCTTGATCTGGGGGATGAGAAAATCCGGGCCGAAAAAATTATTATTGCTGCCGGTTCAAAACCCTTTATCCCAGAGCCCTGGACTCGCTATAAGAAATACCTGGTTGATACAGATAATTTTTTTGAACTGGAGACTCTGCCTAAAAGGGTGGCGGTTTTCGGGCTGGGACCGATCGGGATAGAGCTGGGCCAGGCACTAACCCGCCTTGGGATCGAAACCGTGGCCATGATGCGGCGTAACGCCATTGGCGGGCTGACAGACCCGGCTATACAGGATTATGCATTACAGTCCTTTTCTGATGAAATGAACATCCAGATCGGTACGGCACAAATTACAGGGACAACGGATGATGGCCTTAGCGTTACCTGCAATGACCGGTCATGGACGGTTGACAAAGTACTCATGTCGCTGGGGCGAAGACCGGTTCTGGAAAATCTGGGAATTGAGAATGCAGGCATTAACCTGGATGAGAAAGGGTTGCCGCAATTTGATTCTGCCACCCTTCAAATAGAGGATCTACCCGTGTTCATAGCTGGCGATGTGAACGGTGTCCGCCCCATATTGCATGAGGCGGCAGATGAAGGAAGGATCGCCGGATATAATGCCATGGCAGGGAGTGTCACCTGTTTTGAAAAACGCGTTCCCCTTCATATTACATTTTCCAGTCCCAATATCTGCATCGTTGGCCAATCCCATGCCCGGTTGCAGGCCGGCAAGGTAGCGTTTGTCACTGGTGAAACCAGCTATGAACACCAGGGGCGGGCCATGATCATGGGAGAGAATAAAGGCCGGGTCAACATCTACGGCAGCAAAAAGGACGGACAGCTTCTGGGGGCTGAAATGATTGCCCCGGCCGGGGAACATATGGCGCACCTGCTTGCCTGGGCCATTGCCGGTAAGATGCGGGCCCAGGACCTTCTGGCCATGCCTTTTTATCATCCGGTTCTGGAGGAGGCATTAAGGACGGCCTTACGAAGAATCGCCAAAGTATCTGAAACACCAAAATCAGAATTTGAGCTGTTTCGGTGTAAGGATACCCCTGTGTAAAGAGGCCCTAATGTGAATACAATTGTTAAATAAACAGTCAGAGCGTGTGAAAATCGTAATAATCAAAACCAAGGAGAAATTGTAGATTCATGGCATTTATTAATTATGTGGACAATGACACCATAAACCCGAGAGATCCGGTGGGGGATGATGATCACATCATCCGGATTCACGGGGTGAACTCCCGGGTAATGAAACATCCTTTTGATCTGTATGTCACCCTGATGCGAAGATCATCACCAATATCACCCAAATTACGGGAAATGATAGCGGTCACCGTCTCTTCCCTGAATTGCTGCCATTACTGACGCACCCACCACGGGGCGGGTCTTCGTGCAATTTTGGAAAAACAGAAAATGGTGCCGGAAAAGATCGATGCTTTGATCACATCCTTAACAACGGATTATAAAAAGGCCGATGTAGATAAAAAAGAGCGTGCCGCTTTGGACTATGCGCTCAAACTGACAAAAGCACCCGGTGACATCATGCAGACCGATGTTGAAACACTCAGGTGCCATGGGTTCAATGACCGGGCGATTCACGATATCTGCGCTGTCACGGCAAGACTGTTATCCATCCGCTACCGCAAACGACCTGCAACGAAGCAGGTGGTACCTTGATGGTGGATCAGGGTTGTCACGGCAAGATTGTTTTCCATGATGATTTCATGGTATGTTTTCAGACCGTATATTAAGGAAAAAAAATCTGAAACGGATATGGGGATAAAAAAGCATGGAATTATACAATTGTGTCAGTTTTGCCGGAATATTCATACTATTGTTCATCGCATGGGCCATCTCCCGTTTCCTGTTTAAAAACAAGACACCTGTGAACTTGCATCTGATCGGATGGGGGGTCGGGCTACAGCTTTTATTTGCCCTGTTCATTTTTGTGGTTCCAGCAGGCGTTACCCTTTTTGAGGCCATCAATGACCTTGCCGTGACAGTGCTGTCCACAGCGTCCGAAGGCGCACGGTTTGTTTTCGGGGCCCTTGCCGCACCGCCGGGTGCCGAAGGGTCCATTGGATTTATCCTGGCTTTCCAGGCATTTCCCACCATTATCTTTTTTTCGGCACTGGTAGCCATTTTTTATTACTACAATATCCTGCCCTTTATTATCCGGCAGTTTGCAAGGCTGTTTACAAAACTGATGAAAATATCCGGGGCCGAAGCCCTGTGCGCGGCCAGCAATATCTTTGTGGGAGTGGAATCGGTGTTTACAGTGAAACCCTATATTGAAAAGATGACCAAATCGGAGCTGTGCACGATTTTAACCGCAGGTATGGCCACGGTGGCGTCCAATGTCCTGGCCCTGTATGTCTTTACCCTTTATGCCCAGTTTCCCTCAATCGCCGGCCATTTGATATCAGCCTCGTTTTTGTCAGCCCCGGCAGCGCTGATGATGGCCAAGCTGCTCTTCCCGGAATCAGGGACCCCAAAAACCCTTGGTACTGTGGTGGATTTCCATTACGAAAAAGAGGCCGGTCTGATAGAAGCGGTCATTAGCGGCGCCTCCTCCGGGCTCAAGGTGGTGTTCAGTATTGTGGCACTGCTCATTGCCGTCTTGGGGCTTGTGGCACTTTTTGACATGGTGGTCGGCGGTGTGGGTGCCAAGCTCAACCTTTTGACGGGGATGACCATGGACTGGTCCATCAAAGGTCTTTTGGGCTATGTTTTCTACCCCTTTACCCTGATCATCGGTATCCCCTTTGAAGATGCCGGTATTATCTCCAAAATAATCGGTGAGCGAATTATATTAACCGAAGTGGCCTCCTACCAGGATTTGGCCGCTGCCATCGGCAACAAAACGCTTGCACACCCCCGTTCCGCCGTTATAACCGCCTATGCCCTGTGCGGGTTTGCCCATGTGGCCTCCATGTCCATTTTTGTGGGCGGGATCACAGCGCTGGTGCCGAACCGCACGGCAGATGTGTCCAAAGTGGCAGTAAAAGCCTTGATTGCCGCTACCTTTGCCTGTCTTCTGACCGCCTGTGTTGCCGGGGTTTTTTTTACTGACTCAAGTATTTTACTGGGGTGATACCTGAGGTTCATCGAGGCTGGTGTCTGATTTTTCTGTTCCAAAGTAATTGCATTCCAACCCGAATATGCGGTTAGAAAATGTCACCACATGCGATGGCATTAAATTGCCGGACCGGATGGCGCAAAAGGATGAGGATCTTTCGGTCAGCCGCGCGGCAAAATAACATGCCATGATGCTGAAAGGAAGTCGGAAAACCGTATAGTTCTGATTGCCCAGCATCAGCAAGCGGCATCAGGCAGGGGCCGGCCGGCGTCCCTGCCTGACAAATCAATTTTAAAAATGCTTTAAAGCCGATATCAACTTTTCATGCCCAGATCATAAGATATTGTCCGGGTTTTATCCTCAATCAGCTCCTCAAACATATTTTCCAGTTCCCTGCGGGCGGCACTGTCTTTGTACCGCCACCAGTCCTGCCGGGTTTCCCACATGGAAAGAACAACGAGTTCGTTGGGGTCATCACAATTGGTCAGGGTTTCCGATGAAATATAGCCATCCTGATGCATGGCGTTATTCCTGGCCTGGATCAGCATTTTTGCGGCCTCTTTTAAATTACCGTCCTTGAATTTTCGTTTGATGATGACTTTAATTGCCATGGTGCCCTCCTTTTTTTTAAAAATTTTGGTTGTGTGCCCGGTCATACAAAAAGGCTTCAGCATGCCTTGTCATCGGTGGGGAAATGTTGCCAAGCCAATGGGACGAACCCAAGACAGGGTTGCCAGGACAGGTGTGGATAGCGATGTTTGAATGAAATTTAGTATGTACGCTTGCGCTGTTTTCTTAAAGGAGCCTGGGACTGATAGATGAACCGGATAGGGAATGCTCTGTATGACGATTAACTGGTAAAAATTTTAAATTAATTTAAGCGCTGTGTCAAAACAAATATTTGGATTAGCATCAGGCTTACCCGGATATTTTCACGAAACAAGTTTGGCTTGTCTCCTGCATTATAGGGCACAATATTATTATAACCCACTACCTTCATTCAATATTTTAGTATTATTACTCATATCCTCATGAAATATTCGGGCTAAAATGTAAAAACCAGGGTTCATGTTCTCACTGGCCGTACCATGATGGCGCCTGCGTCATTTGCCGGTAAATTTTGTGACAAATCCGGCTAGCTGTCCGGCAGTGGCGGGCGGCTTCTTTGGGCAAATGTCGTCAAGATACTATGCTGCCATTTTTCACCATAACCGTCTGCATCCGGTACATGGTTTTTGTCCCGGGTGTGGGCAAAGTGGACACGGACAAAATCCCGGAAGCGCTTGGCAACGATTTTTTGTACAGGTCCCGGCAGTTTTTGATACATCTCATCATTAATATCATTGAAATCAAAGAAAATAGCCAGATGGTTGACCAGGCTTTGGCCAAACGTCAGGGGCGGGGTTTGGCCTGCGGTATCCACCAGCACCTGCCTGGCAAGGTCCACAATACCCATCTGAATGATGCGTTTGATAGCCTGCAATTGCGCTTCCGTCCAGAAAACACGGTTTCGGTCCATGCTCAGTTCGCACCGGTCTTTGCCTGTCAGGTTGATCCGCCCGATCACGTTTTGCCTGGCACCCTCCGGCAGCAGGGAGTCTGTCTGGGTGACAAAGATACCATCCTGGAAAATCGAGATGCCGCCTTTGGCAGATTCAAGCGCATACAGATTGTCAAAGTTTCGTTTGGTTTTTAAAAAAAGATACCCTTCTGAATCCGTAAACCCCAGTTTTGAAACAAATTCACACCCATTACCGTCCTTATGGGTGTAGATCAGCTTCTCATGACCCAGGACTGCTTCTTTGCCCTCATGGTCAGACAGGGCCACCGGAATACTCAAAAACCGGATATTGGTTTTCAGATAGCAGATAAATTCCATGGCCCGGCTGTAACTCATGGTTGTTTCTTTAAGATACAGGGTTACCCGGGTGCCCGGCGGGCACTCCTTGGGGGCCAGCCGGACATCAAAATAGTCCTGCAGATTGGAGATGGTGATTAGAAGACCGGGATCATTTTTTTTCCGGGTCTGGACGACAATTTTATCGGACACCATGAAACTTGATAGAAAACCTATGCCGAATTTGCTGATAAAGTTGAAATCAACATGGCCCTGGTTGATGTTCTTCAGATCCCCGGATCGGTAAAAAGAGATCCCTATTTTTAAAAAATATTTTTCAATCCACTGCCGGTCCATACCGACGCCGTTATCCTGGAATGTAATGATCCGGGTCTGGCCGTCGAAATCAACAGATATCTGTGGGGAGTAGTCAGGGGTGAATATTTTTTTAAGGTTACAGGCGTCCACGGCATTCTGGATCAGTTCCCGTAAAAATACCCGCCGGTCGGAGTAAAGACGGTTGCCGGTCAAAAGCGTGAGCGCCGCCATGGAGTCAACGGTAAATTTCATGTCCATGGGCGTATAGCCGTCAGGCTCGATCTCAAAGAGGATCTCGCTGTAAAGAAAACGCGGACTGATCTGTCCGTTGGTAAGGTGCAGCATCTGTTGCAGCTTGTTTTCATGGTGTTTTAGAGCCCGGTGAATTTCCGGGTGCCGACAGGTAATACAGACACGGATTGTTCCGGGCAAAAATGCATGTGGGCCCAGGAACGTTACGTCAATGGCTTTGGAGGCAAGATCCGGTGAGATTTTTTCCTCAAGGCTGAGGTTCATTATGACGGCCTCAAGGGTATCCGGACGTTTAAGATCAAAAAGTGCAGCCAGTCGGACAGCTGCGGCAATCAGATCAATATTGACGGGAGCTCCCTGAAACAGGGTGCTTTCATTGTCGTTACGGCAGGCTTGTCCGTCATCGGTGCTGTGCCACCGGCGGCATACGCCCACAAGAATATTGGCCTGGTCCGGGTTACTCATCCCGAGACGATTGCTGATGGTTTTGAAAATAGTGTCCCGGGTCACCTTTTTATCAGGGTCCACCGGAGAATAGAGGTGAGCGGCTGCATATAAAAAATAATAGTTCCAGGGGCGCAGGCGTAACGTTTGCTGCTGCTCATCATCCAAAAGCCAGGTGTCAAGGTATCTGAAAATACGCTCCCCGTGTGCACTCAAATTGTCCGATTCAAGTCCTGTTTTAAGTTCTTCAAGGGCCGTTGCAATATTGTCAGGTAAATTATCTAAAATTCCGGTCAATTTATCATCTCCATCGTGCCTGCCGCATAAATGTTTAATATAACAATCACTGATTGTTATATAAAGATAATCAGGAGGGTATCATAGGGCAACCCTTTTGTTTTTGTCAAGAATACCCGGAGCTGTCAGGATCCCAGGTTGCCCGTGGCCTCAATTTAAGGATAATTAATTCCTCAGCCCTTCCCGGATGGCTTTTATTTTTTTCTTGACAGACTAAAAAGGATTCTTCATATTGTACTATATTAATAGTACAATATTTCTTTGTTGTACTATATAAAACACATTTTTAATAAATCAGGAGGTGTTTAGTTTATGATTGAATTTAAGCTGGACCCCAAAAGCGGTGTTCCCTTTTACCGTCAGATCATTGATCAGATCCGCTACGGTGTTGCATCGGGCAGTCTGAAGGTTGGGGAGCAGCTTCCCACAGTCCGGGCGCTTGCCGTTGAACTGAAGGTGAATCTGAACACCGTTTCCAAAGCTTATCGGGAACTTGAAATTCAGAATGTGCTGGAAACCCAGCAGGGCACCGGAACATTTATCGGCAATCTTACGATTAAAATTCCCGGGGATGAACGGGTGGGAAAGCTGAAAAGTATCTGTTCAGAGTTCTTGAGTATTGCATCCAGCTACGGGTTCTCAGTCGATGAAATTGTCAGGGAATTGGAAAAGAAAAAAGGAGGGGAGAAATGAGTCAAATAGCAGACCAGTCAAAATCAATAAAACACTTTAATGCGGTTTCAATCCTCGTGTTCCTCGTATTGGCAGCCCTTTCAGGCGGACTTTATCTTTTGGGGATAGTCAATTGGATAATCGCCGTTATCCTTGTTGTTATCTCTTTAGTTGTCTCGTCCGCCATTCAAATCGCAGACCAGTGGGAGAAAGGTATCGTATTAAGGCTTGGGAAATTTATCGGCTTAAAGGGCCCGGGTCTTTTTTTCATCATTCCCATTGTTGACCGGATTGATACCTTTATTGACCAGCGGATCAGGGTCACAGATTTCTCGGCTGAAAAAACACTCACCAAGGATACGGTTCCCGTGAATGTGGATGCGGTTGTCTACTGGACGGTCTGGGATGCTGAAAAAGCAGCGCTTGAAGTCAGGCAGTATGTTAAGGCGGTAACCTATATAGCTAAAACGGGCTTGCGCGATATCATCGGAAAACATGAGCTTGCAGATCTTTTACACAACCGGGATAAAATAGCAGAATCCCTCCAGCAGATTCTGGACGAACACACCAATCCCTGGGGAATCTCCTGTCAAAGTGTCGGTATCAAGGATATCGTGATCCCAACCTCGCTTTCAGATGCCATGAGTAAACAGGCCCAGGCTGAAAGAGAGCGTCAGGCAAGAATTATCCTGGGAACCGCTGAAACAGAGATTTCTGAAAAATTTGCCAAGGCCGCAGAAAAGTATCGTGACAACCCCATTGCGCTACAGCTTCGGGGAATGAACATGCTCTTTGAAGGACTCAAAGAAAAGGGGTCATTAATCATTGTACCAAGCTCGGCCCTTGAATCCATGAACCTGGGGACCATTGGCGGATTGTCCGCCTTGTCTGATAAAGATGCCGCCACACAAAAAAGGTAAGAGTGCCGGCAGCATTTGTCTCAATTTTTCCTGCAATGCGGAAATCGGAACAAAAGACAATTTTTAATAATAACGAGGAGGGTATTATGGAAGCAGGAGCAGTAGTAGCCGTTTTATTCATTCCGGCAGTGATCGCAGTGATCGTAACAATTTTAAGGGAAGGGGTATTAAACAAAAATAAGGGGTAAACAAACCAAATCCGGAAACGCAGTAAGGATAATTTTTATGCAATATCAGAGTCTGGGAATCAGGGGATCCGGCACTTCAAAAATGAGTGGCTTATGCTAATAAAAATATTTAAAGCCGGGTTATCAGGTATTGTTTTATCCTTGATCATGTTAAATGCAGGTCTGGTAATAGAATACTTGATGAAAGACCCAAAGATAACATTGACAGAAGTTCTGTTTTGGCTTGCTGTTGCACCCATTGGCCTGGTTTTGATCTATCGGTTTCTTGACCCCGGGCATGATCTGGTTTCCAAAGGACTAAATATTTTTAAGATACCGTCAGTCAAAGGCTCTTATTTCCCAATCGCCGTGTTTATCCTGTTGGGGGCACTTTTTTCGATCCTCACACTGACAGGTTGTATCCATTTTATATCTGCCGCCGCAGGTGTTTTATTATCCCTTTTTATGGCATCATCGCTTAAAATTGCGGATCAGTGGGAAAAGGCCGTGGTCCTGAGACTGGGGAAATATAAAGGGTTAAAAGGGCCGGGTCTGTTTTTTATAATTCCGGTGATCGATCGGATCGAAACCTGTATTGATCAGCGGATACGGGTAACTGATATTGTCGCAGAGAGAACACTGACCAGGGACACGGTTCCTGTCAATGTGGATGCCGTAGTGTACTGGACGGTCTGGGATGTGGAAAAGGCCATCCTTGAGGTGCGACAATATGAAAAGGCGGTCACCAATGTCGCTAAAGCCGCATTAAGGGATATCGTGGGCAGGCATGAGCTTTCAGACCTGCTGCAAAACCGGGAAAAAATCGCCAACACCCTGCAGCAGATTTTAGATGAGCATACCAATCCCTGGGGTATATCCTGTCAAAACATCGGCATCAAGGATATCGTGATCCCCGCGTCACTTTCTGATGCCATGAGCAAACAGGCCCAGGCCCAAAGGGAGCGCCAGGCAAGAATTATTCTGGGGACCGCGGAAACCGAAATATCTGAAAAATTTGCCAAGGCCGCAGAAAAATACCGTGATAACCCCATTGCGCTCCAGCTTCGCGGAATGAACATGCTCTTTGAAGGACTCAAGGAAAAGGGCTCCCTGATCATTGTGCCCAGCTCCGCTCTGGAGTCTATGAATTTAGGGACCACCGGCGGTTTGACACCGCCGTCCAATCAGAATGTCGACAAAACAATACAGAAAGCAGCCGTGTCTGGAAGCTGATTCAATAATATCTGTAATAAAAATTTATGAAAAAGGCGGTTCGTCCAAGTATTATCGTCTAAAATTTTATGAGGAGATTGGCATGATTCATATTCATCGAAATAGGCAAGTTGTCAATTTGTGCGCTTTAGTTTTTTTGGTTAGCGGAATTTATGCAACAAAAACGATGGCAGAAGAGTTCATATGGACATCCGAGCAGAATGGGATAGCAAAAAATGGGCAATTTGTGCGGACAGCATCTCCTGGCTTCCAATTTGTATATCCAAAAACCTGCATAAAAATTGAAGTCAATAAACCCAATCAGATCATGGCAATGAAGGCACCTGGCGGAAGTACATTTTCCGCTTCATCCAGAGAGATTCCAGGCGATGCAAAATTAGAAGAAATAGGACCCAAAGTTTTTGCAGGACTACTTGAAAAATATGGATCGGATGTGCATGTGATTTTCAATAGAAATATTGCATTGCGGGATGGAACCAGGGCCTACAGGACAGATATCGACTGGCAAATACACTCTTTAAAGTTGAGGACTTTGCTTGTATCTGCCTTTAAAGATCGAAAATGGGTCTATCTGTTGTATTCAATATATAATGGTGATGAAGCAACTATTTCGGAAGAGGTAAATAAGGGTGCATCCATTGTTGAGAGTTTGACTTTTAAATGATCTTTGATCGGGGACCGGGTTTCGGATTAATCATAAGAGACATTCAAAAAAGATTGTAGCAAACACTTAAACAGAATGGAGTAATAAATCGGCTAAAAAGACCTGTGCCCAATGGAAAACAAAAAGAATCGAAACTTAAAAAGGAAGATTAAAATGGAACGCTCTATATTCAATAAAGGTCTTGTTTTTGGGTGGTTTTTAACCTGTTTTATTTGCCTGTTTTTCACATATCCATTATCCGCATCCCAGGATTACTGGCCCACAAAAGGATGGCGCTTCACAGCTCCTGAAGCCCAGGGGATGGATTCGACAAAATTGATTCAGATGCTGGAAAAGATTCGTAATGATCGTGATGCGATTGATAGCATTACCATTGTTCGCAATGGATATCTGGTAACAGATTACTATTCATATCCGTTTCACAAAGACAAAAAGCATTTGATCTATTCCTGTACTAAAAGCATTACTTCTGCACTAATTGGTATTGCTCTTGACAAAGGATTCATAGAAAGTATCGGGCAACCTGTACTTGGGTTTTTCAAAGATAAGCCCATCGCCCTTCCGGGTGGGCAAAAAAACCAAATGACGCTTGAACATTTATTAATGATGTCTTCCGGTATGGACACCCAGGATTCGTATCTTTATAAATGGAAAGGCCTTGTCCGGGCAACTAATAGTAAAGACTGGGTTAAATATATCCTTGGCAGGCCCATGGCTTTTGCGCCTGGGGAGCATTTTGAATACAGCAACGGTGTTTCCTATCTTTTAGGGGTAATTCTTGAGAGAAGCACGAATATGGATGGGGCGGCATTTGCCAGGCAATATCTTTTTGGACCGCTTGGCATCGCTGAAGCGGAATGGAAACGGGATCCCGAGGGGAGAATCATGGGAAGTGGCGGGATGCAGCTAAGACCTCGTGATATGGCTAAATTCGGTTTGCTATATCTCAATAAGGGACGCTGGGACGGCAAAGAGATTGTTTCAAGGCAATGGGTCGAAGCCTCAACGCAACGTCATTTGAAGGCCGCGTTGTTTAACGGGTACGGGTATCACTGGTGGGTAGATTCCAAGGAGTGTTATATGGCGGTTGGATTCAGGGGACAATATATCTTTGTGCTTCCTGAACAGGATATGGTGGTGGTGTTTACCAGCCATTTGGAACAAGGAGATTTTTATTTGCCCAAAAGATTACTGGATCAATATATTATCCCGGCGGCTGTATCTTCTTCCTCCCTTGTTGCCAAACCACAGAAAAAAGAATACTTGAATTCTCTGTTTTTTAAACTTTCTCAAGATCTCATATGGACATCTAAAGAGAACGGAATCGCGAAAAACGGTAAGTTTAAACGCGCAGCATTCCCGGCGTTTGAATTTCAATATCCTGAAACAAGTATAAAAGCCCCCCTTCGTATTCCGGGTCAGGTCATGGCGATGAAAATACCGGAAGGCCTGGCCGGCAGTGATTTTTCAGCGTCTATTGTCGATTTGCCTTCAGGCATAACGTTGGCAGATGCAGGCCCAAAAATTTTTACAGAATACCTTAAAGATCATGGATCCGACATCAGAGTGGTTTCCAATAAAAAAATTACATTAAAAGATGGTTCTACAGCTTTTAGAACAGATATCGACTGGCAATCGAAATCTTCTATTAAATTGAAAACGATCCTGGTATCAGTGTTTAAAGAAGAAAAATGGGTCTTTCTTGAATGGTCAATGGTTGCTTTGCGGGATGATGAACCCTTCTTTACAGAAAGTTTGAATAAAGGGGCTTCCATTGTTGAGAGTTTAACACTCAACTAATTAGACAAAAGAGGGAAAAAAAGTGTCTGAGGAGAATGAATATGAAATATAATTATCCAGTTTTAGGAACGGGTCGATATTTTAAGAAAAAATGTCTTGTGCCCTTTTTTGTATCGCTGTTTATGGTTTTCGTGCCAGCGGTATATGGTGATCATCCTCCCCAAATATTGGCACAGGATAACGTGTTTGTGCTGATGTCAAACAAGGTTGTGATCGATAAAAAGCGCAACCTGATGTGGGCCAGGGCCGACAACGGTACGAAAATAGGCATAGACGAGGCCAAAGCGTATGTGAAAGCATTCACTCTGGCCGGTTTTACGGATTGGCGGATACCGGATATCCAGGAGCTTGAAACGCTGATGGTAACCGACTCCTCCAATGATACCAAGCCGACACAGGGATGCGGCGGTGATTACGAAATTCATCCGTTTTTTCAATTGACCTGCTGCTGTCCCTGGGCACTCCAGGATGCCGGGACCCGGCCGGCCGCCTATCCCTTTATCCGCAAAGTGTCAACGGGCTCCATGTGGCACCATAAATCAAACACCCTCGGGAACCGTGTCCTGCCGGTGCGGGATTTGAGGTGACGGGGAACCCAAGGCTCACTGATGATCCGGACGCATGTTTGTCCGGCCTTGATAAGACGTTACGCATCTTAGGAATCGTACCAAAATAACGTGATCAAAATTGTTTCAAAAACCCCCTTAAAAGACGGGGTATTTTAAAAAGAAAAGTTAACGTAATTTTGGAGCCGATCTGTAAATCTTGACATCCTGTCAGAATCGAATACAATAAAATGAAGCACAATAATGGATGTTCTGCACTTCTCTCCTGATATTTTTCATGATGCAAAACATTTTTTTAGGGATCAGGAGTGGCCATCACACCCGGGAAGATCACCTGTCGCACATCTCCCACTATAAATATCTTCAGCAACCGGGTGCACAGGTTACGATGCATTTAATACTATAGGAATTTCCACTTCCTGACAGCTAACGGCTAACAGCCCGCCCCAAGGGCGTCAATTTAAGGGTAAAGCAGATGTCAACGGAACCGGATATCACCAGCGGTAAGCAGATTTTATCGGCCTTTATTTCAAAGCTGCCTGAAGCCATCCTTATCTGCGATGCTAACGGTAAAATCCTGCTGCACGATGAACAGTGTGAAACCTACCTGGCAGATACTGGAAAAGATCCATCAAGCATCTCCATAACCGGAGAAAATATCTCGGCATTTATTGATAAAGGGTTGATCGAGCATGCACTGGATGAGATCAACGAGCAGTTGAAGCAGCAGTCAGGCGGTTCCGGCTCGACATTCACTTTTCAAAAGACAGGAAGGATGCTTCATGCCCAGGCAGCACCGGTTCTGGACAAGACCGGCAGGTATAACGGGCTTGTTCTGATTATTGACGATATAACCCGGCAGAACCGGGCTGAAAAACGGCTTGACTCCCTGTTTCGGTTGTTGTCGAGAAATGCAAGATCCCCTCTGGCCAGTATCCGGGCTGCGGTCGAAGCCATGCGGTCATTCCCGGACATGGCACATGATCGCCTGGATCAGTTCAAGGATATTATTTACAATGAATCCCTGGTATTAACCGATCTGCTGGAAAACGCTTTTCAGAATCAAGACGACCTGAATGTTGTCAAAACACAGATAAAACCCCGGAATCTTGGCGATCTGTTGAAAACTATCAGCAGACGGGCAGAAGAACGCCATGGTATTACATGCCGTTTTGCCCGGACCGTGCAGGATGAAGCATTAGCTATTGCAGCGGAACCCTTTGGATTGATAACGGTTTTTCTGTTTATATTTAATCAGCTGCATCACCATATCGGTGTGTCGCAGTTTACATTGTCCTGTAAAAAGAAAAGCACCCTTATCTTTGTGGATATCTGCTGGGACGGCCCGGGGCTGGCTCCCCAGACGCTTAAAAAATGGGAAACAATGACACTTCCGGCAGGATCGCAAAACCGGGAGTTGATCGTCGGGGATGTATTAAGTCAGCATCAAAGCACCCTGTGGGCATATGATCACCATGATGAAATGACTGAAATGGCATATTTGCGATGGTTTATTCCCGCAGCCAGAGAAAAGGTGTCACAGGAAACAAAATCCGTGGAGATCATGCCTGAAAGCCGTATCCAGGTCAGTGACATGGAGCTGTTTGAGCAGCCGGATCAGCCGCAGGAACTGGATAACCGCCTGCTCACGGAACTGTCCTATACATCTTTGATACGCCAGATCAACCAGGCAACACGGCTTGAAGATGTTATCGGAAAACACAGCCAGCTGCCGCGGCTGATCCACAGTATGCTGACCAGCGGTACCAGGATCCGGACCGTGGCATGGCTGGTTACTTCATTTTCAGATGCCATTCTGAATAAGCTTATAGCCTTTGCCCTGGCCGATATGGGGCAGCCGCCCGTACCTTTTGCCTTTCTGGTACTCGGCAGTGAAGGCAGAAAAGAGCAGACACTGAAAACAGACCAGGACAATGCTATTGTTTTCCAGGATCCCGGGGAGGGTCAAAGCGCTGACCAGCCGCAGGAATTTTTCCTGGCACTGGGCGAAAAGGTCTGTACCTGGCTGGACCAGGCGGGTTTTGATTTCTGCAAAGGCAATATTATGGCGAAAAATCCGAAATGGTGTCGCTCTTTGTCGGATTGGAAACAATATTTTTCATCATGGATCCGCGAAGCATCTCCACAGAATCTGCTCCACACCAGTATTTTTTTTGATTTCAGACATGCTTTTGGGGATATGCAGATAACCAAAGAGTTATCGGGATATCTGGAAAAAATTCTGATGGACCGGCCGCTTTTTTTCAGGGTTATGGCACAGAATGCCAACAAGTTTACACCGCCTCTGGGGTGGTTTTCAAGGCTGATAACCGAATCCCAGGGGCCGCACAAAAACTGCCTGGATATAAAAAAAGCCAACCAGCCGATTGTTGATTTTGCCAAGATTTATTCGCTGAAACATAATATTCGCCAAACCGCCACACAGGACAGGCTCTACCAGCTCTATGTCAACCGGGTTCTTGACCGTGATGCATACAATGACATCGAGCAGGCATACAGTTTTAACATGCAGCTGCGGTTCAAGGGGCAGATAGAGGCGATCCTTATGAAAAACATGAAACCGGATAATTATATTAATCCCAAAGAGCTGTCACCCATTGAAAAGCGCATGCTCAAAGAAGTATTAAAAAGAATTAAACAGCTGCAGACAAAAATGGAGATGGATTTTGTTCGTGACTAGGCAGACATGTCCGGTGACCCATACGGTATAAACAGATCAAATCATAAAACACCGGTTTATTCGGGGTCCAAAAGTTCCTTGATCTTCGTGAGCACAAAATCCGTGGCAAAGGGTTTGGTGATATAGTCATCCGCGGCAAGCCCCATACCTTTGGCAATATCAATGGACCGGGCCATGGCCGACAGGAAAATAATCCGGATATCGTTGAGTTCTTTTTCCGCCCGGATTTTCTGGCAGACCTCATACCCGTCCATACCGGGCAGCATGATATCCAATAGAATCAGATCCGGTTTCCAGCCGGCGATCAACTCCAGGGCTGCTTCACCGGTGGTGGCGGTCTCAACATCATAGTTGTTCTGCTTCATTAAAAATTCCAAAGGCACGATAATATTGGGTTCGTCGTCAACGATCAATATTCTTTTTTTCATATTGCCTCTCCTTTTATGGAAGCCACCGCCAGCTTGTTTTAAAAGTATATGAGATTAGCTTTATGGTATTATGATAACAAAGGCAAGGTGAAAAAGAAAGTTGCCCCTTTATCCGGTACACTGTCCACCCAGATCCGGCCATTGTGTGCCTGAATAATCTGTTTGGTAATGGTCAGTCCGATACCGGTGCCGCCGGGCCGTCCCCCGGCCCTTGATACGACCTGGCGGAATTCGTTGAAAATGATCTGCTGGTCAGCCTTATTGATGCCGATACCGTTATCTTTAATATATACTTTCATCCGATGGCTGTCTTTTATTTTGGAAACCGCCCGGTGCATACCGATTTCGATACTCCCATGCTCAGGCGGACAGAACTTGACGGCATTGGATATCAGGTTGACCATCACCTGCATCAGACGGTCTTTGTCTCCATTAAGGACAAAGTCCCGTTCGCTGATGTTTAGTGACAGATCGATGTTTTTTTCGTTGACCAGTTGGCTTGTAGCAAAAATGGAATCCTCTATCACCTCTTTGAAATCCAGGCGCTCCATCTGCCAGGAGATTTTGCCGGATCCGATTTTCTGAAAATCCAGTACATCGTTGATCAACCGGGTCAACCTTTCACTCTCCTTGATGATAATCCCAATAAATTCCTCATGCTTTTCAGGATCAAGATCCGGGGTATTCCGGATGATTTCAGCCAGGGCCCGCACTGAGGTCAGTGGGGTTCGAAGCTCATGGGTGACGGTTGAGATAAACTCATTTTTCAGCCGGTCCAGCTCTTTGAGCCGTTCATTGGCCGCTTCAAGATCCTTGGTGGCTTTTTCCAGTTCCCTGCTGTAAACAATGATTTGCTGGGTTTCATCCAGGATGCCCATGATCTCCTTCATCCCCAGGGGTTCCTCTTCAACAATGGATCTTACCATGACCAGGGCGGATGCCGATCCAATGGCGCCGGCCAGAAGTTTTTCCGCATAACTGACCAGACCGGCGTCGGCAATCAGATCTTTTTCCCAGTCTATCCCGTGTTTTCGGGCATAAAGTTCCAATGCGTCATTTGCCCGCTGCTGTCCTAAAAACCGTTTCAAAAGCATCCTCAGATCGGTAACAGAGGTGGTGGCACTCCAGAAAGACGGTTTTTGCTTGGCAACCGAATATTTGAAAACGTCCACGAACAGTTCGGCTTGTTTGCGTTCTCTTGCATCCTGCCGGGACAAGATAGATCCCCCCATGAAAAGGCCGATATTGACAGCCATGCTCCAGAAAAACGCATGGGTGTATTGGTCGAATCCGATCATGGCCGTATTAAGACCGAAAAGGTTGGTGGGATTTAAAAGACCGATGCCGAACAAGCCCCGGGTTGTAATGTCCGGTGACAGGAAACCTGCCTCGGCCAGGGATGGCAGCATCAGGGTGTAAAACCAGATGGAAAAACCGGCCAGCAAGCCTAACAGGGCACCGCGTTTGGTGGCCCTTTTCCAGAAGATACCCCCGATAACCGCCGGGCAGAATTGTGCAACAGCGGCAAAGGAAATTTTACCGATGGAGACCAGGGTGTATAATTCCACCACACAGTGGAAATAGAGATACCCCATGAGCACTATCAGCAGGATGCTTATCCGCCGGATAATGAGCAGAAGACGGCTTAAATCGGCCTTCTCTTTAAGTTTTAAAAACGAAAGCCTGAACAGGACCGGCATGACAAGGTCGTTGCACACCATGGTGGAAAGCGCGATGGTTTCCACGATAACCATTCCAGTGGCAGCGCTCATCCCGCCGATAAAGGCGAAAAGCGCTAGTCCCTGCTGTTTTTCGGCCATCAAAAGGGTCAATGAAAAGTAATCCGCATCCACACGGCCCGAGGTAAACTCTAAAATGCCGGAGAATGTTTCCCCAAGCCCCTTGCTGCATAAAGGATCTAAACCGCACTGCTCAATAAAATAAAGCATGCCGCCGAACGCAATGGGAATGACGAAAATATTGATGATCAGCAGGTATAAAGGAAAAAGCCAGATTGCTTTTTTCAGATGGTTTTCATCCACATTCTCCACCACGATCACCTGGAACTGCCGTGGCAAAAGAAAGATGGCCATCATGGCCAGAAGCAGCCCTGTGTACCAACCGGAAAAAGTGGATCCGTTTACATCCATGACAAAAAGCTGTTTAATCTGGGAAACTTTTCCAGCCTGCTCAAACAGATCCCCGAACCCTGAATACAAACCATAGGTGACAAACAAGCCCACCGTGATGATGGCAAGCAGTTTGACAATGGATTCAAAGGCGATGGCCGCCACAAGCCCTTCATGGCGCTCTGTGGCATCCAGGTGCCGAGTGCCGAAAAAGACGGCGAAAAAGCCCAGCAACATCGCCACAATAAATGCGGTATCCTTGCTGGCCGGAAGATTGACCGGTCTTTCCACCAGATAGACATCCGGATACTGGCTGATCAGCAAAAAGGAGGTAGAGATGGCCTTAATCTGGACCGACATATAGGGAATAATTCCCAGTACTGCAATGATGGTCACAGCGCCGGCAATGGTAGCGCTTTTCCCGTATCTGGAGCCGATGAAATCGGCAATGGAGGTGATGCGGTTGGCCTTGCTTATATGGATGATTTTCCGGATTACAGGCCATCCTATAATCATCATCAGGGTGGGGCCAAGATAAATTCCTAAAAACCCTGTGGCACCTGAGGTGCTGGCGGCACCTACACTGCCGTAATAAGTCCATGCTGTGCAGTAAACCGCAAGGGACAAGGCATAGATATACGGGTTGCTGATGATGCTCTTGCCTTTGGTTGCACGGGTATCTCCAAAGAAGGCAATGGCAAACAGGATGCCCATGTAGCCGAAAGAGACAATAATAATAATTTTGGTCTCAAGCATGAACCTTTGTCCGGTGTTAAAGCGCTATTAAAATTATATTCCATGCCGCTTGATAAAAAAATCGGGATCAGCCTTTGCTGCTGTCTTTATCCTGGCTTCCCGTCAGCAAAGAGATCGGGTCAACCGTATCTGAATGCCGTCCTGCAAGATAAATCAGAATGATCAGTAAAAGCCAGGCAATAAACAGATAAAAAAAGAATAACGGGATCCCGAAGATCCGGTCCGTTATATTGAAAATGGTTAAGACCGGATAGGAAAAGATAAAAAAGCCCACAAAGAAAAGGGCAAGATATTTTCCGGTAACGGATCTATCGTCAAGCATATTCCCATCCTCAGATAGTTAACAATAAAAAGAAGAAGATGCATTAAGATACAATTCCATGGTGCATTAAAAAATCATGTAAATCAAGGGGTTTGTTTGTTCTCTCGGTTTTTAGGTATTGACGATGACATGGCAAGTTGCAAGTATGGGTTAAAATAATGATTTACAGGAGGTGAGATGTGACACGACAACAAATTGCAGCCCTGTGGATATCTATTTTTTTGTCAGCCTTGCTTATTTCAACTGAACTGTTCGCCCAGACGCCGGCAGTAAAAAAGCAGATCAATAAAATACCGGTTAAAACGATATCGCCGAACACGTTAAAGATGCCGCTAAAACAGGAAGTACCGGACAATGACCATCTGCCGGACCTGCTTGTTGAGCGGTTTGAACTGGTGCCAAAATACGCGATATTAGGAGAGCCGTATAAAATTAACATATGGTTTAAACAATACCGGCGTCTGCCCAAAACCCTATGGGTCCAGGCGGTAAAGGAGAACATCTTTGCACCGGCCCTGCTGAAAACCACAAGAAAATATCCCATTCCCACCCAGTGGCGTGAACGGGCACCGGAAATTGTCATAGAGGTTCCGGCAGAGCAGATTGTGGATATGAAGGTCCAGCAGAAAAAAAGATTGACCCTGACCCTGGATAGCAACAATGACCTGGAGGAGAAAAGCGAGAATAACAACCAGGTTTCATGGCAGTATGGTCTGTATCCTGCCAATACACGCATGGCCGATCTGATGTTTTACGACCATAAAATTTATAACCGCTCCTCGGAAAGCAAATACTATTTCAAGTCAGAAAGCCCGAAATACCAAAAACGGGTGAACCAGCAGGTCAAGATATGGGGATACATCATTAACATGGGGGATGCAGTTGCCAGGCCATTTAAGATCCGGATCAAAGGGGATGATGACCGGGATCAAAACAGCAAATTCACCAAGATCCTTCACATTGGAAAGCAGATTCGCCCAAAAGAGGTTTACACCTTTCACACATATCTGACCTGGCCAACACCGGGATTGAAAGTTTTGCTGTTTGAACTGGATATTGAGGATACCGTGATCGAATCCAATGAGGGGAACAACCAGTCAAAAGGAACCTGCACATTGAGGATCGCCCAGTAGC
>CAZLTD010000110.1:0-19998 GCA_964562385.1 uncultured Desulfobacula sp.
ATGCAGTTTTTACTTGAAAAAATGCAAGGAACAAAGGATAATAAAGAGTTTCTTGAATTGATGAATTCATAGAAGCTTTTTTGATTAATTGAATTGCCGTTAAATAAGGCAGGGTAAGGAGTTTTAGAACAAATGAAAAAAGATATTCATCCAAAATACACAACATCAGACGCTTCCTGTGCATGCGGTGCGACATTTGAAATCGGATCCACAAAGGAAAATGTAAAAGTGGAAATCTGTTCCCAGTGTCATCCTTTCTTTACTGGAAAACAGAAATTGGTTGACTCTGCGGGAAGAATCGATCGCTTTAAAAAGAAATATGCTGGGTTTGACGCGTCTAAACTGGTTTAAAAATCAAATTAATCTGTATTCAAAAAGGGGTTTGAACTAAAACCCCTTTTGAGTTTTTATAATATGATTGAAAAATTAAGAGGCATAGAAGAGCGTTTCATAAAGCTCGAGCAATTATTAAGTGACCCGGCTGTCATCAGTGACCAAAAAAAATACCAGGAGTATTTAAAAGAGCACGGTGAGCTCAATAAGATCGTTCCGGTTTTCAGAGAATATGAAGGCCTGTTGGGGGAGCTTGATGAAGCCAAGGAGCTTTTAAAAGACGATGATTCAGACATCCGGGCCATGGCAAAGGAAGAAATTCCCGATCTGGAAACGCGGATTGAAGAGACCAAATCATCACTGAATGTTCTTTTAATGCCCAAAGACCCACGGGATGATAAAAACGTCCTGCTTGAAATCCGGGCCGGTACCGGTGGTGAAGAGGCAGGGATTTTTGCCGGCGATCTGTTTCGCATGTATTCCCGGTATGCAGAGTCCAGAAACTGGGGTATTGAGATTATTGAAAAAAATGATTCAAACTCCGGCGGTTTCAAGGAAGTGGTGTCGCTTGTTAAAGGCAAAGGGGCTTTTAGCTGTTTTAAATATGAGAGCGGCACGCATCGCGTTCAGCGGGTGCCTGAAACAGAAGCCCAGGGGCGGGTGCACACATCCGCTGTGACTGTCGCAGTTCTGCCTGAGGCTGAGGATATCGACATTGATATCAATCCGGCTGATTTGAAAATTGATGTTTTCAGGTCATCGGGCCCCGGCGGTCAATCTGTTAACACGACGGATTCGGCTGTTCGGATTACCCATGTGCCCACCAATGTGACTGCCACCTGCCAGGATGAGAAATCCCAGCACAAAAACAAAGCCAAGGCCATGAATGTCCTCAAGGCAAGGATACTGGACGCCAAGATTCAGGAAGAAGAGGCGAAACGCGCTGCTGATCGAAAGGGCCAGGTGGGAACCGGGGATAGGAGCGGCAGAATTCGTACCTATAATTTCCCCCAGGGCCGCATGACCGATCATCGTATTGGTTTGACGCTGTATAAACTGGACAGTATCATGGAAGGCCATATCCAGGAAATCATCGATGAATTAAAAACCTTTAACCAGGCACAGGCATTAAAGGAAATTGGCTAATCTTACGAAGCCGAATATCAACGATAAAAGCTGGACCATACTCAAAATTCTGAATTGGACCCAGTCCTATTTTAAAAATCACTCTATTGACAGTCCCCGGCTTACGGCTGAAATTCTGCTGGCACACAGTCTTGGAATAAAGCGGCTGGATCTTTATCTGCAGTACGACCGTCCTTTGGAACAGCGTGAATTGTCTGGCTTCAAAACATTGATTAAACGGCGGATTCAACATGAACCGGTGGCCTATATTACCGGTGTGAAGGGATTTTATGAATCTGAATTTCATGTAACCCCGGATGTGTTAATACCGCGGCCGGATACGGAATTAATGGTTGAACAGGCATTGGCTGTACTAAACAACCGCAAGGATGAAAAAAATCCTCAAAAAGTGCTGGAGATGGGGACAGGATCCGGGGCTATCATTGTTTCGCTGGCAAAGGCCGCTTCACAGCATCTCTATTTTGCCACAGATAAATCAGTGCAGGCCATTGGGGTGGCTAAAAAAAATGCGGACCGGGTGTTGTCTTGTCCGGCAATTGAGTTTTGTGTCGGATCGTGGTTTTCCATGTTTTCTTCGAGTCAATCTTTTGATTTGATTGTTTCCAATCCACCCTATATTCCGTCACAACAGATTGGGATGCTTCAGCCTGAAATACGGCAGTATGAACCGCGTCTGGCTCTTGATGGAGGTCGGGATGGCCTGGCGTGTTACCGGTGGATCATAGAAAGGGCTGTCGGATTCCTGTGTCCCGGTGGTGTGATGCTTCTTGAAATAGGCAGCGATCAAAAAGAGGATATTTGCCGGATTATGACTGAATCCTCCTTGTATTACCCCCCTGAATTTATGCCCGATCTGGCAGGGCATGATCGTCTGGTGTTGATTAAAAAACATCATTGATTAAATAATATATTTTTGCTATATAAATTAGGATTTTTTGTTGAACTAAAAAACGCACATCCAAGGACTTGGGGGTCAGGTGCTCTCTTGCGGGAGTTGAATTCCGGGGATGATCTGGGTGGTGGAAAAAAAACCATTAAATTATTGGAGAAAAAATGGCTTACATTACAATCAGAGAATTACTTGAAGCAGGTGTTCATTTCGGACATCAAACCAAACGTTGGAACCCGAAGATGAAAAAATACATCTTTGGTGCAAGAAACGGTATCTACATTATCGATCTGCAACAGACTGTTAAACTTTTCAAAGACGCCCATGATTTCATCAAAGAGGTTGCGGCAAACGGTCAGGATATCCTTTTTGTAGGAACGAAAAAACAGGCATCCGAATCAATCTATGAAGAAGCGAACCGGGCCGAACAATTTTATGTGCAGAACAGATGGCTGGGCGGCATGCTTACCAATTTTCAGACCATTAAAAATAATATTACCCGTTTTCATTTTCTAAATTCCATTGAAAATGACGGCACTCTTGAAAATTATCCGAAAAAAGAGCAGGCAGGGATGCTCAAGGAAAAAGCAAAACTGGAATTTGCCATTGGCGGTATCAGCCATATGAAAAGATTACCGGGCGCCATTTTTGTCATTGATCCCAAAAATGAAGCCATTGCGGTAAAAGAGGGCAAACGCCTGGGAATTCCCATCGTAGCCGTTGTGGATACCAATTGTGATCCGGATGATATCGATTACGTAATCCCGGGGAACGATGATGCCATCAGATCTATCCGTCTTTTTGCATCCCGTATTGCGGATGCCTGTATTGACGGTGCCGCTTTGTATGAAGAAAAACAGAGTGCCCAGTCCGATAAAGGCGACGGTGAAGCCGTTGATACAGCAGGAAAGAAAGCACCGGTCGAGGTGGTTGTTTCAGATGGTACGGACGGCCCTGTTGTTGAAAAAATTAAAAGAAAAACCACACCAGTCGAAGAGACCCCAGAGACACCTGAGACCCAAGAGACTGAATAACGATAAGGAGTAAGAAAAAATGGCTGAGATTTCCGCAGCAATGGTAAAAGAGCTTCGCCAGGCAACTGGTTCCGGCATCATGGATTGTAAAAGAGTCCTTGCCGAAGCAGAAGGAGATATGGAAAAAGCAATCGATCTGTTAAGAAAAAAAGGCCTGGCCAAAGCTGCTAAAAGAGCAGGTCGTTCAACTTCTGAAGGGATCATTTATTCATATATTCACACCGGTGCCAGACTGGGCGTCCTTCTTGAGGTAAACTGTGAGTCAGATTTCGTTGCAAAAACTGAAGATTTTGAAGCGTTTGCAAAAAATATCGCCATGCATGTTGCCGCCACCAACCCGGCCGGCCTGAATCCTGAAGATGTTGATCCCGCTCTGGTTGAAAAAGAGAGAGAAATTTACAGAGCACAGATGATAGAAGAGGGCAAGCCCGAGAATATTATCGACAAGATTGTTGACGGCAAGGTTGAAAAATTTTACAAAGATATCTGCCTGATGAGCCAGCAATATGTCAAAGACCCACAGAAAACAATTACCGAGGTCCTCAAAGAGACCATTGGTAAAATTGGTGAAAATATTCAGATTAAAAGATTTGTACGCTTCCAGATAGGAGAATAAAATCTTGAGCAAAGAGTCAGAATTTAGTCGGGTTCTAATTAAGTTAAGCGGCGAAGCCCTGATGGGAAATCAGGGCTTTGGTATCACTCCTGAAATGATTCACTACGTGGCAGAGGAGATCTCAAAGGTATATCGCCTTGATGTTCAAATCTGTATTGTTGTGGGTGGTGGTAATATTTTCAGGGGCGTTGCAGGCAGTTCTGCCGGGATGGACAGAACATCGGCGGATAATATGGGAATGCTGGCAACGGTTATTAACTCTCTGGCTCTTTGCGACGCACTTGAAAAGTGTGATGTTCCGACACGGGTTCAGTCTGCCATTCCCATGGACAGAATTGCCGAACCCTTTATTCGACGAAAAGCCATCCGGCATCTTGAAAAGGGCCGGGTGGTTATTTTTGCGGCTGGTACCGGAAACCCCTATTTTACAACCGATACCGCAGCTGTATTACGGGCCCATGAAATGCGGGCTCAGATTCTTTTTAAAGCCACCCAGGTTGATGGTGTTTATGATAAAGATCCCGTGGTTCATGATGATGCTGTCATGTTTGATGAACTGTCCTATATGCGGATTCTGGAAAAACAGCTTCATGTAATGGATATGACGGCCATTTCACTTGCAATGGAACATGATCTTCCTTTGCAGGTGTTTGATCTGCATCAGGCCGATAATATCATAAAGGCAACCACCGGCCAGAATATTGGTACTCGGATCTATAACAAATAGCGAACCGCTAATGAGGATGGATTGTTATGATTAATGATGTGCTCCAGGACACCAAAGATCGAATGGGCAAGTCCGAAAAAGCGTTTGAAAAAGAGATGTTAAAGGTGCGTACCGGCAGAGCATCCCAAGCTATTTTAGACGGGGTGATGGTCGATTATTATGGCGCCGCAACCCCATTGCCGCAGATGGCGACCGTTTCGATTCCGGAAAGCCGCCTGATCACGGTAAAACCGTGGGATGTCAGTGTTATCAATGATGTGGAAAAGGCCATTCTTAAAGCCAATATCGGTTTGACACCCTCCAATGACGGGAAGCTCATCCGGATTTCCATTCCGCCGCTGACCGAGGAACGACGAAAAGAAATTGTTAAAACCGTGGCCAAAACCTGTGAAGACTATAAAGTGGCTGTTCGAAATATCAGGCGGGATTCCAACGAGTTGCTCAAAGAGCTTCAAAAAGACGGGGATATCTCCGAAGATGACAGCTTTAAAGCCCAAAAACTGGTGCAGGAAGCCACGGACAACTATATCAAAAAGTTAGACGAAATCTTTGCCAGTAAAGAAAAGGAAATTCTTGAAGTCTAACGGTCAAAAAGATGCGTCTTTGAATTTATCGAAACTCCCTTCCCACATCGCCATGATCATGGATGGCAATGGCAGGTGGGCAAAAAAGCGGCTGATGAACCGGGTGAAAGGTCATGAAAAAGGATCTGCCACCGTTCGTAGTATTGTAACAGCCTGCCGGGAGATCGGGATTGGGACGCTGACGCTCTATGCATTTTCCACCGAGAACTGGGCCCGGCCGAAAGCTGAAGTCAAAGCATTGATGATGCTGTTAAAAAAATTTATCGTCAATGAAAGAGATACGCTTTCAAAAAACAACATCAAGCTGAATATCATCGGGCAAAAACACAGACTCCCTGCCGATGTTTTAGACCAAGTTGACAAGACCCTGGATCTGACCTGTGACAACGACGGTATGTTGCTGAACCTGGCGCTCAGTTACGGCTCACGGGAAGAGATCACAACGGCGGTTAAAAAGATTTCCCAAAAGATTCACTCAGGTGAGCTGGTCAGTGATGACATAACGCCTGATGTGATCAGCGAGCATTTATATACCCGGTCAATGCCGGATCCTGATTTGATCATTCGTACCAGCGGTGAGTACCGCTTGAGTAATTTTCTTATGTGGCAGGCGGCTTACTCAGAAATTTATATCTCCGATACGCTGTGGCCGGATTTTTCAAAAGAGGAGTTACATAAGATTTTAATTAATTTTCAGGAAAGGGACCGACGCTTCGGTAAGGTAGCATGCAGCACATCAAACGATGGATAACCGCAATAATTCTTGTACCATGCGTTTTATGGATTCTCATAAAAGGAAACACCCTGCTTGTCGCTGCCATGGTCGCCGTGGTTGCCATATTTGCCATGCGCGAGTATCTTCGTATCATTTTCGGTAATGATGAAGGCCCTATCTCCAATAGCATAAAGATTATCTCATATACTGTCTCAATGACCCTGGTCATCAGTGCCTGTCTGGGATCATGGGAAATTTTGTTTTTAATCATGGCCATGAACCTGATGGCGCTGTCCATTTTTGTGCTGGCTCGGTTTGCCACCCATCCGGATGTTTTCGACAGTATTTCCAAACAGGTTCTGGGTATTGTGTATATCCCGGTATCGCTTTCTTTGCTGATTTTCGTGAAAGAGCTTGAAGGTGGAACCTTCTGGATTATCTGGCTTTTGATTGTCGTGTTTGCCAATGACACCGGAGCGTTCTACGGTGGAACTTTTTTTGGAAAAAAAGCGCTGTCACCCAATATCAGCCCCAATAAAACCATAGAGGGATCGATTGGCGGGGTTACCACCTCAATGGTGGTGGGATTTGTTTTCAGCTATATTTTCTTTCATGATCTGTCTTTAGCTTTTCTAACCATACCCGGTGCTTTCATGCTGGCAGTGGCCGGTCAGATCGGTGATCTGTTCGAGTCAGCAATGAAGCGGGCGTCACGCATTAAAGATTCCGGCAGTATCCTGCCCGGACACGGCGGAATGCTGGACCGCATTGACGGACTGCTCTTATCCATTCCGGTTCTCTACGTTTACCTGGTCTTTATTTTATGAAAAACTTATCTGTTTTAGGCGCCACCGGATCCATCGGTACCAGCGCGCTTGAGATTGTCCGGATGCATCCGGAACGATTCAATGTCACGGCAATGACGGCTGGAAATAATATTGACCTTTTTATCCGCCAGGTTGAAGAGTTTAAACCGGATCTGGTATCTGTGCTGGATGAAACAGGTGCCATGAAACTTGCCAGAGGATTAAAAGGATCCATAAAACCGGATATTCTGTTCGGGGAGCCCGGGTTTTGTGAGGCTGCTTCATATGACAGCACGGATATGGTTTTGCTGGCCATGGTGGGCGCTGTCGGATTAACCCCCGCACTTGCCGCCATTGACGCAAAAAAACAGATCGCCCTTGCCAACAAGGAAACCCTGGTTATGGCCGGGGATATTATGATGGCGCGGGCAAAAAAAAACAGTGTCTCCATCCTGCCGGTGGACAGTGAGCACAGCGCTATTTTTCAAAGCCTATTAGGTGGCAGAAAAAAAGATTTAAAAAAGATATTTTTAACCGCATCGGGCGGACCGTTTCG
Source organism: uncultured Desulfobacula sp. (assembly GCA_964562385.1). GTDB lineage: Bacteria > Desulfobacterota > Desulfobacteria > Desulfobacterales > Desulfobacteraceae > Desulfobacula. The sequence continues at coordinate 7,407 of CAZLTD010000110.1, forward strand.
CTGCAAATCCTTTGATGAGTTCTCTGAGATAACCCGGGAAGATGCCTTAAACCATCCGACCTGGAATATGGGACACAAAATCTCCATTGATTCTGCCACACTCATGAACAAGGGGCTTGAAATTATTGAAGCGGTGCACCTGTTTGACGTTGATCCGGATATGATAGAGGTATTGATTCATCCCCAGAGTATTGTCCACTCCATGGTGGGATTTTTGGACGGTACGGTGATGGCCCAGATGGGCGAGCCGGATATGAAAGGGGCGATCGCCTATGCAATGTCACAGCCGGACCGCATTAATCTGAATATTGATTTTCCGGATTTTGCAGATCTTGGATCTTTAAAGTTTGAACGACCGGACACACAAAAATTTCCTTCCCTTTTATTTGCACATGAAGCGTGTAAAAAAAAAGGCACTCTGCCTTGCGTGATGAATGCCGCCAATGAAGTCGCCGTACAGGCATTTTTGGAGAATAAAATCGGTTTTTTACAGATTTTTGATCTGATTTCCACGACCATGTCATCTGAACCACACATTGACAATCCAGATCTTTTTAGTATTATTGAAGCGGACAAAAACGCACGTGAAAAAGCACAATCCCTGATTTAAAAAGCGAGGTTTTATGGGGCACTCTCTTGTTGCATTTATCATTGTTATTGGTATTCTTGTTTTTATTCATGAATTCGGGCATTTTATTGCGGCACGGCTCTGCGGTGTCGGGGTTAAGACATTCTCTCTGGGATTCGGCCCGAAAATTTTAAAAAAAACATTTGGGAGAACCCAGTACTGCCTGTCTGCTGTTCCTCTGGGCGGTTATGTTAAAATGGTCGGGGATGAACCCGGTGCGCCCATTGACCCTGAAGATATAGAAGCATCGTTTACCCACAAATCACTTTCAAAAAAAAGTATCATCGTTGCCGCAGGGCCCTTTGCCAATTTTTTTCTGGCTATTTTTATTTTTTATTCCCTGTACCAGTTTGCCGGAATCTATTTGCCAAGCCCGGTGGTCGGTAAGGTTGTGGAGAACAGCCCGGCACTTGAGGCCGGTATCAAGGCCGGTGATGTGATCCGGCAGATCAACGGAAATAAAATTGAATCATTTGAAGATATATTCTTATATGTCGGCGGCAGTGAGGGCGGCAAACTTGAAATTGTGGTTGAACGCAGTGGCCAGCTTAAAGGGGTTACCCTTGTACCGGAACTCAAGCCCGGGAAAAATGTATTTGGTGAAGATATTGAAAAATATATCATCGGTATTGTCGGGTCGGGCGAATCCTTTCATAAACGATTTGGCCCGATTGCAGCGGTAAAGCGCGCGCTCGATGATACCTGGGGCCTGGTGAAACTGACTATTTTGTCTGTCGGGAAAATGGTTTCCGGGAGTGTGTCCGCCAAGAACCTGGGCGGCCCTTTGATGATCGCCCAGATGGCCGGAGAGCAGGCAAAGGCGGGCTGGATGAACTTTGCTTTTTTTATTGCATTGCTGTCGGTGAACCTCGGGATCATCAATCTTTTCCCCATTCCCGTGCTGGATGGCGGTCATCTGCTGTTTTTCGGCATTGAGGCCATTACGCGCAGATCGGTCAGTGAAAAAGTCAGGGAAAAAATGATTCAATTCGGCGCTGCCGTTCTGGTGGCACTCATGGTGTTTGTTTTTTATAATGACATAATTAGACTGTTCCAAGGTGGATAATCTGATAGGTGGATAATATGATTTCAAGAATTGAAATTGCTCTGAAAAAAGAGCTCAGGGATGCGGAAGCCTCCGCGTTAATGAAAAAGGCAGCCTCGTATTTCGGTATTCAGATTGAGGCGGCGCGATGTATTAATATCGTGACCATTGAGTCGGATCTTGGTCCGGAGCAACTGTCCGTGGTTAAAGATGAAATTTTTACCAACCCGGTGACCCAGGTGTCGGCGCTAACCCCGCTTGATATAGACTTTCACTGGTGCATCTGGATTGGTTTTCGGCCCGGGGTAAAGGATAATGCCGGTGCCACAGCCGTGGAGGCCATACGAGATCATATCGGCAAGGAGTTTGGTCCCACTGAAGGGGTCTATACTTCCAAACGATACTGCCTTAAGGGAGATGCGCTGACCTTTCAGGATATGGAGAAATTGGCCACAGAGCTTCTATCCAACGGTATTATCCAGCAGTTCAAGATTTTTTCCATCAAGGACTGGGATAAAACCATTGGCGCCGATGTAAAACCGGCCAAGGTCGTCCTTGATCATACCCCCTGTTTTGAGGCCATCAGTATTGAGTCTGACCAGCAGCTGGCCGCCATATCCGATGAGAGAAACCTGGCCTTAAATCCCAGGGATATCCCGGTTATCAGGGAATATTTTCTGGACCCGGATGTCAAGGCGTCCCGTGAGCAGGTGGGGCTGTCTGAACCCACGGATCTGGAGTTGGAATATATTTCCCAGGCCCGAAGCGACCATTGTAATCACAATACCTTTCAAGGTATTTTTAATTATTGTGATGATATCACGGACCAGGCTGTGGTTGAGAACAGTCTTTTTAAAACCTATATCCAGGAACCGACCCTGAGGCTGAAAGACAAAAAAGAGTGGGTGGTTTCCGTGTTGTGGGACAATGCCGGTGTGGGCGTATTTGACGATAAGAACAATTATGTGGTCACCGGTGAAACCCATAACTCTCCCTCCAATATGGAGGCCTATGGCGGGGCGATTACCGGTATTGTCGGTGTCTATCGCGATCCCATGGGAACCGGGCTGGGGTCAAAGCTGTTCATGGGCAGTTTCGGGTATTGCGTCGGGGATATCAACTATGACGGGCCCCTGAAACCGCCGCTTCACCCACGGCGACTTTTAGACGGCGTGATCGAAGGCGTGAAGGACGGCGGCAACAAAAGCGGCGTTCCCACCACATTTGGTCAGACACTGTTCAATCCGGGATATATGGGCAAATCCCTTGTTTTTGTAACCGCTTTGGGCATCATGCCCAATAAGGTCAATGGTAAACCCAGCCATGAAAAGAAAACATCGCCCGGTGAACTGATTATTATGAGCGGCGGCAGAGTGGGCAAAGACGGTATCCACGGCGTGACTGCCTCTTCGGAAAGTTTTTCCGAAAATACCCCGGCAGGCCATGTCCAGATCGGTGACCCGTACACTCAGAAAAAAATGCACGATTTTCTGCTTGTATGCCGTGATGAAGGGTTGACCACGTTTATTACAGATAACGGCGGCGGCGGATTATCATCATCCATTGGCGAGTCTGCCATGATCTCCGACGGATGTGTGGTGGATTTAGACAAGGTTCCCTTGAAATACGAGGGGCTGGATATGTGGGAAATCTGGATATCTGAGTCCCAGGAGCGCATGACCATCGCCGTAAAACCCGAGCATCTGGACCGTTTTATGGAACTGTCCGATATGCACGAAGTGGAAAGTACCGTGATCGGTGAGTACACCGACTCCGGAAAACTGCATATTAAATACAAGGGTGAAACCTGTGCCTATGTAGATATGGACCTTCTGGACAAAGGGTTCCCGTCCTGGGAGTTCGATGCGGTCTGGATCAGTCCGCAGGGAAGAGGCCTGACGGAACCTGTGATAAGCTCTCCCACGGATTTTAATGCATTGATGCCAAAACTTTTGGAGCGGCCCAATATCTGTTCAAAAGAGTGGATTTTACGGCAGTATGACCATGAAGTGCAGGGCGGATCCGTTATCAAACCTTTAATCGGCGTGAAGTACAATATGCCGTCAGATGCCGCAGTCACACGACCGGTGCTGGATTCACCAAAAGGTCTTGCTTTTTCCCAGACGCTGCTGCCATGGTATTCAAAGATTGATGCCTATCACATGATGACATGCTCCATTGACGAGGCTGTGCGCCGCCTGATTGCCGTGGGCGGTGATTTTGACCACATCGGCGGACTTGATAATTTCTGCTGGCCCAATATACAGCATGATCCCATTAAAAATCCGGACGGCAATTTCAAGGCAGCCCAGCTGGTTCGTGCCTGCAGGGCTTTGAAAGAGACCTGTGAAAAGTATGAAATTCCCCTGCTGTCCGGCAAAGACAGTATGTATGTGGACGGTCACCTGGAAGGCCGGTTTGGTGAACGCATCAAGGTGTCTGCACTTGAAACGGTCCAGATCTCAGCCACCTCCGTGGTTAAAGACATTACCAAATGCTTAACCATGGAGCCCAAGGTTTCCGGCGATCTTGTTTATGTGATCGGTACCACGGCCAATGAACTGGGCGCCTCCGAGTATTACGAAGCATTTGACAAAACAGGGGTCAATGTCCCCCATGTTGATTTTGATAAATTCAAGGTAACTTATAAGGCCATGCAAAAAGCCATAGAAAATGAACTGGTTGCTTCCTGTCATGCCATTGGCAGAGGCGGTCTTGGGATCCATTTGTCCTATCTTGTCATGGCAGGTGGCCTGGGGCTTGACATTGATCTGTCCGGCCTGCTGCTGGATGACAGCCGGGGTGCGATTTTAAATGAAACCGCCCTGTTCTCTGAATCATCCGGGCGGTTTGTTGTGACCATTGCACCCGAGAATAAAGATACATTTGATAAATTGTTTAAAGGCATGGCCGCCGGCTGTATTGGCCGTGTGACAGAAGACCATGATCATTTAAAAGTGTCGGGATTGAACAGGGCGCCGCTCATGGATATTGCCATGCAGGTGCTTGAGACTGCGTTTAATAATCCCTTTGGAGAGATGATATGAGTAAGGTAAATGCACTTATTTTAACAGGGTTTGGGCTCAATTGTGACAATGAAACCGCCCATGTATTTGAACTGGCCGGCGCCACAGCCCATAAAGTTCATATCAACGCTGTGATATCCGGCCAGGTAAAGCTGGCGGATTTCCATATCCTGGCCCTTGGCGGCGGATTTTCATGGGGGGATGACCATGGCGGCGGTGTTATCCAGGCCATCAAAATGAGGAATCATATTGGGGATGATCTTTTGTCTTTTGTGGATGAAGGCAAGCTTATGATCGGTATCTGCAACGGTTTCCAGGCATTGGTTAATTTAGGGCTTCTGCCCGGCCTTGACGCAGACTACACCAAACGAAGCGTGTCGGTCACCTTTAATGACTGCGGCAATTTCAGGGATGAGTGGGTCCATCTTTGCGCCAACCCCAAAAGCCCCTGCGTGTTTACAAAAGCAATTACAACGGCGGACTATCCCATTCGGCACGGTGAAGGCAAATTTATCGCCGATCCGTCTGTTGTGGACAGCCTGATCGAAAATAACCAGGTGGTGCTCCAGTATGCAGATAAAAAAGGAAATCCGGCAAACGGACAGTTCCCGTTGAATCCTAACGGGTCCATGGCGGATGTTGCCGGGATCTGTGATGCCACAGGCCGTATTTTCGGCTTGATGCCCCATCCTGAAGCATACAACCATTTTACCAATCATCCGGATTGGAACCGTGATCTTCAAAAGATGAAACGGCAGGGCAAAGAACCTGATTTCAACAATACCCTTGGGATCAAATTGTTTAAAAACGGCGTGGATTATATAAAAGATACATTCTTTTAAAACCCAGTGCTGCATGACGAAACTTGATACTCTTATCAGCTGTAAAAAGATGTGGTTAAGAGTATCCTTTTAAAGGAATCTGAACCTGTGCTGGGTACCATTGTAAACGCGGTTGCAATTATTGCAGGGGCGCTTGTCGGGCTTGTTTTTAAAAACGGAATACCTGAAAAGTATAACAGGACGGTCATGCAGGCCATCGGTCTTGCCGTCCTTTTGATCGGGATGAAAGGGGCTCTGGGCAGTAATGACCTTCTGGTCATCATCATCAGTCTTGCCATAGGCTCCCTCGTGGGTGAGATGATCGGTATTGAGAATCATCTGGAAAAATTCGGCCGGTTTTTAGAAAAAAAATTTTCAAAGGGATCCAGCACCTTTTCCGCTGGGTTCGTAACGGCCAGCCTCATGTACTGCGTTGGGTCCATGGCCATTGTAGGATCCCTTGAAAGCGGGTTGACCGGAAATCACTCCACCTTGTTTGCCAAGGCTGCCCTGGACGGTATTGTCGGAATTATTTTAAGTTCATCGTTAGGCGTCGGTGTCTTGTTTGCCGCAGTGCCGGTTTTTATTTACCAGGGGGGGATCACGCTTTTGGCCGGTCTTTTAAAACCATTGCTGGTGCCGGCAGTTATCAGCCAGATGTCGGCCACAGGCGGTCTTTTAATCGTGGCGCTCGGACTCAACATGATCCGGGATAAAAAAATACCGGTGGGCAATATGCTGCCGGCAATTTTTATGCCCTTAATTTACTATATTGCCCTGTCCGTATTGAAATAAATCAATGGAAATATCTGGTTCCGGGTAAGCGATCTTAGGGACAACCCTTTCCCGGGTAAACTCGCACAATCTGTATTTGATCTTTTCTGCTGTGCACGATTGCTCAAACGGTGAAATCAAAAAAGTCAGTTCATCTTTGAAATCATCGGACATAACACGATTTATGGCCGCCATAATCTCATTTTTTTGAGCCGGCGTGTCCACCTGGTTAAAAGGTCTGATACAATTTTTTTCCTGGCGGGCAATGTGGATGGCACCCTTTTTTTTGCTTGAGGCAAGAACAAGGCTGTCGTTGCGATTACTGATTAGCAGGTCACAGTGATCAACAGCGGCTGACAGGTTTTCAAGATCCATACAGTCACAAAGCACCACCCTGTTTTCATATTGCTGTTGAAATGCGTCGATCATACGGGTCATCATTTTTCCGATCCCAATGTTTCTGGGAAGGTTGAATACGATTTTTCCGGTGTCCATGTCATTGCCTTCAAGGGCCTCGAACGCCTGGTCGAGCATTCCGGCATTTTTAGACCCCAGCGCATCATCCGGGTGAAGGTCAACCAGGATAAAATTGTCCTCTGATTCCAATCCGATACGCCGGTTAAACTTAGGCCTTTCCGGCCTTAAAAATGAGCTGGCCCGTTCAATGAGAAGGGAGCCTGTATTGAATACGCTGTTCTCGTTTTCACCAAAGACTATAATCTGCTGCCGGTATTTTTCAGCAGCGGCAAAGTGCAGGTGGCTCAGTTTGGTAATGCCGAATCCATAGGAGTCTTCCCAGATCCCGAAATCCGACTGGCCCCCATCGATGTGGGCAATGGGGATATCATTCAAACAGGCCGTGACAGCGATTTTGAGTGTTTTATTGTTATTGCCGAACAACACCACGATATCGGGTCTATAGTTTTTGAAGAATCGGTCTGTTTTTTCCTGTAAAAAGGTTGCGCTGTCCTGGTAATACTCAGTGCTGTTTTTAAAGAATGTGCTGGCGTCGTCCTCAATGGTAAACCCATCCTCTTCAATTCTAAAATGCTGCACCCGCATCTGTGAATCTTTGTGCTCATCTGCCGATATTTGTGTCACCGTTATGTCAGGGTCCCGGTACAGACAATTGACCAATGGTTTTAATACCTGATATTCGGTTAGATTTGTTGCGATTATGCAGATGTGCTTCATTGATTACTCCTCTATAAACATTGGACCATCATTTGGACAATTTTTTCCGGGCATTTTTTTCCGGTCAGAAAAAAATGAAATATTCCAGCCGGAATGGCAATCTCCTGAAATTGTTGGGTTTGTTAAATGATATGGGCTCATAAAATATTTTGTATCCTGTTTGAGAAGATAAAATTTGCACAAATTGTGCCTGTTTTTAGGGTTCACTGAGTAGAATTTTAAATAAATGGACAAAAAGAATATTTTTTAAAGAGGCAGGACAAACCTAAATAGTTTTTATTCAGGACAAACCTAAATAGTTTTTATTAAGGATGACACTTCTATAGATTGAACAGTGTTACAGACCGCTAACCGCTGATGGCTGATGGCCAACCCCACAGGCGGAGATTTATAATCATATATTTTCAACCAGCCATTGGTGTATCACACGCATGTCTTTAAAATGGCCCACTACAAAGTTGATGATGCCGGGTGAAAAAAGAATATCCGGGACGGGGAGTTCGATCCGTGCGGTCAACCCGTTATAAAGCAGGTGGTGCGCCTGGAAATCATTACCAGGTTTAAACCCTCTTGGAGACCGTTTATAGTGTTTGGTGCCAACGGTATATCCTTTCTTTGCAACGGCATGGACCGCTTTTTTTAAGGATGCGCTTGAATTCTTATCCACCACCGCCTCCCGGTAGGCCAGAAGAGCAGTCTTTGGAAAAATATGCATGCCGCAGCCCAGCATGAGATGATCGTTTTCAACATGAAAATAAAATCCGCTGCTTTCCATCCTTTTCCCCGGGCCGTCCCAGAACAGGATACCCAGATTGGTTTTATAGGGGCTTTTATCATGGGAAAAACGGGTGTCGCGATTGATTCTAAAAAGGCTCTTATTGACTTTGGGGATGGCATTGATCTGTGGACAAAATTTAATCAGTTCAGCACCCATGGCAGATACAAACTCCTGACAGGGAAGTTTAACAATGGTTTCATACTCATTTTTGTGAGCCATGAACCATTCTCTGGTATTGTTTTGCTGTAATTTTTTGAAAAACTGGGGCAGCTGTTTTGAAAAACCGTTAAAGTCTGTCATGTTCGTTTCTTCTCAAAGCCGGGGGTGCAAAGATCCTTGATTATTTTTCCCAATGTCTTGATTCCTTTTTCAAGCCGGGGATTCCATTTTATACCGCAATTGATCCGCAAACAGTTCTTATACCGGTCCGAGGTTGAGCAGATGATTCCCGGCAGGATGGATATTTTTTTTTCATACGCCCGTTGATACACCTCAAACGAGTCCACAGCCGGATTGAGCACCACCCACAGTAACATGCCGCCTCTGGGAAACGAGATCTGGGTATCGGCCGGAAAATGCTTTGATACGGCCATGGCCATGGCCGATGTCTGGTTTTTTAAATGGCGGCGGTATTGCCGCAAATGGCGGTCATAGGCCCCGGTTCGGATAAAATTGGCAACCACATGGTGGGCAATGGCAGGGCTTGAAATACTTGTGTTTAGTTTCATGCGCAAAACGGCATTAAAAAAACGGCCCGGAGCGGTCCATCCGGTGCGAAGGCCAGGTGCCAGGGATTTGGAAAAGGATGAACAATAAAGGACAATTCCTTTTTCATCCAGCCCTTTAAAAGTCCCCGGTCGTTTATTGCCAAAATAAAGATCCCCGTAGATATCATCTTCAATGATCGGGATATTAAACTTCTGGGCTGTTTTTAAAATGATTGCTTTATTTTTAATTCTGATGACCGATCCTAACGGATTCTGGAAATTGGAGTTGAGCAGACAGGCCTTGATATTGTTTTTTGACAGCAGGTTTTCAAAGGTTGCAGGATCAATACCATCATCCGGTCGCCCCGGTATTTCAACCACATAAAGGTTTAAGTCTTCGATTAATTGTAAAAAGCTGTGGAATGTCGGTGATTCCACAAGGATGGTGTCACCGGGGTTTGTCACCGCGCGAAGACACAGGCTGACCGCTTCAAGGCACCCATTGGTCGTGATAATATCTTGGGCCGTAATCGGCACAATTGATCCCATCATCCTTTTTGAGAGCGCCTCCCGAAGTTCCGGGTTGCCGGTTGATAAATCGTAATTTGAAATATGGCGTTGCAGGGTATCAGTATGGATCGATTTAAAGATCCTGGACAATTGTTTTAAGGGCATCAATTCCTTTGAGGGAATAGACGCGCCCAGCTGGAGGACATCATCGGACTGAAGGTCCTTGATAATGGTTTTAACCAGATCATTGAGCTGAACCTTGCTGGGCGTCGATGACATGGTTTCAAATTTCGGAACAGCCAGAGGACTCTGCAAGAGTGCTCTGACATAGAACCCGGACTTTTCCTTTGCCTCTACGCGTCCTCTTTTTTCAAGCTCGATATAGGCCTGGTGAACGGTTGAAATGCTTAAACCAAGCTGGTGGTGAAGCTTTCTCAGCGACGGCAGTTTCTCCCCGGGTGAAAAAATTCCTTTGTTGATATTCTCCTGAATTTCATCGGCAAGGGCAACATATCGAAAATGGGTTGAATGTCTCATTGTCTGCTCATCTGTTACGGTTGTTTTTTAACTATTCTGTGTCTGTTATTGGTACGGGTTTAATATATACTGAGAAAAATATCAATGGCCGTGATAAAAACAGGTGACTTTATGACCCGGACACAAGATGTAAATCATATCATTCAAAAGGATATAAAAGAAAAAACTGTCTTTGAAAGAGCCACAATTCATGCATATGAGTACATGGACAGTGTCAATGAAAGGTCTGTCTTTCCTGATGAAAAAGCCGTTGCGCGGTTATCGGCATTTGATGAAAAACTGCCTGAAACCCAAGGGGATGCCGTTAACATTATTGATATGCTGCATGAGGTTGGTTCCCCTGCCACAGTTGCCCAGACCGGGGGCAGGTATTTCGGGTTTGTTAACGGCGGTGTTACCCCGGCTGCTGTTGCCGCAAAATGGCTGGCCGATGTCTGGGACCAGAATGCAGGGCTTAATGTAATATCTCCTGTGGCCTCACACCTTGAGAAGGTGTGTGAACGATGGCTCAAAGAGTTGTTCAACCTTTGCGATGGGACCGTTGCCGGATTTGTCAGCGGAACGTCCACAGCAACCCTTTGCGGTCTTGTTGCGGCCAGAAACTTTCTGCTGGAACGTGTGGGCTGGCAGGTGCGAGAAAAAGGGCTGTTCGGGGCACCGAAGATCCGTGTTGTTCTCGGCGAAGAAGCCCACTCAACCGTTTTTAAGGCTCTCTCCTTAATCGGGTTTGGGATGGATGATATCGAGAAAGTGCCGGTGGACGCCCAGGGCGCGATGATAGCCGATAAAATGCCGGATCTGGATGAAACCACCCTGGTGGTGGCCCAGGCAGGCAACGTCAACACCGGTGCTTTTGATGATTTTGTCTCTATCGGCAGCAAGACTAAAGAGACGGGAGCCTGGCTCCATATCGACGGTGCTTTCGGCCTGTGGGCAGCAGGCTCTGAAAATAAAAAACAGCTGGTCAAAGGGATGAACAGGGCAGACTCCTGGTCTGTGGATGCGCATAAGACCTTAAACGCCCCCTATGACTGCGGGATTATCCTGTGCCGCCATGAAGAAGCACTGGTATCAGCCCTTCAGAATACCGGGTCCTATATCCAGTATGGCCAGGGACGAGACGGGATGCTTTACACCATGGACATGTCAAGGCGGGCAAGATCCCCGGAGTTGTGGGCGACCTTGAAATTTTTTGGCAGGCAGGGGATTCAATGGCTGGTGGATACCCTTTGCGAGAATGCGCAAGAATTTGCAAGACATCTTGAGTCCATCGGATTTACTGTTTTAAACGATATTGTCTTTAACCAGGTACTGGTCTGCTGTGAAACCGATGGAATTACACAGGACACATTGGACAATATTCAGTCCGGGCACGTGTTGTGGTGCGGCGGATCCGTGTGGCAGGGAAAACAGACCATCAGGGTCAGTGTCTGTTCCTGGGCCACCACCAAAGAAGATATCCAAAAGTGTGTTGCTGCATTTGACAAGGCGCACAAAAAGGCCATTTCACACCCTTCCTGAAACAGGATGTGTGCGGGTTTTATAAAAAAGGTTTGAAAGAAAAATGAAAAATACAGCACTCTATATCATTACAGTCCTTGTGTGGGGATCCACCTGGCTTGCCATCAAATATCAACTGGGAAGTGTAGATCCCATGGTGTCGGTTGTCTACCGGTTTTCCCTGGCAGCCGTCATCCTGCTTTTGTTCTGTTCATGGCGGGGGTTGAATATGAAATTTTCCCTGAAAGACCATCTGTTCATGGCATTGTTCGGAATTCTTCTTTTCAGCATTAACTACTGGCTGGTCTATGTTGCTGAAGTCCATCTTACCAGTGGCATCGTGGCCGTGGTTTTTTCGGCCATTGTATTTATGAACATTGCCAACGGGGCCATTTTTTTGGGATCGCCTGTGGAAAAGAAAATGGTCACGGGCGCGATGATCGGGTTAGTAGGGATCGCCTTCATATTTATGCCGGAAATCAAGAGTTTTGATTTTTCAGACAAGGGATTTTTCGGGCTTGTGGTCTGTTTTTTCAGTGTACTTCTGGCATCATTCGGGAACATTGCATCAGCCAGAAATACCCAGAACAATATCCCGGTGGTCCAGGCCAATGCATTCGGCATGGCATACGGATCGATTGTCCTGGCTTTGATCGCTCTTTTTTTAGGAAAGGAATTTACTTTTGCGGTAAACGCAACCTATATCGGGTCTCTTTTTTACCTGGCAGTTTTCGGATCCATCATTGCCTTTGGCAGTTATCTGACCCTGATCGGTTCTATTGGCGCGGACAAGGCTTCTTATGCTATTATGGTGGTACCGGTAGTGGCCCTTGTCCTGTCGTCCTTTTTTGAAGGATATGCCTGGAAAGGATCGGCTGTTTTAGGCCTTATGCTGGTTGTGGGGGGCAATTTTCTGGCCTTGCATAAAAAGCGCCCTGCCTGAACCTGGACCGTTTCAGTTTTCTCGAAAATGATCCTCTAACTCAATGCATTTTAGGAACACTATAGCAATTCTCATATTAACGGTCCGATTGAAAGAAGTATGTACCGTTCCGGATAGGGTAAAAGTTTT
>CAZLTD010000111.1:0-19980 GCA_964562385.1 uncultured Desulfobacula sp.
CGTAGCCATCAACACTCCACCCTGCGATCCACCACTTGTAGTCCCCACCACGGAAATCAACATTCGGCGTCCAGTTTGTAGCCGGCGCTTGAACCCATTGTGAAGCATACTTCCCCGCTCCAACCCGATTCACCCAGATGTGGTACCAAGCCGCATGGTCGGCTGCCTGCCACGAGAACGGTGGTCGATTCGTACCTAGCTCCAACGTTCCCTCGGGGCCTACCGGAATCGCATCGCCGGGAAGCTGCAGGTCGATGGTAAATGCTGTAGTAGCAGACCATGGACCCGCCCCAGCGCTGTTGTAGGTCTGTACTGACCATGTATAGGCTCCCCGAGGCATATCTGCATCCGGGGTCCATGACGTGTTCTGAAGCCAGGATGAATGGTACTTCTTGCCATCCTTATTGATCCAGATCTGATACCAGTCTGAGGCCTCAACAGCTTGCCAGGAGAACTCTGGTCGACGGGAATCAATCGCACCGGACGGCGCGATGGATGTAGAGGCGGATGGTGGGGTGTAAACGCCGGTTGAAAAGTGCGGCGGGTGCCGGTCGAAAAGTGCGGCACCTTGTTCCGTATGTTTCTTAGCCCACCGTGAGGTGGGAGTCAACGACTGGGATGGGTTTTCTTTCCATCCCTCCCATAGTATATGGGCCGTACTGTAGCGTCACCGGGAGCGAAGCGTCCGGGGGCGGACCCGTGGCGCGGCCGTGAGCCGGTGACTTGTTCGAGGCCGTGTCAGGGCGTTGATGACGGTCGCATCCTCCTTGCTCGTTTCTTTGATTCTTTGAGTCTGTAGCTGTCACCGTTGGCTTCCAGGATATGGACCCGGTGGGTGAGGCGATCCAGTAGCGCTCCTGTGAGGCGCTGTGAGCCGAGGATCTCGGTCCACGCCTCGAACGGCAGGTTCGTTGTCAGGATCAGGCTGGTCCGCTCGTAGGCCCGACTGATGACCTCAAAGAGAAGCTCGGCCCCGGCCTTTGAGAACGGGATGTAGCCGAGTTCGTCGAGCACGATCAACTCCAGGCGCTCCAGTTGCCGGTTGAACCGCTCCAGGGTTCGTTCCTCGCGGCGCTCCAGTAAGGTGGTGACCATGCCCGTAGCCGAGAAGAAACGAACCTTGCGTCCTTGCTGGCAGGCTCCGAACGCCAATGCCGTCGCCAGGTGCGTCTTTCCGGTGCCGCTGTTGCCGATCAGAAGAATGTTCTCCTTATGGTCGATATACTCCCCACTCATCAACTCACGGACGAGGGGCTGGTTGATCGAAGCCTGGGCACTGAAGTCAAACGTATCGAGCGTCTTGACGAGTGGGAACCTGGCGGCTTTGATCCTGCGCTCCCGTGCCCGCACCTCCCGATCCTGGATCTCCCGTTCGGCCAGACGCAACAGGAAGGTCTGGTAGTCGGCACGATCCTGTTGGGAGATCTCGGCGATCTTCGGGTACTCGCGCAGGAAGGTGGGCAGCTTCAGTTCTTTGAGGTAGTGTTCCAGTAGTACCGTGGGCTTCCTGCTCATCGTCCACCTCCGAGTGCCAGCAGCTCGCTATAGGGCTCGATCCGGCAGATGTCGACCTTGACCCGGCGCAGATGATCGCGGTTATCGAGTCGAAACGATGTCAGGCGCCACTCCTCGCGCGGAAACAGGAACTGGGCAATGGCATCGCGGGTATAGGCGTGGATGCGTAGCCCCTCTTCGACGGCATCGGCTACATCCGGAAGGCTATGCTTCTCCAATAGGCGCAAGACCCGGATATACTCACGGGTGCCTTCGCCGTCCTGCTCGCTTTCCAGCCGTCGGCGCAATATCGAGAAGCAATCCGGCAGCTGCCACTCCTCCAGCGGGCGGGCATGGTCCAGGGCGCCAGGCTTGCGTTCGAGCAGCCGCAGGTAGTGTATCGGCTCAAACGACACGTCTTCTTTGAGCCACAGGCGCTGGTGGGAGGCGATCCGCTCCTTGAGATGACAGATATCCACCCGGTCGGTGTACCCCTTTACCACCACGGTATGATGGGCATAGTCGACCGGCACGGAGTACTGGTTCTTGTCAAAGCGGACCAAGGAGAGAGAGTCGACTGCGGTGGAACGTTGCCGACAGGCGGGAAATGGCGTGTCCGGCAGGGGGCGAAATGCGGCCCGGTCTTCACGCAGCAGCTCAGCCTTGGTCATCTGCTTTCCGCGTAAGGTCCGCTCGAGCTCATCCTTGCACCGGCTTTCAAGGTGGGCGTTCAACTCGTCAAAGGAGCGCACTTCGGGCACGGGCACCAGGTAGTTGCTGCGGGTATAGCGCACCATCGACTCGACCACCCCTTTCTCGTTGGCGCGCCGGACCAGGCAGAAATGATGATCGAACAGGTAATGGCTGACCAGCTGCAGGAAGCCGTCTGTCAGCTTTCGCTCCCGGGGCCCGAGAACACCGGCCACCAGTGTGCTGTCATTATCGTACGTGATGCGGCAGGGAACGCCGCCGAAGAAACAGAAGGCGCGGATGTGCCCCTCCCACATCACTTCGGTGCAGATCCGGGGAAAGGCTTGCACATACACCGCATCCGAATGCGGCAGACTCATAACAAAGAAGGCGATCTTCTGAAGTACGCCGCCGATCCTTGCCAGGGCGTGTCCGAAATCAACCTGGGCTTCGCCCGGTCGGTGAGAGAGTGGGACAAATACCTCCTGCCGGCTCTTCCGTAAGGCCCGAACGGCCTCCTTGACCTGGGTATACCCGCCGGTATACCCCTCCTGGCCTATTCGTTCGAAGATCCGCTTGGCCGTGTGCCGCTGCTTCTTGGGGACGGCCTTGTCCTGCTCGAGAATCTCGGCAATCCGGTCGCGGAACGGCCCGATCTTCGGTTCTGGCCGGGGAATGTTGCACTGGTAGCCCGGAGGAACGCTGTGGCTTAGAATCTTCTCCAGAGTCTTCCAGTGCAGCCCTGTCTCGCGCAGGATCTGCCGCTTCGATACCCCCTCCACCAATACCTGTCGCCGTATATCTGCCCACCACTCCATATCTGCGTACACCCTTCCTCCCCTCGCTCACGAACCTGAGAAAACACGCATCTTCTCAGGCCCAATCACGAAGGTCTATCTGGGGTGACGCACTTTTAAACCGCCCCGCCTACCGCCGCACTTTTCGACCGGCGTTTACACCCAAAATTCTACTTCGTTGACACTGGCTTGACATTCGCCCTGAGAAAGATGCTCACAATTGAGCTATCCGAAAGATCCCCCTTGTACGGGAAGACATTTGAGCACTTCATCATCCTCGAAACGCAGAAGGCAATTAACTATATCGAAGAGGAGATTAATCCATCATTTTTTCTCACCTCAGACGGAGCAGAAGTGGATCTTATTCTTGAGAAACACGGCGAGATTATACCCATCGAAATCAAGTCATCTACCCGGCCAAAGGTACCGACAGGGCTGCGATCCTTTCTGCGAGACCATTCTACTCCACAAGCCCTCTGCGTGTGCCGCACGCCACGCGCTTACCGCGAAAATGGCATCACGTTCATCCCATGGCAGGACTACATTCAGACCCTCTATACAAGGGGCCTCTTTCAGGCTTCCAGAATAGCACGTTCGAGAGCTTGAGGGGCTATCCGGCGGTGACCGTTACCGGCCCGATGCAAAGCGGCTGAAAAGACTTCCCAGGTGAACGGATCAGCAAGATTGCCGATATCCTGGAGAGATCTACTCCCTACGCGAGCAGGATATCCTCATTCCGGAAGATGCAGTCCCGGCACAAGAGAACATAGAAACGCTTCACATGGGAGGCAGAGTACGTCATCCACCAGGCGACGTTCGTTTCCCCGGTAAAGCAAAATGGCGCGCGCCTCTGGATAGTCCTCGCAGAAACTTCGTAGTGCACGCAAGTCTTTGCGATGAATCCGTAGACTGTTCTTCACCTCAATCGCGGCAAAACAGTTCGGCCCGTATAATACAAAGTCAACCTCACTTCCTGACTTTGTCCGCCAAAAGTGGAGTTTTGTGCGGTCCTCACTGTAGTCACACCAAGCTCGCAGATGTTGGAACACCAAACCTTCAAGAGCGCAGCCTTCAAGCTCGCTTGTCCTGTCCAGAGGCCCAGTGGGACGCATTGAACGATACACACCAGCATCGAACAGATAAAACTTGGCGTGTTTTACGAGTTGCCGCTTTGCTCGCTTTGAGAAAACGGGAACGGTATGGGAAATCAACAGATCCTCAAGAATAGAAATATAGCTCTCAACAGTTTTTCGGCTGACCGAGCATTCTCTTGCCACTTCCGAAACGTTGAGCAAAGAAGCATGAGAGAAACTGATCGCCTGTAAGAATCGCGCAAAATCACCCACGTTCCTTACCAAGGCCTCCATCTGCACTTCTTCACGAAGATAAAGCGCCATGTAACTCGACAAGACATCCACAGAGTGCTTCGCAGACCAGACAAGCGGAACGAGGCCCGTCTCCAATGTATCTTCTAGAGAAAACTGACTCCCCAACTCGGCAGCCATAAATGGGTGACACGTTCTGAGAACCGCTCGACCGGCAAGCAAATCCACACCAGCACGTTTCAGCTTTCGCGCACTTGAACCGGTCAACACAAAGCGAAGATCTTTACGCTTCTCTATACAACGATGTACAACGCCAAGCAACTCTGGCACCTTCTGAACTTCGTCGATGACAACCGTCCTCGACTCCGGTTGCCCCATGGCAAGCTCATACAGTGAGTCAGGGTTGGCAACATACTGCTGGTACGCAGACTGGGAAAGCAAATCCACCCAAAGCGCTCCCGGAAATTGGGCTTCAAGCCACGTTGATTTTCCTGTCCCACGGGGACCGAACAGGAAGAAGCTCATATCCGGCATTGCCAGAAATCTATCAAGTATCCGCTTCATGGCACTTCCATTCGTAACACACGCCACGCCAAACACAAGGATAAATTATATATCTCATGCCATTTACGCAGCATAAATGGCTTCAATATATACAGACTTCATGAAAACTCACTGCAAAAGGGCGTCAATATCGCGACACTATCGCCCCCCGGTGAGACCTTACCGCTATTACCACCCATAGCAGTACTTCAGAATCTGGCTCTCATGTGGGCGGAATCGCCGGCCACACCAAAACTAATGGGAGCTCCAGTCATGAGTTGATCATCACTGCTTTGGCGAACATACCAAAGCTCCAAAAAGGGACAGGAGCCAGCCTGTATGCCGGTCACACGGGCAAGACACGCAGGAGAACGCCGCCGGCGCTGACGCTAAGTTGCCAACTTGTCTACATTACAGCGGTCATATCTCGGATCGACTGCTCGGCAGCGGTCAACGAGCAGGGCAATGCTGACCTTGAACATGTAGTAGACCGTTCCCCAGCTCTGGATGGACGACAGTCCTCGCTGACGCGCACGGAAGCCCGCCGCAACTTCCGTGAAGCTGTATCCCTGACGACTTAGAAACGCAAGGGCCTCGGGCTCTGGATAGTCCACGGGGTACTGGTTTGCAAAGTAGTACATCACCGCACGGTTGACCATCTGGAAACCAGATGTGGGATCCGTAACCCGCTGCCGGCAGGCGATACTCAACATCGTTGCCACTCCAAGAATACCAACCTGTCTCAACCAGGTGCTCGTGTATGTACGATCCCCACAGAAACGTGATGCGATTACCATGTCTACGTCCCCCTGCATCATTCGCTCAACGAGCTTCGCACATTCTGCGGGAGGGTGCTGTCCATCGCCATCAATGCGAATGGCGTAGTCGTATCCGTTCTCGTAAGCATAGCGGAAGCCTGCCTGCATCGCCCCACCCACACCAAGATTGCAGGGCAATGTCAGGAAGTTGCAGTCCGCCTCTTCGAGTGCCTCTGTGGTCTGATCAACCGAGCAATCATTAATGAAGCAGATGGGTACATCGGGGTAAATACCCCGCAGCTCAGAAACCAGGGGGCCAATGTTCTCTTCCTCATTGTAGCCCGGTATTAGGAAAACCGTATTCTCTGGCAGGCTCATCGTGATTCATCCTGCTGGCGGGGTTTCGTCTCCCCTTCGGAAGCGGACTCAAGCCGACGCAGACGCTCTTCTGCCAGCGCCAGCATGCGGGCGGTTTGAGCAAGTTGCGTTTGGAGGCGACTCAGCGCCACTGACACGTGAAAGAGGGTGAAAAGGACGAATGAAAAGAGGAGAACCATCAAACTCACGCCGTATTGCATGCCCGTGAGATCCGCCACCACAGAAGCAAGCTCCGGAACCATGGCCCCACTGAGAAGCAGAATACCCGTCACAATCCAGAGAAATGCATAACGCTCCTGCATGCGCCCAATACGGACCGTCTCCAGCGTTAGCGTCAGCACGGCAAAGCAGAGCACCGATACCACGAGTCGGAGGCGCAAATCCCCCGAGTCCGGCCCGAGAAGCTCGATGATTTGCGGCCGAAATGCCGCCGCCACCAAGGCCACACCAATGGCGAGCCAGAAGAGCGCCTTGAAACGTAGCGTCTTCTTGATGGCCAAGAGATATAGACTGACGAAACAACAGGTCGAGCCGGTAATGGCAGCGAAAAGCTGTGGCATGGTCATATTATCAGTTTCCCAAAGAAGTCGACGTCACGTAACGAAACAAACGGCAAAATGCCATTATCAACAAGCGCCCCCTGCCCTGAAGTGTCCCAAGGGGCACCAATACAGAAGCATGAGGTGACTCTATCGGGATCGGTTTGCCCGGACAACTGTTTTTGTTCTATCTGAACTACCCGGTTCTACAGACGACTTCCCTTTAGGTCGAATCGTCAACGTTCATCCGCTCAATCCGGCGCGAAATGTCACAGCCGAGGCTTACCACGGCAAGGCCGCGAAGATAGTAGAACCATTGACAGAGTCGGCGCCAGCCGAGCGGGTGGCTGTACTGGGTACCAAGATCGAAGATTTCCCGCAGTTGCACTTTGACCGATGCAGCGCTCTTTGCCGCCGGGTAGTAGCGCATCTCGGCTAATTCGGCTGGAATGATGCCCGCGGGAGCACGTGCCGCCATCCGCAGCCAAAGATCGTAATCCATGGCAAAATGGAGATCGCTCTTCAGCTCGCCGACCTCAGTGAGCAGTGACCGACGAAAGAAGCAGGCAGGTTGGCCTATGTTACAGTAATTCAGCAAGGCTGATCTACGGTATTGGTCCGGCTGAACAGACTTATACATCTGGCCCGACTCCCCGATCAGCCGCCAGCCACCGTAGGCCCATTGAACGGCGGGGTGATCTTCGAAATACGCAAGTACCGCCCGCAAGGCGCCCGGTCTGTACAAATCGTCTGAGTTCAGATACGTCACCACATCGCCGGTCGCGAGACGCCATCCACGATTGATAGCGTCAGATTGGCCGTCATCCTCCTCTCGGATATAGAGAAACTCTACACCTTGCTGACGAAATGCCTCCTCGAACTCTCGGACAACCGCTTCCGTCCCATCCGTCGAGCATCCGTCCTGGATGATATACTGCAAACGTGATCCCAGCTCCTGGTCCAGAATAGTCTGCAGGGTCTGGGCAATATACGAGGCTTGGTTATAGGTAGGTGTCACCACCGTGAGTCGCAGTTCCGTTGGGTTCATCATGGCGTCAATCCTTGCTTGAAGACCGTTCTAGATACCGCTCTGCGAAATCACAATACTGATCGGCCACCCGGTCGAGACTGAATTTCTCCTTTGCGCGCGACTGCAGCGCGTTCCCCAAAGATTCGCGTCCCGTCTCATCTGCCAGAAGGGACACAACCGCAGCTGAGAACGCGGGCGCATCGGGAGCAGCAATCGGAGCGTTCGTTCCGGCGACCAGTTCCGGCATGCCTCCATGTGGGCTCACAACCACGGGTTTGGCCCGCGCCATCGCTTCCAGCGTAACGTTCGAACAGCTGTCCCAACGGGAGGGCACAATCACGACCCATGCCTGACGGTAACAGGCATCCAGCTCCTCCTGCTGCAGAGATCCCATAAACCGAACTCGCTGAATCTCATCCCCAAATCGCGATCTGAGCCATGTCTCAACAGAACCAATGCACCTGGCATTGGTATCCCCACCAGCCAGGACCAGCCGTACGTTGGGAACGGTCCTGCTCACCTCCCGTAGAATCGCCGGCAGCCAACCAAGCCCCTTGCCAAAATCAAGGCGCCCCACATACAGCAAGGTAGGTTCTGCTGCTTCAGCATTTTCCCAAACAGCGGGAACTCTCACGGGGTTTGGAATAACCTCCCGGAAGTCCGTTACCCGGGCATTCTGCTGATCCAGTTCTCTGAACACCCTCTCGGTCGCAGCAAAAGCCAAATCTGCCCGCGACATACACACCCGTTCATCACGCCACTGTCGCCAAGCCCGCAAACACGCCAACGTCACCAACGGCCGCTGCCAGGCATAGAAGGCCAGCGAGCCACGCAACACCCGCATTGAAATACTCGAGATGACCTTGATGCATACAGGAGGGCGATCTACCTGCCGCAGAATTGATGCGCATTCGCCCAGGTACTCTACGCCCTGAATCAAGTCGCTACCCGCCTCTGCAGCAATTCCAAGGGTTGTCTTTGCAGCATCCGCTGTGCGCAGGTCAGTAGTGGTTCCAATGCGATGAATATGCATACCATCGCGCTCTTCATAGTCGGGGACCCCGTCGGCAACGGCGGTCACAATGGTCACACCATGTCCGCGACCAACCAATGCTCTGCTTAGGTTGTCGAAATATCGACTGGCCCCATAGGGGATCGGAGGAAACCCCGAACCATAAAAGAGAATATTCACTGCGGACCACCCCCCGGCCGAGAGGCCTGTTTCCCCCGCATACCGGCCTTTAGCATGGAGCCCAAAGCCCCTGCCCACTCATCAAGATGAACCTTGCAGCACGAAGCAAACGGAGCATCATGCCAAATATGCCAGACTCGAGGGCCAAGATGAACCGAATTCCGGCAAATGCGAAACCAAACAATAGCCATAGCTTCGCGCAAACCCTCCGAGTCAAACAGGCAGCGCGCGTCATTCGCCTTCAAGAGAGTCGATAACCACTCGTGACAGGCCACCAGCGTGCTGACATCGGTGGCACCGGCACCATCGCCAATCTGTATATGAAGCACCAGTTCTGCCTCCGTCACGTCTCGGGTCAGCAAATGAGTCAGTTCATCGCGAAACGCGTTCACACGACGGGCCGCACGATCGGCGCCGGCATTGGCAGTTAGCCCCTGCGTGTTCCACATATACTGATAGACGACTTTGTTGATATTCATGCCCTTAGTGTGCGTCAAGAGGCGCATGCAGAAATCGTGATCCTCCCCAGTCTGGCAATCCTCGTCATATCGAATACCGTGGCGAAGGATAAGGTTGCGCCGGATCAACACAGAGGCGTAGCAGAAAGGCGCACCAAACAGAGACATGGCACGAACGGTGCCGGGGCTTTCGGGCTGTCGAAGAACGTAGGGAAGCGTCCCCTGTCGATGCACACGCATCCATCCACCACAGATTCCGACGTCCGGCACCGCACGCAGTGCCGCCAATAGCCATTCAAGCCGCCTGCGATGAGAAACGTCATCGGCATCCATGAAGGCGATAAAGTCCCCCCGCGCAAGATCGAGACCACGGTTGCGAGCCGCTGCAACCCCAAGATTTGTTCGGTGGCGAGACAGCCGAATCCGCGAATCCCGCAGACCTTCAACGATGGCGGCACCGTCATCCATCGAACCGTCGTCAATCGCTATGATCTCAATGTCCTCAACCGTCTGCCTCAGCATGCTCTTGAGGGAGCGTGCTATCGAGGTAGCACTTTGATAGAACGGTACAATGACAGATATGAGGGGCTCGGGATCCATTGTATGCGACAACCTACTTGCCTTTCGTCGACACCATGCCTATCGGTTCACCGGCAGGACGCAGCGTCTCCAAATACTGCTGCCCCCGTGCGATTCCCTTACGTCGGGCCGATACATAGGGCCAGGACATCACTCGGTTGAATAGCAATGTGAGTCCCCTCTTGAAGACAGTCGCCGTAGAGGGGAAAGCATCGGCCGTAGCGCCGTCTCGCCCCCAAAGGGCGTCGAGGATAACCGCCGAGTATCCAATAGACTCCGAGAGCTTGACGATATAGTCACGGCTGATCCGTCGCTTGGGAATCAGATGGGTCAGTTGAAGCTCTCGCAATACTCCCATTCCCAACCCCATTGCGACAGCGGTATACGCCATGTCCATATCACCACCCGACACGAGCGAGCCCCCTTTTCTGTCGAGACCACGCCGAACCGGATCCTTCTCAATCGATTCCTTGTACGCGAGGGCAACATGCTGCCGGAGACACAGGCCCGCGCCGATCGGAGTAGACGCCCAGTGATCAATATCATTGCTCCAACATGAAACGGGCACATCACGAACACCAAACATCCCCAAACTGGACCGCATCCACGCCGGCGGTGGAATCTCAAACTCGGCATCAATGATCCCGCCAAAGGCCCCAAGAAACGGTTTGTCATCTGCGATGCGCGCAGCCTGTTCCAAGTAATCAGCGGCCAAGACATTATCATCGTCCACAAGAACAAGAAGATCGCCACGGGCCGCCGAAATACCCTTTGTCCTTGCGGGTGTTAGGCCCAGCGTGGTCTCGGTCACGATGCGGCCCTGCGGATGCCAGGAGAGATCGGCCCAATCCGCAACGGCGGGAGATGAGGCATTATCGATCACCAGGAGTTCCCAGGCATCCCGCGGGAGCGTCTGCGCCTGCAGAGCCGCCAACACACGATCCATGTAGTCACGCCTCGGGTTATGGCAAGGCACAATCACCGACAGGAAGACTGGGCAAGCAGCAGCATCAGGCATATCGTTTTCCTCCCAACAATCTTCGCACCTGCCGGTCCAACCGCCCTGCGAGTGCCTCCAGCAGGCTAAGCCGACTCTGGCGGTAATGTTCACAATAGGCGGGCATGCAATCCGGGTGCACAACCGCGTGAAGTCGCGCCTCCATACCGGCAGCGGCGGCATCTTTCTCTGCCAGGAATAGATTCTGACGATACCACCGCTCGATAGATGCATCTTCCCATATCTTCCAACGCAGCGTATCGCGACACACAAAGCCCGCTTGGTTAAACAGTCCCTGCCAAAATGCCGGCCATTGCAGGTTCACGTGATGCTGTCCCTGCTGCCACGGATTGGCCGCAGAGAAGAATATGCGATCCCCGCAAGCCGTCAGTTTTTCGACCAGCGTGAGCGCAGCCGACTCGGGAAGGTGCTCAGCCACCTCCAGGCAGAGGACAAGATCAAACCGCCGGTTCAAGTTCCAATCACTCAGCAGATCGCATACACGAATCAGGTCTGCCGGAACATGCAAATCCTCCGTGGGAACCGCAACACCATCCAACCCTACGACCTTAGAGACGCCGTGCTCAAGCGCCGCTCGCAACCAGGTGCCGGTCCCACAGCCAACATCCAACAGGCTATGCGGACAGCCATCCCCAAGCAAGGTCGACAACGCCACAGCCGCCCCCTGTGGGGTATGGCGGTTCATGGCATGATCATAATCGACACTCAAAATCACGTCCCCTTATGGTCTTTACCGAGCAAACGGCAGTAGACATTAATATACAGCCAATCCTTCGCGCCCGTTAGCACACGAAACGTCTTCAGCAATGGTGGACAAGACTGCAGCCGCGCTTCCCACTGAAGCCGGCGGAGATAGAATGCGAAGGATTTGAAGTAAGCATCTTCGTCCTGGATTTCCGACGCGAGTACCTCCCGACAGCGAGCCGCACTGCTGCCGAGAGCGAACGCATAGAGGGCGCCACCCAACTTCATGCCCTCAAACGGTAGGCCCTGTTCGCGCAGCTCCCTCAACATAGTCTGGATCCCCTCGGCCACGAAACCAGAGTCGTGCGTGCAAATGAGCCCATTCGGGTTCACCACCTTCAGACAGAACCGCATATCGGAAATCAGGGCCGCATTGGTATGCTCGCCATCGATGAAACAGAAATCAGGTTGTTCTGTGATAACCGAAAGTGGGACTTCGCTGGCATCCGCATCAACACAAACCAAGCGCTCCGGATCGGAATTGGGAAAAGCCGTCTTCAGATTGTCGCACATCTTCGCTGTTGAGTTCTCTGGATACTCATACCGAGCCCCCCGCTCGTCCGGTTGCGACAGAGGTCGCTTATCGATCGAGTAGATCCGCCCACACTTCGGATCGGCGTAGTGCGGCTGAATCGTTCCGCCCAAATGCGACCCGATCTCGAGATAGACATAGCGGTCTTGCTCCCGCAAGTATCGCTGTATCTGCAACAGGCCGCGGCGATCGCCCGCTGAGGTCTGAGAAGGAACCGCATCAAACAGCGAGAGATCCAAGTCATCGATTCGAGTTTCAAACACGCCCATCGCAACTCCCTTTCCAACTCAGCATCTCTGCCGCCATCTACAGAATCGTGCCATACACTGCCTCGCGAAGCCACCCAGGGCGCGGCCAAGTACACGGCAAGACAACCAGCAATCCAAGGCATGGTAATACGGCCTCATCAGCACCGGAAGTGAACCGGTCGATATTAGCTCATACCCAAGTTGCTCCATCTCCCGGCCAGCAATCCAATTGAAACGCTGATGACGCCAGCGACTCCAGTCCCGGAACCGATCGAGGGGCTTAAACGCATCCGATTTCGGTACCGCGTCCCAATGCACCGAGCTAGATTGTGCCAAATCGGAACTGCCGATTACCCCCACGCCGGCCGCCCGTTCGTAATCATAGCGGTCCTCGGCCAAACCCAGAAAGGTGAATATCGAGGCTAACGAGACACGAGTATCCAACACCAAATCCTCATACTTGACGATCATGAAATGCGGAGTATCCCCGGTGGCATCTCGTATGGAGAGCAGCCGCCTGGCTGCCACGGCCCATTCTCGAGTCGCCTTCTCAAACGACCACCCGAAAGAGCGCATCCCAGACTCCACAACGGCCCGTCCGTCGCGCACAAGCAGCAGGAGGGGCGCATGCGGGAAAAACTCGGCAAAGAAGGATAGTCCGCCAAAACTGGGAGTCTTTGAAAGCACCAGTTGGCTGCTCGCCCTCATCTCAGTCTCGACATGTCCATCTTCAGGCGCATTTGATCGAGAAAGCTCCTGCACGAGTTGTGAGATGGCGCCTCCCATGCAGTGACAGAAGATGTTTTCGCCGTCCCTGGCGGTATGTAGCCGCCACTCCGGATTCCAACTGCCCTCAACCGTGTCGATATACCGCTTCAGTAGGCCAAGGTGCTGGATGAGAAAATCCTCACCGATGGGGCCGCCATGGCAGTCGGGATGGGCCGTCAGCAACCGATGCAGAAAGTTCGTCCCACATCGTTGATGGATTCCAAGAAGAAAACAGACATTGTCCGTACGTACATTGGTCATTGAGTATCTCAATCCTTCATCAACACACGAATGGCACGCGCGAGGCAACATGCACCGGTAATGAGCGTGACGGTCCAGGCAGCAATGGACCACACCGTTCCCCCCGCGAACAACATCCCAAAGACAGCCAAAGCAGCAGGATAGAGATAGCCCATCATCCGCCAGCAGGATGGCGACCAGATAAATCGTGTAAACCCGAACGCCACGCCAAGCAGGCCTAGGGTATACACTAACGATGTCGCAAAGAAAGCAATACCCGCACCATCGAGGCCGTAAAGCTGGACCCCCAGGGCACTCAATCCAATCAAAACGGCGGAGAACAAGGCTTCAGTCAAGACGGTTATGAACGGCTTGTTCAATGCCAACGGAACATAGGCAAGCGGCCAGCCAGCTGCCCGCACCAGCATACCGGCGATCATCCACCGTGCTGCCACTGCCCCCGGCGTGAAAGCACCGGTGTATAGCACACGCAGGATCGGGACAGCTGCAACCATGCAGACCATGAGCCCGGGGATGATTATGAGCAGACCAATTTCGGTTTGTTCATTAATCTGCCGGTTGAATTCGTCAGGCGATCCCGATAAAGCGCTGATGCGAGGGAAGAAGTCGGTGCCCATTGCTTTCAGGACCATCGTACAATAGAAGGTCGACAGCATCCAGGCTGCCTGGTAGAGCCCAGCCGTTTCGATACCATGATGACTGATGATCAGCGCCCTTACGACATACGCAGTCAATGCCGCGAAAAGCGAGGCCGACATGAAGCCGCACCCCAGCTTGATCAGCCGAGCAACGGAATCCACCACCGCCCTTGGACTGGGGCGGACTACCGAACGGCGAATCCGTCGAAAAAAGATCCAAGCCGTCAGCCATACGCAGCAGCTCGCACCAAGAAAAGAGGGCGCAACACCGTGCTCACGGAACCAGAAAACCAGCGTGACGGCCGTCGCCGCGCTAAGGATCGCCCCGGAAACATGTGCCGCTGTCAGATGTTGGATCCGGCGCAACCCCTGCAGCGACGTGAAGAGCCCCGTTGCCATCAGCGAGATTGCCGTCGCGGCTGCAATATACCCGATCTCGGTTGTGCGCGACATGTCGCCAAACGTCAAGCGACTGAGAGCCCCCCGACACAGAAACATGGCCAGGCCGGCTAACACCCCCAACGAAATACCAAGCCATAGCTGGACACGAATCTCCTGAGAGGGGGTCCCTGCCTCGTCAAGCTCTTTGGAGGCCGCAATCTGCCGAACGCCGCTTCCCGGTAGACCCAACCCGAAAATGCTCTGGCTTAGGTTGAACAAAGACGCGTAAACCCCAAACACGCCGGTGCCGGATGGTCCAAGCAATACAGCCACAATCTTGGATTGCAGAACGCCAACAACCAGGCGTACCGCTTGCTGGGTACCCATTAGAGACGAGGACACCAGTATTGTTCGATATGTTGTCTTAGCCGCCATGCGTCTCGTTGCTATTCACATTAACTTGGTGTTGGCCTACGAAGGACGGGTGTATTGAAGGAAACCTGTTAGGCGACCGCAAGTCAAGAGGTACTACCGATGCGAGCGCGCCGCTTCGCCATCATACGATAGATACCAACAATGCCCCATCGGACCCCAGCATGCAGCACTGCCTGCGGGGAGAACCTGCCCGCATCCGCCACTGCTGCCTGATACTCCTCCTCAAATTGCTGCTCAACATTGGAGCCGCTGATCGAGGTCTCGTGCCAGCGGAAATCGGACAACGGCTGGCCAGCTACGCGGATCGCGCCACCGTGACTCCACAGCCGTAACAAGAACTCATAGTCCCAGGCCGCCTTAAGATCCTCACGCAGTGGCCCGGCGACCTCCAGGGCCTCTCGGCGAAAAGCCATAGCCGGCTGTGAAATGTAGTTAATCGACTGTATCAAGAAGCGGCACGAGAAAGCAAAAAAGGCCTCCTTGAAAACAGTGATGGGGCGGCGAATTTCCTCCCCCTCTTCACTCACAATGCGGCAACGCCCAAACGCGATTGCGGCGGAAGGACGCGACGCCATAGCGTTGAGTAGACGGCCCAGGGCGCCGTCATGATAGACATCATCAGCATTCAGCCATGCCAACACATCCCCGCTCGCGAGCTTGAGACCCTTGTTGATCGCCTCAGCAGGGCCATGGTCCGTCTCGCACACGAGGTGATCAATTTCCGATGCGAAGCGCTCAATGATCGCCATCGAGCGATCCGTACTGGCACCGTCAACGACAATGAACTCCAGATCAACGCCGCTTGCACGCTGCGCCAGAACACTGCGAATGGTCTGCTCCAGAAAGCGTTCGCCATTGAAGTTCGGGGTAACAATGCTGATTCTCATGGGGCCCAAAATGGGGAAACCCCGGCGCTAATACCCGGGGTTTCCTTCTTCGCATTCGTTTGAGGACAATCAGTCCCAGCGCTTAGCGCCGGTGGGAATATAGTACGGTTTGGGAGCATCCCCATTGTTGAAGATGGCAACGGCATAGATCTCGTTACCTTCCTCTCCTCCTGTATACTGGTGCGAACCAAACTTCCAACGTCCCGAGCTGTACTCACCATGGTCATGCAGGGTATCAATCACGTCCTTGCCTGCAGGATCGCGAGACACCACAACCCTATCGATGGTACCACGGGGATCGATGTCAGTACGCCATAGGACCAACAGTTTGCCCGCTCTAAGACCGCCGCCGTGACCGATTGGCTTCCACAGGAACCCGCCGAACCCATCAACTACGCCATCATCGCTCACAGGCCGGATGATCGGCTGATGTGCCACATACGTGGACGCGAAATCAAAGCGTGTTTGGATCTGGTGTCGCAGGTGAGTCGGCGGTGTTGCGTTCCAGCCCCAATTGAGCGTGCTCGTGGCGCCAGCTCCCCAGCGCCCGTCTTTGATGTACCACATACCTTTCTTAGGTTGGAACACCGCCAAATCAATCCTATCATCACCATCATAGTCATCTGGGACCGGAATGACCGTATCATCATCAGGATCGCCGAACACTACGCTGTTGGTTCCGCCGGTCGCACTGTCCAACGCCCACCATTTTGCGGTATTGCGGTCATAGATGGCGAGGTCGGCTTTCCCGTCAGTACCGTAATCGGCAGGGACCGCAACGGCATCGTGGCTCCCGGGATCTGACCACTTTTTACTGGTGGTATAGGTATTCGGATCGGCACCCACTCTGTATTGGGTACTATTGATAATGTACCACCATCCGGTCTTCTTCTTGAATATCGCCACATCCGTCTTTCCGTCACCATCGTAATCAGCAGGAACAGGAAGTGATGTTCTGTCCCCCCATACGGGGAGATCGATCATGAGGCCATCACCACTCTTCTTGATGTACCACGCGCCTTCGGATGGGCGGAAGACCGCTGCATCGATCACGCCATCACCATCATAATCTCCAGGAACCGGTACGTCAGCGATCCCACCCCACTGCTGGCGTGTCCACTTTCCATCACTACTACGCTTAATGTGCCAGATGCCGTTCTTGGTATCAAATGCAGCAAGGTCCGTAATCCCATCCGCAGGTGAATCGTAGTCCGCCGGAATGGGAATCATGCCCGAATTCCCCCATGGAACCATGTTTGGCCCATCCTCCTGCCAATTCAGCCAATACCCGTTGTCCGGGAAGTACACTGAAACATCAGCATTGGTGCCATCGTCATAATTGTGAAATCCTACCTCATCCACCACAGCTATTGCATGGGACTGCCCGAGGAGCACCACGCCGGTCACCACCGCAAGAAATCTAGCTATACTCACATTCTGCATCTTAATCTCCTGTACCTTTGTTGAAAAGCTCTCTAGCGGCTCTGCAAATACGTATGCATTCGATAAACCGTATACCCAAAGTCTGCAGGGATAACTCCCCGCCACCCCCAATTGTGAATCGTAACGTCATTCGGATCGCGGCTCAGACTGCTCCGATAGTACCACAAAGACTGACGGGGATAGAAAACAGCCAAGTCCACAATACCATCGCCGTCATAGTCGCCAGGAACCGGAATCAAGGTTGGGTCCGACCATCCGAACTTCTCTTTACGATATGACTCGCCATCGCTCTCCAAGATGTGCCAAAGCCCCGACACACGGTCATAGATGGCAACGTCGGCCTCACCATCGTTGTCATAATCTGCGGGTACAGGAACAGCATCCCCGATATCTCGAGGATTGCCCCATGACACTTTACGCCAGTAGCTATCGAGGCTCGCGTTGTTGCTGTAGCTCCCGCTTTCAACGATGTGCCAGTATCCGGAATCCTTCTCGAACACCGCGATATCCGTAATCTCATCTCCATCGTAGTCACCGGGGACCGGCATTTGGCGTCTCGAACCCCAGCGCATCCCTGACAGAGAGCCATCTCTACTGTTCTTCACATACCATATTCCGACTGAAGGACGGTACACGGCGAAGTCAACCGCCCCATCTCCAGTATAGTCACCCGGCACGGGCACATCTCGACTACCGCCCCACTGCGAACGTCCCCAAACGCCGTTGGTCTTGAAATGCCAAGTTCCGTCTCTTGTATCAAAGACAGCTATATCAGCCGTACCGTCCCCATCGTAGTCCTGCGGTACCGGAACCATGCTGGCATTCCCCCCGGGCTGCATCAGCGGCCCATTGGTTGAGCCCCAAATGATCCAGTACCCGTTTGCAGGGTAGTATGCAGCCAGATCCGCTCTCTGGTCGGCATCAAAGGACTCCCTGTACGAATTCGTCATCCCGACGGACATGCCCGCCAACACTGTCGCTCCTGCAACGACTTGAGCCAAGATTTTGTGTGTTCTAGTCATAAAGTCAAACGCTCCTTATTGTATCCGTTAATAGAACCCCACTTAGCAGACGATGTTACAGAACTCGCCCCCAGCCATGCAATATCAAAATAGGCACCGTGTCAGTCACTCAATCCAGGAAATCTAACGCCGCTAGACCATGCACCAGAAGCCCCAAATCAGAGGGGAACCCACGGAGACGCGGATCCCAAGCAGGCTTCACACGTAAATCATACCATGCAAAAGATCCGGGTGGAGACTTCCCGACATCGAGCTCAACAGCATTCCACGACCACCCCTCATCCAACGTGACGCTCCGAGTATGCGCCTCAACACCACGCTCTCTGATCGAAAGGCTGCTACAAACGCCATCAGACCTTCCGTTGGTAGCATATACAAGCAGTTGCCGCATCTTGCCCACCGATGGCAGAGCCAATGCAGCATCCGCCCGCAACCACTGTGCGTTGACGGGAGCCAAGCGAAACGACTCCAGCCCTCTCGACGACGACCAAGGCACTCGATGCAATCCATCTGCGCTAAAAGAGAACACATCTGTAAGCAACATCTCAGAGGTTGTTGTTAACTGTAACTCTTGCCAGCCAGATGCGGTGGCCGGGAAACTACTCTCCAAGATATCCCATCCCTCCATTAACGAGGACTGCGAAACGGACAACGAACCACCTTGACTGGTGATAGCCACATGGCGGTCTGGGGCCGAATCAACCAACGAGAAGATCAACACAAGGCGGTTCACTCCTTGGGGAGGCACAGCCACACTCACAGAGGCTGACTGGTAAGGGGAAAGGCGCACCCCGCTATCCTGAATGGATCGGGCTGGCATATACCTGGATCGTCCTGAGATCCCGAGCGCCGAGCCATCCATGATCCGCACGTATGGGCGCGTGTTGTCGACCAGACCTGCAGGATGCAAACGGTACACGTGCAGATTAAGCTCATTGGGGCGTAGAGCTTGTGGAACAACGCGCCGGTGAACTCGCGGCAGGATGCGTGTCTGCAGAGAACCGCTGAATAGCGGTTCCAACGCAACCCCCGGGAGCGCCGACGATTCGAATGGGGTCACCAGCAAATGCCGGCGATCCGGGTTTTCTTGGACCACTTTGGCCATCACATCTTCCGCACGCCGATACTCCCTGTCAGAACGGTACCCCCACGCAATCGGTAACAACGGAAGCCCTGTGAACCCTTCTACCGCGGCCGCCGTTTGCGTGTACTCAGCAAACAGAAAATCACCCTCCTGCTGGATACGTTCCGAGAACTCTTCAAAGAATCGGAAGGTGCCGGTACGGTTCCAGGTTGTGTACAAAGGTGCACGGCCTCTAAGCGCCGTCGCACCAAACAGTAACAACGCAAAACTGATCCATAGAATAGGCAACACCGCCCCAGAGCAGAATCTCAGATCCTCTCTACGAAACAACCGACTCAACAACCACCGCCCACCAACTTCAGCCGTCTGAATAAGCGCTACAATGCAAAGAACCATTAGCGGCACCACCGCTATCATCATGCGGCGCGTTTCAAACATATAGATAGTCATCCACCCACTGAGCAGGGCGGCAGGCCCAAGCAGCATGAGCAGGCGCCTCTCAAGCGCACCACGAGTACCGCCGGGGACGCACATGCAGAAAACACCAGTCAACGCGGCAAGCGACCAGAAACGGGAAGACACGCAAACAACGCCCTGGAAGTCCGTCAAGCTCAAGTAAGGGCTTATCCATGCAGGCAACCCCGGCACATTGCCCGCCGGATCGCGCATCTTCCATACCCAAGTCACTGCCGCAACGAAAAGTAGCGCAATCACCGGGCGCCGGGGGGGGCGCCCG
>CAZLTD010000112.1:0-18826 GCA_964562385.1 uncultured Desulfobacula sp.
TTCTATAGAAAAACATTTTTAAATAAATCAGGGTGCTTTTTTTTTCAGGCTTGTTTCAGGCTGCTTTGTCTTTTGTTTCATATAGGACGGTCTTTTTTTATGGGGGACCAATGGTGCGGGTGCAGGGGTTACGGCCTGGGGCTGTTTTTTTGTATCAGATACAGGCGGGATCACAGTGGGCAAGGTTTCTGGCAGTGGTGATTTTTTTTCAGCAGGAGCGGCCTTTTTTATCACAGGCTTATCAGCGGGTGTCGCCGGGACAGGATCTGGCTCGGATATCACTGGTGCTGTGACATCCGGTTCCTCCGGGAGACTGTCCACCCTTACAGGTGACGGGGAATCCTCCTGGTTGAAAAAAAACACAAAAATAATCGCTGCAGCGGCAAGTAAAATGAAGAATATAACTCGGACGCGCATCTTGTTTTTGCGCGGGTTGGGAATAATATCTATCTGTTTTTTCGGCTCTTTGGGGGGCGCTTGTCCAGTGGTGTCCGGTCCGTGTGTCGGGTCGGTCAGCAAGGTGTTGCAAAGACGTTTGATCGCGTCACCAACCCAGGTGTTTATTAACTCTGAAGCACCGTCAGAGAGTCGTTTGGCAGCTTCCGGTGTAAGATCTATATCTCCCGGAATGCAGGCTTTATTTGCGGCGGCCATCAGGACGCGGGCCTGATCATCACATCCAATGGACCCGGCAATATGGGCCAGATATAAAAAGGGTTCCCAAAGCGTATCCCGGTTGTTCCGGGACATGAGAACAATACTTTTGATCCACCACTGGACTGCGGATTCAATATCCCCTGTTTGTGACTCCAGAAATCCCAGCCGGTCGCAGATCAGGTGTTTTGAGACAGAAGATGAAAGACCCGCCATAAGTATCTGCCTTGCCGTGTTTATGTTTCCTTTTTTGTGATGGATATTGGCTTTCCAGGCATAGATAAAGTCAAAATCAGCAAACCGGCTTTCACAGGCTTCAATAACTTCCAGCGCCTCATCCAGCTTGCTTTCTTTCACCAGGGCAGGGATCTGATTTAATTCTTCAATTTTGGACCAGACGCGTTTTTCATCATCCTGAATCAAATCAGGTGAAAAACAGTGATCACTATTGGTATCTTTTTCGGGCAAAGGCGGGTTGTTCTCAACCGGCTGTCCCAAAGAAGCGGGTTTGATTTTTTTTGAATTATCCATGGTGTTAATAGCTCAAGACATCCTTTTTGATTCTGTCGTGTCTGATTCTCCATATCATAATCGGAATAAAATACAATGCCCGGTATCTATAAAAAAAGAAAAACAGGGATTTAAAATGGAATATTTTCAGGAGGCGGGAATCTTTTATCCGGTCTTTGCGCTGGACAAGGAATATTTGACATCTATATTAATTCATGTTTCCCTAATACCTTTAATGCATGGTGTGTCTTTTAACGGACCCCTTTGAAAATCCGGTAATATATCCTTTAAAAATTGTCTGAAATAGAAACAGAGGGTGATTGATGAAAAAGTGGCTGCAGGAACATCTGATCTGTCCGGAATGCCGTGAAACAGCAAATCCGTTGATTTTGAAAATAGTCAGAGAAACCGATCAGGATGTCCTGGAAGGTAAACTGGTATGTGAGAATTGCGGCAGCGACTATGCCATCCATGAGGGCATCGCGATCCTGGTTCCCAAACAGACGCTGCCCCATGTTCACGGGCATTCGGGGTATAATTCCCAAGCCATGCTCTCGGCTTACCTGTGGAGTCATTATTCAGAGTTTTTTAACGGTCCGGATGCCACAGATGCTTATAAAATATGGGCGTCCTGTTTTAAGGAGCAAAGAGAGTGGGCCATTGATATCGGTTGTTCGGTGGGGCGTTTGTCATTTGAATTGAGCCGGACCCACCAGCGGGTTATCGGGCTGGATACATCTTTCTCCTTTGTCAAAAAAGCCCAGGAGTTGTTATACGAAAAGCAGGTCCGGTTTGATTTAATCATTGAAGGGCAGATTACCGAGGAGCGCAAATGCGATCTGGATCTCGGCTATCAATTTGATGCCGTGGACTTTATTGTTGCCGATGCCATGGCACTGCCTTTCCGAACAGGACTTTTTGATACGGCAGCCTCTGTGAATATCCTTGAAAAAGTGCCGCATCCGGCCAATCATCTCAGGGAGGTAAACCGGGTTCTTAACCCGGATCGGGCAAGTTTTCTGTTTTCCGATCCGTTTTCCTGGGACGAGAGTGTTTCCGATCCCGGACTATGGCTGAGCGGCCTGACCAAGGGGGAATTTCAGGGACGGGGCATGGATAATATGTGCCGGATCATGGAAGGAGCCCACGGCGTGTTTGAGCCACCGTTCCGATTGACACAAAAAGGGGATGTCCTGTGGAAAATCAGGAAAACGCAAAATTTATGGGAATATATTACCTCCCAGTTTATCATAGGAACAAGGGATACTCCCAATGATTCGGTGAATGGCAAATAAAAGGAGCAGTTGTTTTGGCAAGAAAGCAGGAAGGCATCTGCGGTTTGTGTTTTCACAGCCCGGGATGCGGCGTGATTGTTCATTTTGATGATGATGACAGAATTGAAAGGCTGACACCGGACCCGGATGCACCCCTGGGTAAGGTCCTTTGTCCCATTGCAGCCAGTGCAAAACAGATTGTTTATTCGGACAAGCGGATTTCTCAACCGCTCAAGCGGGTGGGCCCCAAGGGGAAACTGGATTTTGAGCCTGTTTCCTGGGATGAGGCCTATGCCATTATTGCTGACAAGCTCAATGAACTCAAAACTGTTCATGGTCCTGAAAGTGTTGGTTTCTATGCCGGAACAGGCTCCTATGAACGGTCTTTTAAAGATATTTTTCAACTGAAAGGTTCTGAAATATACCTTGCCAGCAATATTCTTTTCCCGTTTGGATCCCCCAATACCTTTGGCGTGGGAGCGCCGTGTTATACATCCCTGGGCGTCCTTGCCCCCAAGCTGACTATGGGATGCCTGCATACGGATATGTTTTCTGATGTGGATAACTCCGATTTGATCCTGGTCTGGGGGACCGATCCCTCCACCTCCACCCCGCCGGAGATGTTTGGCCGGCTGGTTAAAGCATCCCGCGAGGGTGCAGATATCATTGTGATTGATCCCAGACGAACCAAAGCAGCAACCCTGCCGGGAAGCGAATGGCTGCCCATTCGCCCAGGTTCCGACGGTGCCCTTGCCCTGGGGCTGTCCCATATCCTTATCAGGGACGACTGGGTGGATGAGATGTTTGTTGAGGACTGGACCATTGGGTTTGATGAATTTAAAGAATATGTAAAAGATTTTACCCCGGAGTATGTGGCACAGGTGACCGGTATCGACCCGGAAAGGATTGAACAGCTGGCAGAGGAGATAGCCGATGCCGAAGGTGCCAGCTATATCATGTACACCGGGTTGGAATACACAAAAAGTGGCGTCCAGAATATTCGATCGGTCATGGTACTCTGGGCCCTGGCCGGACAATTGGACGTTGAGGGCGGCCGCTGCTTTGCCAGGTGGGAGAATTTGATCCCCCTGGATAAAAGCCGCCAGATTGAAACGCCGGGATTTGAAAAATCCATTGCAGGGGACCGGTTTCCCGTTTATTCCCATTTTTGCGGAGGCGAACCCCATACCCAGCTTCTTCCGGATTCGATACTGAAATCGGAACCCTACAAAATCAGGGCGATGTTCATATTGGGGGCATCCATATTAACTTCCTGGCCAGACCCCCTTGTCTGGCAAAAAGCCTTTGATGAACTTGATTTCATGGTCTCCATTGATCTGCAACTCACCCGGGATGCCGCATGGGCCGATCTTGTCCTGCCTGCGACAACCGCTTTTGAGCAGGAGTCCTATTGCTATTACGGCAATGCGCTTCGCTGGCGCAGGAAAATGATCGATCCTGTGGGGGAGGCCAGGTCCTGCTATGATATCCTGGCAAAGCTGGCAGACCATTTGGGATATGGGCATCTGTATCCCCAGAACAGCGAGGAACTGCTTGAGCAGACGATGGCGGGAACCGGATTTACGGTTGAGCAGTTGAAAGCCGCGCCCAAGCATGCGGTGCATGGCAAAAAGGAATCCATGGTCTATCGAAAATGGGAAAAGGGCCTGCTTCGAAAAGACGGTAAACCCGGTTTTGAAACCCCGTCCGGTAAATTTGAAATCATGTCCACTATCCTGGACCAGTACGGGTTTGTGGGATTGCCCAAGTATGAAGAGTCCGTAGAAACCCCCGTCAGCAATCCACGAATGCTTAAACGGTATCCCCTGATTCTGGGTACCGGGCCTTTAAAACCGGACATGAAATCCTGCTTTCGGGCCATCCCGGATTTCATTGAGAAATACCCCCATCCGATAGTCCAGATGAATCCAAAAGATGCGGAGACACGGAAATTAAAAACCGGGGACCTTGTGGTTATTAAAACCGCCAGAGGCCAGGTCATGATGCGGGCCTTTGTAACCGAGGATATTATGAAAGGCTTTGTTTACGCCGTTGTGGGCGGCGGCGGTCCCCAGGGGCCGGATGAATGGAAACGGGCCAACGTGAATATCCTCACCGATCTTGAGCAATTTGATCCCATTTCAGGATTTCCGGTTTACAAAACACTGCTCTGCCAGGTTAAGAAAAAAAAACGGATGCGCCGTGGTATCGCAGTTCAGGACCCAAGTCTCGGATGTGTGGCGTGAAATAATATCCAATACACAAGGCCATAAAAGTGTTAAAAGGATTCTGGTTTATAAATGGTTTGCCTTGATTGGAGTGATGGATGAGTGAGAGAGAAATTTTACTATTGGGTGATGAACGATTGTATCAGCTTGCTGATGCCGTTGTTCTGTCAGAACTGGATCTGGCCGGTGAAATACTGGTCGATCTCGAAGATACCATGGCGGCATTCAGATCCAGATATGGATTTGGAAGGGCCATTGCCGCGCCCCAGATCGGGAAGGCAAAGCGAATTATTTATCTGAATACCGGGGATGAGGTTATCGGGTTTATTAATCCGAAGCTGACCTTTCCGGATGACAAACGAATTGAACTCTGGGATGACTGCATGAGTTTTCCGGGACTTGAGGTGTGGTTGCAGCGATATGACACTGTTGTTGTGAGTTATAAGGACAGCACCTGGCAGGATTGTGAAATTTGTTTTCAAGGGGATCTGTCTGAATTGATTCAGCATGAATATGACCACCTGGACGGTATCCTGGCGGTGCAAAGGGCCATGGATAACCAATCTTTCAGGGTGAATAGGGAAAAGGCGGGGTGCTTTTAGACACATCGCAGTAGAGATCGGAAATGAATTTTTCAGTCTGCCGAATCCGGTAAGAGGCCGGTCATAGTCATGTCATGATGTTTCAGATAGTATTCCCGGCAAATTTTATCGTATTGTTCTTTCATTGAGCCGGGGATATGCATCTTATAATATCCGGCAAACGTTTCAATTGTCTCTTTTCTGCTCATTATTTCGATGACTCTCTGACTCAGTTTTCTTCCCCAGTCGGATTTCGGCAACCCGATCCAGACCGGTTCATATGCTTTCATCTTCCAGATGGGCAGTGAGGCAATACCGCTTTCATCTATCCCGATTTTTCGAGCAGACGGTTTTACGGATATGGGCTGATCAAAGTAACCATCTATTCTGTTTTTGGTCAGCATTTTCATGTGACCGGCTGTAATATCTTCGGAAAACCTGATATAAAACCCGCCGGTATTCCCATACTTTTGGATCATCTCGTCGATAATTCCCGAATACATCCGCCCTTTTGAAATACCGATAATATACTTTTTTGAAAGGATAAGACGTTCGATATCCAGGTAATGTGCCTCGGTGACAAATGGTTTGATTTTGTCAATATCGATTTTCCGGTAGACAAAGACAGTGTTGAAATTCAGATACAGGGGGATGGGGGAATACAGTGTATAGTACTGTCGTTCCTTTGTTTTATAGATTCCCAGCAAAACAGCATTATTCTTCTTTTCAAGTTGGCTCAATGCTCTTTCAACATTGCTTCGGATAAACCGGTGAGCATAATCCGGAAGGTGTCTGATGAGATAATTGACCATCATATCATGGATACCTGTTCCGTCCAGGGTGTAATAGGGCGGCTGATCAAGGGTGGACCATGTGACAGGGGTTTTGGCCACGGCAGTGGCATGCAGGCTGAGGATTAAAGCGGCCATTAGGAATATAGATTTCATTGTTTCACCTGTCACAGTATGACCTGCCACAGCTTCATCGGTCATACTGGTTCGTTCTCAGCAACACCAGGGTACAGGCTTCCACGACATCAATGCCGGCAGCCTTCAACCGGGCTGCGGTTTCTTTGTTTTCAGTGTCCGGGTTGAAGATGACACGTCTGGGGGAGGTTCTGATGATCTGTTGAATAATCTCATCGGTCTGTCTTTTGGGCCCCAGGTAGAGAGTGACGGTGTCGATGCTTTCCGGGATGTCCGTGAGGGCATGATAGACTTTCCTGTTTTCAATGACCTCATGTTTGGGGGCCACCGGGATAGGGTTGTGATTGTGTTCGGCAAGCATCCGGATGGCCTTGTTCGAATATCTGTCCTCTTTGGGACTGGCACCGATGACGGCAACGTTTTCCATAGATTGTCTCCCAAATATTATTATTTCCAATGATGCATTATTCAGTCTTTATGGCATTTCAACTTGATAAGATCCTGTTTTGGTCTTACATTGAAAACACTTTGACCAACTGCTGCCGACCGGGCCGGCTGTCTCACCAGAGGTCGCCGGCAACAACAGATGAAAGTCTGGATATAGGTCAGCAAAGGCTTTCATATAGACTATAAACCAAAACCTTAGGAAACATCAATATATCATGGGATTATTTAATTTAGTATCGCCGTTTAACCCCACAGGTGATCAGCCGGCTGCCATTGAATATCTTACCAGAGGCGTTAATAACAAGGATAAGCACCAGGTTCTGCTTGGGGTAACGGGGTCCGGTAAAACCTTTTCCATGGCCAATGTGATTGCGGCGGTGGAAAAGCCAAGCCTGATCATCGCCCCCAATAAAACACTGGCGGCCCAGCTGTACAATGAATTTAAGATGTTGTTCCCGGATAATTGTGTTGAATATTTTGTTTCCTATTACGATTACTATCAGCCTGAAGCCTATATTCCCTCCAGCGATACCTATATTCAAAAGGACAGTTCCATCAATGAGGTGATTGATAAGATGCGTCACTCGGCCACACGGTCCGTACTGGCCCGGCGGGATGTCATCGTGGTGGCCAGCGTGTCCTGCATCTATGGCCTGGGAGCACCGGAGGACTACCTGGATCTGCGGGTGACCCTGGATGTGGATATGGAAATTTCACGGGAGGCGGTACTGGAGAAGTTTGTAAATATCCAGTACACCCGGAATGATACCGATTTTCACCGGGGCGTTTTCCGGGTACGGGGGGACAGGGTGGAGATTTTCCCGGCCTATGAGGAAGACAAGGCGGTCAGGATTGATTTTTTCGGAGATACCATAGAAGGGATCAGTGAGATTGATCCCTTAAGAGGCGAGGTTTTAAGGAGTTTCGACCAGATGGTGATCTATCCGGCCTCCCATTATGTGACCAAAACCCGAACCCGAAAAAGAGCGTCGGAGAGTATTGTTTCCGAGTTAAAGGCAAGGCTTGAGTATCTTCACAATAATAATAAACTGGTGGAGGCCCAGCGGCTGGAAGAAAGAACCCGGTATGACCTGGAGATGCTAAATGAGATCGGGTATTGCAACGGGATTGAAAATTATTCCCGCCATCTGACCGGCAGACAGCCCGGGGAACCGCCCCCGACCCTGCTAGACTATATCCCTGAGGATTTCCTTCTTTTTTTTGATGAAAGCCATATTTCGGTGTCCCAGCTCGGTGCCATGTACAAGGCAGACCGGTCCCGGAAACTGACCCTGGTGGAACATGGATTCAGGCTGCCGTCGGCCGTGGATAACCGGCCCCTCCAGTTTGATGAATTCAGAAACAAAGTACCACAGATCATCTATGTATCTGCCACACCGGCGGATTACGAGATGGAACGGGCCGGGGAAAAGGTGGCACAGCAGATTGTCCGGCCCACAGGGCTTTTAGATCCTATTATTGAAACCCGGGATGCGAAAACCCAGGTTGATGATCTGTATGAAGAGATTATCAAACGGGTGGAGGCTAAAGAACGGGTTCTGGTTACCACCTTGACCAAGCGGATGGCAGAGGATTTAACCGAGTATTATGCCGATCTCGGGATCCGGGTGAAATACCTGCATTCGGATATCGGTACAGTGGAGCGTATTGATATTATCCAGGATCTGCGGCGCGGAATGTTTGATGTGCTCATCGGCATCAACCTGCTCAGGGAGGGGCTGGATATCCCCGAGGTATCCCTGGTTGCCATCCTGGATGCGGACAAGGAAGGCTTTTTAAGATCGTTTCGATCCTTTATCCAGATTTTCGGCCGGGCGGCCAGAAATGTTTTCGGCAGGGTGATCATGTATGCGGAAAAGCAGACAGGATCGATGAAAAAGGCAGTGTTTGAGACCGACCGCCGGCGTAAAATTCAGAAAGCCTACAATGAAAAGCATCACATTACACCGGCAACCATTCAAAAGACCATTAGTGCGTTTGATTATTCCACTCATAATGATGAAAAAGGCGGCCAGGGATCGGTGGATGAGGAAATTGCCGCTTTTGAGGGGGATGAGCTGAAACTGGAAGACCTGGTCAAGGATCTTGAATACCGGATGAAGCTGGCGGCCGAGAATCTTGAATTTGAGAAGGCGGCCGAGTACCGGGATAAGATCAAGGAATTAACCGATATCAAGGGTTTTTAAACAAGAATGACCGACGCTGTGCTTGAAAAATACCACCAGGCGCCTCACAAACCCGGTGTCTACCTGATGAAGGATGCCAAAGGGAAAATCATATATGTGGGGAAAGCCAAGAATCTGAAAAAAAGGCTCTCTTCATATTTTGTCAAAAAGAAGAATCATGATCCTAAAACAGCAGCGCTCCTGGAGATGATCAAGGATTTTGATATCGTTCTGACCGTATCTGACCAGGAGGCCTTTATCCTGGAATCCAATCTGATCAAGGAGTATGCGCCCAAGTACAATGTGATTTTAAAGGATGGTAAAAACTATCCGCTGCTGCGGGTGGATATGCATGAAACCTACCCTGCCATCCAGAGGGTGCGGAAAATTAAAAATGACAAGGCGCTCTATTTCGGGCCCTATTCATCAAGTAACAGCGTCAACAGAACCCTGAAACAGATTCAGAAAATATTCAAACTCAGGAAATGCAAGAATACCCAGTTTTTGAACCGGACCCGGCCCTGTTTGAATTTCCAGATTAAAGCCTGTCTGGGATTGTGCTGTAATGAAGTGCCGCCGGAAGAATATCAGAAACAGGTCCAGGACGCGGTTCTGTTTTTAAAGGGAAGAACCACCCAGGTATTAAAAAAATTGAAAAGCCGGATGCAGAGCCTGGCTGAGGATCAGGCCTATGAAAAGGCTGCCCAGGTAAGGGATACCATATTTGCCGTCCGCAAGATTATGGAGCGGCAGGTGGTGGTCAGTCCTGATATGAAGGACAGGGATGTTATTGCCCTGGCCGCCGGCAAGGGCAGGGCCGTGATCACGGTGATGGTGGTAAAATCCGGGTATCTGATCGATACCTCTCATTATCCATTTGATCTTGGATTCAAGGAGCCGGATGAGATTCTGTCTGCCTTTGTGGCGCAATATTATGATCAGATTGGTTTTTTGCCATCCTTTGTTCTCCTGGACCGGGCCGTCGATAATCAAGATGCTTTAGAAGCGCGTTTTACTGAAAAAAAGATGAAACGGGTGCACATTCATGTACCGGCCCGGGGTGAGAAAAAACGGCTGGTAGAGATGGCCAAAACCAACGCGGTGCAGGAACTTGAAAAAAGGCTGCAAAAAGAAGAACAGGAGCGGGCCGCCATCTCCATGCTCAAGGATGTTTTGAAAATGGACCGTCTGCCGTCACGGATAGAGTGTTATGACAACTCGAATCTGGCCGGGGCGGATCCGGTGTCATCCATGGTGGTGTTCAAGGACGGGCGTCCCTTTAAAAAGGGGTATCGTAAGTTCATCATCCGGGATCTCGATTTCCAGGATGATTATGCCTATATGTATCAGGTGCTTTTTCGCCGGTTTAAAAAAAGTGAAGAGGAGATGGCTTACCCGGATCTTTTGGTGGTGGACGGCGGTAAGGGGCAGCTGGGGATGGCCATGGCGGTTTTGAAAGAGCTCAATCTTACAGGGCGGTTCACGGTGGCAGGCCTGGCCAAGAAAAATGAGGCCAAAAAGGAGACCGATGATAAAATTTATCTGCCCGGCCGGTCAAATCCTGTCAATACAGACCGGACGAAAAAGGCTTTGTATCTGCTGCAGCAGGTACGGGATGAAGCCCACAGGTTTGCCATCACTTTCCAGAGAAAACGACGGGAAAAACGGGCCGGCTTGTCAGTTCTGGACAATATTCCCGGTATCGGCCCAAAGAAAAAACAGCAGCTGCTGAAGCATTTCAAAGGTGTTTCCAATCTAAAAAAAGCCTCTGTTAAAGAGATAGCCTCCCTTCCGGGGGTGAATGAACCGCTGGCTGAAAAGATTCTGGCGAACCTGGACGGTTCGTCATAGAATTGTCCTTTATCCGTATGTGGGTGACAGGATAATAACTATTGATATTTATTGTGAATCTGGTAAGAAATAGTCATGGCGATTCCCCTAATAACATTCCTAAAATAACGATAGGGCGATGGAATCGCCTAAGGGCACTCTCAAAATTGGTAATTAATTATTGAGTGAACCCTAAGCGCAGATTGATAGCAGCGCCAAGGAAGTTTTACCTTACAATAGGTAACGGCAGGCGTCTGAAAGTCATTGTTGGGAATTTATAAAAACTTTCTAATTATTGTTTTTAAAGAAAGAGTGATCTTTAGGGGTTTTATATATGGCACAGGCAACCACATTTCGTGCCGGTCTGGATATCGGTTCCACCACGGCTAAACTTGTCCTTTTGCACCAGGACGGCACTGTCCTGTTTTCCGAATACCAGCGGCACCATGCCCGGGTATACGATACCATTCATAGTTTTTTCAATCAGGTCAAAGTGCAGCAACCGGATTGTGTCATTGATTTAACCCTCACAGGATCCGCAGCCCTGGGCGTATCAAATTCTCTCTCGCTTCCCTTTGTGCAGGAGATGATTGCCACTCACGCCATCGTCGGACGGCAATATCCTGACATAAATACGATCATGGACATCGGCGGGGAAGATTCAAAAATTATCCTACTGCGGGAAAACCGTGTCCCGGATATCCGGATGAACGGCAGCTGCGCCGGCGGTACCGGAAGTTTTATCGATCAGCTTGCAAGCCTGCTGGGAATCACAACCTTTCAATTGAATGATCTGGCAAAGAATAGTCAACACATCTACCCGGTGGCGTCCCGGTGCGGGGTATTTGCCAAAACCGATATCCAGAACATGCTCAGCCGGAATGTCAGCCATGCAGATAT
Organism: uncultured Desulfobacula sp.; assembly: GCA_964562385.1. Taxonomy (GTDB): domain Bacteria; phylum Desulfobacterota; class Desulfobacteria; order Desulfobacterales; family Desulfobacteraceae; genus Desulfobacula. The sequence continues at coordinate 11,537 of CAZLTD010000112.1, forward strand.
CGCGGCGTCTGTTTTCCACGCCGTGGCTGTCCAGTGCATCAATACACTGGCCCGGGGGATGGAGATCCAGCCCCCAATGGTTCTGTGTGGCGGCGTTTTCACCTTCCTGCCCCAGCTGGTCAAGGCAATCATGCGTGTTCTGCAATTTGAGCCCGGTGATATGGTGCTCCCCAAACGCCCGGAGTTGATGACAGCAGAGGGTGCGGCTGTTTTTAAGACATCCGCATCCGTTGATGTGCACATTGACGATCTGCTGGAGAGATTGGGCGGGCAGATGAATCACCCCAATCCGGCTGCAGACCGTTTAAATCCTCTGTTTAAAGATCGGGTGCATTTTGAGCAATGGCAGAAACAAAGCAAGCCAATACCGCTGACTCACAGCCGGCTGGATATCTACCCGGAAAACAATATTTTTTTAGGTATTGATTCGGGCTCAACCACCACCAAGATCATTGCCATAGGAGAGAACAGACAGATCCTATTTTCTTGGTATGCAGACAACGAAGGCAATCCTGTCAGGTCAGTCATTAAAGGCCTTTCAGCGCTAAATAGTCAGATAAAGGACAGGGGACGGCCCCTGTCAGTCGCCTGCAGTGCCGTGACAGGCTATGGCGAGGATCTGATCCGGGCGGCCTGTAGAATTGATATGGGGATTGTGGAAACCATTGCCCACTATACTGCGGCCAGATCTGTTGACCCGGATGTCAGTTTTGTCCTGGATATCGGCGGGCAGGACATGAAAGCGATGTTTATCAACCAGGGCGTTATCAGCCGGGTTGAATTGAACGAAGCCTGCTCTTCCGGGTGCGGTTCCTTTTTGCAAACCCTGGCAGCATCCATGAATACCGATATTGAAAATTTCGCAAACCAGGCCTGTAAGGCACTGTCTCCCTGTGACCTTGGTACGCGGTGTACGGTATTTATGAATTCAAAAATTAAGCAGTCTTTACGGGAGAATGCCAGTATCGCAGATATCAGTGCCGGTCTGTCCTATTCAGTGATTAAAAATTGCCTGTTTAAAGTGCTGAAATTAAGGGATGTGTCTGAAATGGGGAACAATATTGTTCTCCAGGGCGGCACGTTCAAAAATCCTTCCATTGTCCGGGCAATGGAATTGATGAGCCAGAAAAAAGTATCTGTTTCCCAGATGCCCGAGATGATGGGTGCCTTTGGTGCAGCACTGGCCGCAAGTGCAGCCTGGCAGTCGGACCCGGGTAAAGAATCTGAATTTTTAGGATTTGATGCACTGGAAGGGATCAATCAATATGATACACGGCAGATCCCCTGTAAAGGATGCGAAAACAGCTGCGTGGTAACCCGGTTTGATTTTCCGGGAGCCCGGCCTTTTTATTCCGGGAACAAGTGTGAATCCGTTTTCAGCGCCGCCGGCATGAAACAAAAAAGGGGCTTTGATTTTATCTCCTTTAAACGGGATCTGATTTTTGACCGGATACTGGCGCCGCATGATAGTCCCAAGACAACCATCGGCATCCCAAGATGCCTGGATTTTTATGAAAATTTTCCCTTCTGGCATGCGCTTTTTATCCATTGCAATATCAATATTGTTTTGTCCCCGCCGTCAACAACCGATGTCTGTGAAAAAGGCATGGGCAGTGTCATGTCTGATAATATCTGTTTCCCGGCCAAGCTGGCCCACGGTCATATCTATGACCTTCTGCACCAAGGAGTGACCCGTATTTTTTTCCCCATTGTGATGTATGAAAGAGCTGAATTTGATCAGGCCTTAAACAGCTATAACTGTCCCATCGTGAGCTCTTATGCCGATGTGATAGAGAGCGCGGTGCAACCGGGAAAGCGGTTTGGAGTTGTCCTGGATCGACCGGTCTTTACTTTTAATACCCCTTCACTTCTCAAGAGAAAATGTGTGGCATATCTGCGGCAACTGGGTGTTGCATCCGGCCGGGCAAAAAAAGCGTTCGCTATTGCCCTGGCAGCACAAAAGAACACCCGGCAGACTATTCGTGATCACGCTGAGAAGGTCATCGCAGAATCGTGCAAAGAGCAATCCCTGCTTTTTGTTCTGGCCGGGCGGCCATACCATGCCGACGGACTGATCAACCACAAAATACCCCAGGTGCTGGTTCAACTGGGGGCTAATATTATCACCGAGGATGCGGTTCCGGATTCACCAGATGATTTTACAGGTATCAAGGTCGCCAGCCAGTGGGCATATCCCAACAGAATATACCGTGCAGCCAAATGGGTGGCACAACAAAATGAGCATGTGCAGCTGGTACAGATCAACTCCTTTGGATGCGGTCCCGATGCCGTGGTTGTGGATGAGGTCAAACAGCTGCTGGAAACCGGGGGGAAAAATCATACCCTGATCCGGGTGGATGAGATATCAAGCCCCGGTTCGGTGAAATTAAGACTGCGCTCTTTAATTGAATCCCTGAAGGGAAAACATCAGTCTGACAAACGACCGGCTCGTTTGTCACGTATGCCTTTTAGAAGCTTTTTAAACCGGGACAGGAGACGTAAAATATGGGCTCCCTTTTTTTCAGAGGACTATTCTGCATTTCTGCCGGCAGTGTTCAAAAATGTCGGGTATGATTTTGAAATCCTGCCAAAGCCGGATCGTGCCTCTGTTGAGCTGGGATTGCGGTACGCCAATAATGATATCTGCTATCCAGGCACACTGGTTGTCGGTGATATCATAAAAGCGCTAAAGAACAGGCATTACACATCAAACGACATCGCCATCGGCATTACCCAGACCGGTGGCCAGTGCCGGGCATCCAATTATCTGGCGCTCATACACAAAGCCATGGAAAGTGCGGGTTTCGGGGATATCCCCATCATCTCCGTGACCGCTTCCCAGGGACTGGTGAATCAGCCCGGATTTCATATCAACTGGCTGAAAAAAATCAGGATTTTATATCAGACGACCATGCTGTCCGATTGTGTGGCAAAGATGTATTATTCAACGGTCTGCCGGGAAACGTTCACAGGGGCCAGTGAAAAACTGAGGCAGGCGTATATGCGCAAGGCCGGACCGCTGATTGTTAAAAATGATTATAACGGCTTGTTCAGGCTTCTTGAAACCGCGATCCGGGAATTTAATGCCATTCCTGTGAATAAGACAGATCTGCCCAAAATGGGGCTGGTGGGTGAAATTTATGCCAAGTACAACTATTTTGCAAACCAGGATGTGGTCCACTGGCTGATACGGCATGGGGTGGAACCGGTCTTGCCGCCGATCATTGATTATTTTATCCAGGACCTGATCAATTACCGGGAAAATATCAGGGCCGGCATCCGGAAAAAGAAACCAACAGATATGCTGGGGGTTCCTATCCGGTGGTTTGTCCTCTCCTCCCATAAAAAGATCAATGCACTGTTTTCGAAATTCAGATTCTATTCGCCGTTTGAGGATATCCGTAAACTAGCCGGGTATGCCCGTCAGATGGTCACCATGACCAACCAATTTGGCGAAGGCTGGCTAATTCCCGGTGAAATAGCATCCTTTGCCCGCCAGGGGATCAATCACGTGCTCAGTCTGCAGCCTTTTGGGTGCATTGCCAACCATATTGTATCCAAAGGGGTGGAAAAAAGAATCCGGCAGACATATCCTGATATGAACCTCTATTTTCTCGATTTTGATGCAGGGATGAGTGAGGTGAACGTGGCAAACCGTTTGCATTTTATGGTTGAACAGATTAGTTCCGGTGTTGAGAGTTTCTCTGATTAAACTACTTGAAAATCAACACCCCGCCGCAAGCCTTGTTGGTATTTATTTCACAAATATCCTTCGGCCAAAGGCAACGGGGTATTAAACCCAATTATGTTATGATTAAAGATTGTTTTTTTACCGCTACTGGCACGGTCAGTTGAGATTCGCTCTACTGGACGAATTCAAATCCTTTTTGATGGGAGTAGGTCACGGTGGCTTTTATATATTTTGCCTTTTCACCATCTGATTCCAGCATAAAGTCCGGCTTTGAAATGTCCATTTTTTTAAGGCTGCCGCAGAAGATTTTGATGGTGCCGGCTTTTCTCAGAAGACCTTCTATACTGATATTCATAAATCCCATGTTCCGGTCAATTTCCTGAATTTCCTTTAAAAGTGTCTGTTTTTTCTGGACATAGACCTCGGTAGAGATGGGAATTTTTTCAAGCGTTTCAAAGGTTTTGCGGGTATTAAATACAACTTTGGTATTATTGAGTTTCTGGATCAGGTCCATTTCCCGGAAAATAGTATCGAAATTCATGGTTTTGGTGGCAATAATGACCGATTTGATGTGCTGGCCCAGGTCAGGATTCATGGTGGTCAATTTGGTCATCCGTTTTAATTCCATCTGTAGCTGGCCCATGAGCAGTTTCTCGTTGTTTTCCAATTCCAGAAGTTTGTTTTTTACCGTGCTCAGTGACTTGATCAATTCATCTTTATGTGTGAACAGATCATTGCCGAAGTGGATGGTATTAACACCGGAGAAAACCAGCCCTTTAAGTAATAATTTGCCGGTATCGATGGTGTTGTTGGTCAACAGCCCATTGCTTTTTTCAAATGAAATTTCAGGCGCCTGGATTTTTGAGTCAATCAATTCATTATGGACGGTAACACACCCTTCCTCGCTGAATATCTGCGAACCGCTTGAAGAGTGGATGATAACATCCTTAAGTGCGATAATACGGCTGCCGGTCTGGACAAGGGAGACATGTGCCTCATTGTTGGTGGTGATATCACCGCCCTCACAGACATCGGCCTGGACAAGGCCGTTGACCCTGATTTTAAACCCATTGCAGATAACCCCTATTTTGGTGCTGATGGGGCAGGTATACCGGGTACCGATGTTTCCAACAGAGTAGTCCAGGCGCTTGATATTGACCTCATCAGAGATTTCAATACTCCGAACTCTGTCGTTCTTATCCCGGTCCAGGACCACAACGCCAGTCTTTTGAGCTTTGAGAGAATATCCATTTGACTTAAAATCTTCTCCATCCACATCATCAATTTTTTCCACACCCGGTCCGATGTTGATGATTAAAGGCTGCGCCTCTTTAACCGTCAATAGCTTTCCATCAAATGAGATACCGGGGCTTCCCTGTTTCTCGTGGATGATATGAAACAATAAATCCCCGGCATTTACGATGGGGTAGCTGTTAATTTCCTTAAAATTAATGATACCGTCTTTTAATAACTTACCGGCACTCTGCTCGTGGTCAAAAAACGATTCATCAATCTGTCCGTCTATACTGGGCACGGCAGGGACACCGGTGACGATTATTTCAAGTTCGCCTTTTGAAAGGGTGGCCTTAAAGTGTCTTGTGACGGCCCTGTCATCGTCATACAGGGTTTCTTCTTCTATTGCCAGGTCCGTTTCAAAGGTCTGGCTTTCTCCTGAATCCGCTTCTTTTTGCATCAGGTCTCTTAATCCGAGAATAAAAAGACTGGGTTTGATGTTGAAGCGCGGCATCAGTTGCAGCAGTGCTTTGTTGATGACCTGGTCCGGGAAATGGCTGCGATTGATTTTTATGTGAAATCGCGAGGGATCTTTTTTCTGTTTGGCAATAGCTTTAAAAAGGTTGTTTTCCAGAATGTCTGCTTTTTTTTGAACTTGTTGCGGCGGTAGCATCTGTGTTTTAGTCCTTTAAAGAAGAATCGGATTTATGATGATTTGTTAAACAACCCTTTCAGGCACCCTTTAGTCCTATATCATACAGTGTTTTTTGTTTTTAAAAAACTATTTTCATCCTTTTTTTCACTTTACACTTTTTGTGGGAAGGTATAGTAGAAGATGAGATTTAAAAAGGAATTTTTGGAGAAGAGAAAATGACGGACCCAACAGATGAAAACGGATTCGAAAATGAAAATGAAGATGAGATGAGCTTTGAACAGCTCTTTGAATCCTACGATGCGAAAATGAGCAAAGAGTTGAACCAGGGAGACAAGGTTGAGGGGCAGATCATCTCCATCGGCAGCAATCGGGTGTATATCGATACCGGGACAAAGAGTGACGGTGTTGTCGAAAAGATTGAGCTGCTGGATGAGGATGGGCAGTTTCCTTATCAAGAAGGCGATACGGTCGTCCTGTATGTGGTTTCCATTAGTGAAAGCGAAATTATTCTTTCTAAAGCGCTGTCAGGTATCGGCCAGGCCAATATGCTCCAGGATGCGGCCCAGAGCCGGACACCGGTGGAAGGCAAGGTCGCAGAGGTCATAAAAGGGGGATTCCATATTGAGATGATGGGCAAAAGGGCCTTTTGCCCGGTCAGCCAGATTGATGTCCGATATGTGGAGACGCCGGAAGATTATGTTGGCCAGACCTTTTCTTTTATCATTACCCGTTTTGAATCATCTGGAAGAAATATCGTTGTCTCCCGCAGGGATCTGCTGGAAGAGGAGATCAAGGAAAACCAAAAAGCCTTTCTGGCCAAAGTTAAAGAAGGGGATACGGTACAGGGAACCGTTACCAAATTGATGTCATACGGCGCCTTTATCGAGTTGACACCAGGGGTGGAGGGGATGGCCCATATTTCAGAGCTCTCCTGGTCAAGAGTGGAAAAGGCCCAGGAGGTCGTTAAGCAGGGAGATATGCTCACCGTCAGGATATTGAAAATTGAGGCATCGGAAAAATCACAGACGCCCAAAATTTCTTTATCTCTGAAACAGACCTCGGATAATCCATGGGATAGTGTTGGAACTGTTTTTCATCCCGGAGAGCAGGTGACTGGGAAAGTGGTCAGGCTTACCTCCTTTGGTGTCTTTGTAGAGATTGCACCCGGTGTGGATGGATTGGTTCATATCAGCGAGATGAGTCACACCAAAAGAGTGCTCCGTCCGGAAGACGAGGTGCAGGTCGGTGAGCAGATCCAGGTAGTGGTCAAATCCATTGATATGGATGCCAAACGGATTTCACTGAGCATGAAGGATGCTGCCGGTGACCCATGGACTGGTATTGCCGTTCGGTATCCGGTGAACACGGTCATTGACGGACAGGTGGAGAAACGGGAAAAATTCGGTTTGTTCATTAACGTTGAACCTGGCGTGACTGGCCTGTTACCATCGTCCAATATTCGGAATGCAGCAAATCCATCTGGTTTTGATTCACTTAAGCCGGGTGATACTGTAAAAGTGATGATTCAGCAGATCGATGAAGAAAACAGGCGGCTGACATTGATGTCTCCCGACCAGAAAGAGGGAGATAACTGGAAACAGTTCGCAGGTAAAGAAGATAAAAAGTCTTTTGGCAGCATGGCGGGACTGCTCCAGGAGGCCTTAAATAAAAGCAAAAAATAATCGTTGAATCGATATTGTATAGTGATTCT
>CAZLTD010000113.1:0-18423 GCA_964562385.1 uncultured Desulfobacula sp.
GTCCGGTTTAAGAATTTTTACCGTATACGGGCCCTGGGGACGACCGGTTATGGCTCTTTTTCTTTTCACGAAAGCCATCCACAATAATGAGCCCATTAAAGTATTCAACAATGGTAAAATGCAACGTGATTTTACCTATATTGACGATATCATTGAAGGAGTGATACGGGTGATGAACAATGTGCCGGATGCCGATCCTGACTGGTCTTCGGACTCACCAAATCCTTCAACAAGCTGTGTGCCCTACAAATTATACAACATTGGAAATAATCAGCCTGTTGAACTAATGGCATTTGTTGAGGCCATCGAAGAATCTGTCGGGAAGAAGGCTGTCAAAGAGTTTTTACCGTTACAGGCAGGGGATGTTCCGGCCACCTATGCAGATGTGAGTGACCTGATTGCGGATACAGGCTTTAAACCGTCAACATCCATCACACATGGTATTGAACAATTTATCAAATGGTATAAAGAATACTATCAATAATGAGCAGGAGAGCTGAAAATGGTTTATCAGAACTTGAAAATTGCAGTTATCGGACTTGGATATGTTGGCCTGCCGCTTGCTGTCCATTTTGGCACAAAGTTTCATACAATCGGCCTGGATCTAAAACAGAGCATCATTGAGAATTGTAAAAAAATGGAAGATCCTACGGGTGAAGTTTCCCGCGAGGAGTTTAAGAAGGCGAGCCTGTTTTACCCAACCAGTAGACCATCTGATATCTCTGATGCGGATTATATTATCGTTGCTGTACCAACCCCCATTGATAAGGCGAGACGACCGGATTTGAAATATATGGAAAGCTCTTCTGTTACAGCGGGTAGATATATGAAAAAAGGGGCGATTGTAATTTTTGAATCAACAGTCTATCCCGGCGTTACAGAGGATGTCTGCGTACCGATCATAGAAAAAGAGTCCGGGTTCACATGGAAAAAAGATTTTCATGTCGGATATTCTCCGGAACGTATTAATCCCGGGGACAAAGAGCATACCCTGCCTAAAATTGTCAAAGTGGTTTCAGGTGATGATGAAAAGACCTGTGATAAGGTTGCTCAACTTTATGAATGCATCATTACGGCCGGGGTTCACAGGACCCGGACGATTAAAGAAGCGGAAGCTGCCAAAGTAATAGAAAATACTCAAAGAGATCTGAATATTGCTTTAATGAACGAACTGGCATTGATTTTTGATAATCTCGGCATTGATACAAAAAATGTACTTGAAGCAGCCGGCTCCAAATGGAATTTTTTGCCATTCAGGCCTGGTCTTGTCGGCGGCCACTGCATCGGGGTTGACCCCTATTACTTGACATTCAAGGCGGAATCAGAAGGGTATCACCCGCAGATTATTCTGTCCGGCAGAAGAATCAATGACAATATGGGCCGTTTTGTTGTTGAAAAGACGATTAAAATGATGATCAACCAGGGATTGAATATCAAAGATTCAAAAATCGGTGTATTGGGGCTTACCTTCAAAGAAGACTGCCCGGATCTGCGAAATACGCGCGTTATAGACATTATCCACGAGCTGCAATCATATGGGGTCCATGTGCTTGTTCATGATGCCATGGCAGATGGCCTGGAAGCAAAAACATACTATGATATCGATCTGTGCGATTGGGACGATTTAAAAGAGTTATCCGCATTAATCGTGGCTGTACCCCATCGAGAATATCTGGATCATTCAATGGCTTCACTTAAATCTATGCTGATTGAAAAAGGGTGTCTTATCGATGTGAAAAGCATTTTTGATCCTAAAGAAGCCAAGGAACTTGGCATCAACTTCTGGCGGTTGTAGACAAAGGAATTTCCCATGGCGATCAAAAATCATCAAGGTTTTAGCTTTAAGGCATCAGTTCTGAAGCTTTAGGGTGGTACTATTTGTCGGGTGTTTCTAAAAATTAGGATTTTGCTTTGAGTTCAAGACGCAGGAGAAATTTAACCCGAGGAATATGTACAATATTTTTAGGATTCAATTTTTCCTGCAACGCAGAAATCGGAACAAAAGACAAATTTTTATACTTTTTACCTCAACGTTGCAAAAGCTGTGAAGGTATCAGCTTTAAGGCCTCAATTCAGAAGCGGACCTACCGCGAAGAATTGATAACGAAGAAGATGACGGCCTTCCTGGCTTTCCCGAAGGGCAAAAAATATGATTAGAAATGTTGTTTGCCAAGACTCAAAAAAAGCCTGGTCTTGATTTCATTATATAGAACCATTTTTGCATATTTTTTGTGCAACGTTAGGATTCCAGGGCTCGTGATACTATCTCATAAACATTCTTGGAAAGAGTTTGGACCTCAATAATTCGTTCAAGCTCTTTTTTCATTAGACCTTGTCTTACATTATCGTATTTTTTCCAATGATTGAAACAAGAGGACAGTCTTGCCGCAATCTGATGGTTAATTGAATCTAAGGTTAAAATCTGGTTGGAAACAAACTGGTACCCGGATCCGTCTGAGCTGTGAAAGTGTATCGGATTGAACAATGAAAACATATATATCAGAGATCTGACTTTATTAGGGTTCCTTAACGAAAAATCAGGATGTTTGGTAAGCAAGCGTACGTTTTCAAGAGTGTCAGGCAAGCTGGAAGCGGCCTGAACTGCAAACCACTTGTCCAGTACGAGTTTGTCGTGGGACCACTTTTTATAAAATTGTTCTACAGCCTCTTTTTTGGTTTCAGTGTCGATTTCACAAAGAATTCGGAACGCGGAAAACTCATCAGTCATATTTTTAGCCCCGGAAAAACAACCTTGTATTAAATCCGTGGTTGCTGGGGTTTTTAAAGAACCAAGGTATGATAAACATAAATTTTTAAGGCTTCTGTCGGCCATTGCCTCATGCGACAGACTGGCCGGGTCGGATTTGGAACAGCGGTTGATGGTTTCGATCAGTAACGATTCCATTGATACTGCAATCTGCTTTTCAAGAGATTTACGTGCAGCATGAATGGCCGTTACATCGATTATTTTAAAATGGTCTTTGATTTCGGTTTCAGTGGGCAGGGTCAACATTCTTGCGATAAATGCACGGTTGATATGCAGATCTTCAAGGGCATTTTGAAATGCCGCAGTAAGATGCCTGTCAATGATCATATCCGAGTTGGATTGAAAGCATTCTACCAGCCGGATAATCTGTTTGATAAATAATGTCTGTGCGGCATCCCACTTATTAAATTCATCCGAATCATGCGCCATTAATAGGGCAAGTTCCTCATCGTTAAAATCGGTTTGGATTTTAACAGGTGCTGTGAATTGGCGGAATACGGAAGGAAGGCCGCCTTGTGGTATGTCATTGAAAATGAATGTCTCCTTTTCTTCTTTAAGTTCAATCAGGGCATTGTCTTCATTAAGCACTTCGATTCCTTCATGATCAATGATCCCAATTTTGACAGGAATATGAAGCGGTTTTTTATCAGCCTGATTTCTGTCCGGCGGTGTATATTGTTCGAATGTAATATGCAATTGCTTGTTTTTAGCATCGTAGTGTCTTGAAATCTTGATAGTGGGTGTGCCGGACTGGCTGTACCACAATTTAAACTGTGTAAAATTGATGTTTCCGGCATCTTCCATGACGCCGACGAAGTCTTCGATAGAGACGGCCATGCCATCGAATTTGTTAAAATAGAGTTTCATCCCTTTTTGGAATTTTTTTTCTCCGATGATCTGATGAATCATACGGACCAGTTCCGACCCTTTTTCGTAGACAGTCATGGTATAAAAATTATTCATTTCCATATACGACGCGGGCCTGACCGGGTGAACCATGGGACCTGAATCTTCAGGGAATTGAAATGCCCTTAAGTTTCTGATGCACGAAATTCTTTTGACCCCCCGAGAATTTAAATCAGAAGAGAATTCCTGATCCCTGAAAACCGTCAGTCCTTCCTTAAGACTAAGCTGAAACCAATTATTAAGTGTAACCCGGTTACCGGTCCAGTTATGGAAGTACTCATGCCCAATAACGCCTTGCACATTCATGAAATCTTCATCAGTCGCTGTCTCGGGTTTGGCAAGAACATATTTTGAATTAAAAATATTCAAGCCCTTGTTTTCCATGGCACCGGCGTTGAAATCGTTAATTGCCACAATCTGGTAAAGATCCAGGTCGTATTCAAGGCCAAATCGTTTTTCATCCCACTTCATTGCCTGTTTTAATGACAGCATGGCATGATCGCACTGATTAATATTTTCCTTTTCAGAATATATTTTCAGATCAACAGCTCTGCCTGATTGGGTGATGAAGGTGTCTTCCAGGACAGCAAGATCCCCTGCAACCAGGGCAAAAAGGTAACTTGGTTTTTTAAATGGATCTTCCCATCTGGCAAAATGTCTGTCATTATCAAGTTCGCCGGTTTTAACAAGATTACCGTTGGAAAGTAGAATGGGGTATTTGTTCTTATCGGCAACAATGGTACATGAATAGGTTGACATTACATCCGGCCGGTCAAGAAACGGGGTGATCTTTCTAAACCCTTCTGCTTCGCATTGAGTACACAGAATGTCTCCGGACTGATAGAGCCCTTCCAGGGTCGTATTCTCATGAGGTTTTAGAATAGATTCAATCTCTAATTCAAATTTATCAGGCGTCCTGATCAGTTTTAAATGATTGATATCGGTTTCATACTCTTCAGGCAGCAAAACCATGCCATTGGCAATGACAGAGGTGATGGCATAGTCTGATTTGTTCAGAATCAAGGAGGTCACCTTGTTTGAGACAGCCCTGTTCTTTTCAATCTGCATGTGCGAAGAGACACGCGTAAGTTCATTCTCAATTTCTATGGTCAAATCAATAGATTTGATCGTAAATTCGGAAGGTGTGTAGTCCTTGAGGTGTTTTATTTCGGGCTTGATCATAGGGAACCTGTCTGTTAATGAGGTTAGCGTAATCGTCCATGGTTGATTTTCATAGTTAGATCATATAAGTTACCATAACACCGCAAACGAAGGAAGGAATTTGATCAATGAACAGGGTATTTTTTACTTCTTTAAGCTGTTTTTTATCCTTGGTGCTGCTTCTGTCCGGCTGCAATAAAACCAATGAAGATGAAGTCCTGCAGTATATCCAGAGTGCCAGGACCTTTATGTCGCAAAACAAGCCTGAAACAGCCATTATTGATTATCGTAAGGCCCTTGAACTTGATCCTGACAATGATACGGCTTTATTTGAAATTGCAGAAATATATATGGTCATAAGAAAACTTGACAGTGCCATCCGGTACTACAACCTTACCGCGACAGCTAATCCTTCAAATGAATTACCCAGACTTCGACTGGCACAAATTTATCTGCATACCGAGAGATTGCTTGAAGCCAGGAGTGAAGTTAATAAGGTTTTTGAACTCAAACCGGACCTTGTTGAAGCATATCATCTGATGGCCGGCATTCAGATACAGGAGAGAGATTTTTCTTCAGCCATTGATACTTTGAATAAAGCCGCGTCAATAGATGGTAAAAATGTGAAGACGTATATCAACCTGGCCAGGTTATACCTGAAAATTGAAAATGAAACTGATGCAGAGCTGGCATTTAAAAAAGCGGTTTCCATTGACTCATCTTATAGAGACGCCTATATGGGACTGGTTAGGCTTTATGCCTTCCAAAAAAACTTTTCAAAAATTGAATCATTATTGCTTGAAGTGGTTCAGACTCCCGGCAATAAAGCGTTTAAATATACAGATCTGGCTAAATTTTACGAGGGGCAGAAACAATATGATGTTGCGGAGGAGGTATTTCAGAAAGCGGTGCTTGAGGAGCCGGAAAGTATCTATCCCTTAATTAATCTTGCCGAGTACTACACCAAACGAAATTTTAAAGAAAAAGCGTTGATGACAATGGAAAATGCTCTGTCCAAAAAAAAGGATACGGCCATTGTGTTGAATGCATTTTCCCAGGTCTATCTCTATTTTAATATGGTGGACATGGCGGAAAGTTCTGTTAATAAAGCGCTAAAATTGAAAGCCTATAGTCCTGATTTGTATTTTCAAAAGGGCAGGGTGAGGTTGCGTCAGGAAAATTTCGAGGAAGCACTTGATTTGTTTGACAAAGTCATATCAATAGACAGACTCAATGCCGCGGCTTATTATTACAGAGCGATATGCATTGACCAAAGAGGGGCTACTCATAGGCCGGAACAAAAAATTTTCCGTGCAGCCGCTGGGTTCCTGGACGATCCGGAAGCATTCGAAAAAGATCAGATTAAAGGCAATTACATAACAGCAATCACGCTGGATCCTGAACTGATTAAAGCCCGTATTAAACTGACTGAAATGTATCTGCTGGAAAAAAATATAGCTAAAGCTGAAGAACAGCTAAACGAGATATTAAAAAGAAGGCCTCCGGACACCCAAATACTAACCCTGCTCTCCGGAGTTGAAGTTTTAAAAGGGAATACATCTGAGGCTGAAGCAATTCTTAAGACCATAATTTCAAAGGATCCTCTATATTTACCAGCTCATATTAGACTGGGGGTATTATATGAATATGACGGTAAACCTGAATTGGCATATCAAAAATTTAGAGAAGCCTATGAGTTGGCTCCGGAACAGATCGGGTTAATTCAGTTGATTGCACAAAGTCTTATAAAACAAAATAAGCACAGCGAGGCGATAGAATTCATTGATTCTCTTTCTTTTGATGAAGATGCCGGAAAAGGTGCTTATTGTGAAAATTTAAAAGGGCAGATTTATATTCAAACCCAACGGCATGGGGACGCAATGGAGCATTTTCGGAAAGCCGTAAAATTACAGCCGGACTATATAAGTCCTCTTATGAATCTTGGTAACCTTTTATTAAAAAAGGGAAAGTTACAGGAAGCACTGACTTATTATAAACAGGTCGAAAAAATAAATCCTGAATATTCGGGAAATTTATTCTCGATCGCAGCGATATATGATTTAAAGGGTGATAAGCAATCCGCAAAAGAGTATTATCGAAAGACACTGGCTACCATGCCTGATCATCCGGATGCCGCAAATAATCTGGCCTTTATTTTGTCTGAGAAACCTGAAACCATTGAAGAAGCTTTCAGGCTCGTAAAAATAGCCTATAACAAAAAACCCAAAGATCCCAATGTGATTGATACCAGGGGATGGATTTACTATCAAAAAGGCAGTTATCGCAACGCGATATCAGATTTTAGAGAAAGTCTTCAATATAACCCGGACAGTGCATTAACCAACTATCATCTGGGCATGGCGCTTTATCAATTAAAGAAATACGAAGAGGCCCGTGGATATTTAAAAAAAGCCATTCAGATAGATCCCGATTTTGAAGGGGCCGCCGCGGCAAAAGAAATGCTGAATTAAAGATGCCAATTTTTGTAATGGCATGACCGAAAATTGTGCCTAAGATGCTGTAAAAAACTTATTGTGAAGCTGAACAAACCGTTAAGGATAGTGGAATTATCGTAAAATAGTACTTTATATTCGTAATATTAGTATTTAGGCAAATAATCTTGGCTAAATATCAAATTTTTAAATTTCAGGCATTGATTTTGCTCTGTAAGGTCAGGAGACCGTCAATGTGAAAAATAAAATCAAGGTAAATACGATGAAAAAGTCCACGGTTCTTTTTTTCCTAACTCTAATGGCACTGCTGCTGATAGCGGTCACCATAAATGCAAAACCGAATATAGACGGTATAATTGCTGACAATGATCCCGACTGGTCCGGGCATTCAAGTTCATTTGATGGCTATGCTGCCGGGGGACGTAATTTTGAAATTAATCGTATAGGTGTATATGTTTCGAATAATGTCCTGTTTTTTGGGCTTCGTTCCGGTTTTGAGTTGAATCATAGAGAAAGAGGTCTTGCACCTGGAGATATTTCACTCTCTTTTACCCAGGGCGCCAAACAGGTCGATTTCGGAATCCGGTATAATGTTCAGGGTGCCCAAAATCGGGACTGGGCCAGAATAAATCATGAATACAGTGTAAATCTAAATATTTATAATGCCAGCCGGTGGCATACAAAAAGGGAATGGCAGGTTGATGCTTCTGGCAATTCTTATCGCAGTGCTGACACATCTAACTATCGGGTAGCCTCAGGTACAAACCCGTCAGATGGTTTTCCCGGTCCCCTTGAGTTAACTGGCGCCGGTGCTTATCAGCGCGTCGGTGCTGCAACGCCAAACTATTCCGGTTCCAATATAAATACAAGGTGGAACAACGGCCCAAATCCACCATCTAATTTTGGCCAGCCCACTAAATTTGGGCTTTTCGCTTTCTTCTCTGGCCACCATCAAGGTGTCAGATGCAAGACGCAGGGCGTGCAGCTGTAGTCCGCTACCGCAAACGACCTGCAACGAAGCAGGTGGTACCTTGATGGTGGATCAGGGACGGGTATTGGGAGACCAATGATTCTGAATCAAATGCCCTGGAGGGTGGCATCAGCTTAAGCCTGCTGGAAAGTTCACTGGCTGAGTTAAATCTGAATGGAAAATATGATGTTAAGATCCTTTGGACGATGCAGTGTGGAAACGATGTTCTGGAGTATTCAACCCATGTTGACCCCGTCCCTGAGCCGGGGACGATGCTGTTGCTCAGTGTTGGTCTGATCGGTGCCGGAGCGATTGCCCGGCGAAAGCAGGAACATCAACCGCGCTTAGAATAATCGATATTACGAGAGAATAACTGACGGCGGTATTTTGGTGGAATAAGGATCGGCTCCAAAATTACTTGATCTTTTGTTTTCAAAATATCCAGTGTTTTAAGTAATTTTGTCAATCCATGACGATATCGAGATTGACCCATCAAACAATCAAGAAAATTAAATAATAGAGAAATTTTAACATCTTCTTGTTTTTTTGAATGAAAATTCCATATGCAAAAATATTTGAAAAAGCCTATTATTGGTGTTTTTCATGCAATTTTGTATTGACAAACTAACAGGATTATAAAAGAATAACGAACTCAGGTTTTTGAAAACAATAAACAAAAACAGTGACAGGAAAAAATATGGTTGACCAGCAACAATCACAGCTACCCATCAGGCCAGACCAGATTTTAGATATAATAGTCCGCAGAAAATGGATTTTAATTATCCCACTTTGTGTTTCTCTGACCATAGGGCTGTTCATCACTTTAACCATGAATAAAACCTATGAGGCATCGACCATGATTCTGGTGCAGCCCCAGAAGGTACCGAGCGACTTTATCCGCTCAGTTGTGTCAGCCGATATTAATCAGAGAATCAGCACCATTTCCCAGCAGATTTTAAGCCGGAGCAATCTTGAGAAAATAATTGATCAATTCGGGTTGTATGAAGATGATGTTAATATGTATCTGGAAGACAAGATTGCCAGCATGAGAAAACGGGTCAAGGTTAAAATTGAAAGAGCACGGCATGGTGCGGAAGCCTTCTCTATTGGGTTTACCGGCAGTCAGCCTGACCGGGTGATGCGGGTAGCCAATACGCTTGCCAGCTATTTTATGGATGAGAATTTAAAGTTCAGGGAGGCCCAGGCAGTTGGTACAAGTGAGTTTTTAGATTCCGAACTCGAAAAAACCAAGCGGAAATTAGAAGAAAAAGAAAGAAGACTGGCTGAATACAGAACAAAACACCTTGGTGGACTGCCGGACGAGTTGGAGTCTAATTTGAGGACTCTGGATCGTCTTCAGGTCCAGTTGACCGATAAACATAGTGCTTTGCGGGAAACCAAGAATGCGCTTAATATGTTCGAGAGCCAGATTGCAAAAAAACAAAGAGATAGTCGCTACAAAAAAGAAAAGCGATCTGGATGCTGCAGATACAAACTCTCTGGATGATACATATGTAAAATCAGAAGATGAAGAAAAACTTGATCTTGCCAGAAAAAAATATGACACCTTGCTTTTAAAATACACAAAAAAACACCCAGACGTTTTGAAAGCAAAGAGAACTATTGAAAAACTTGAGAAAACAATCACAGAAAAAAACAAAAAACAAAAAAAAGAAGTCGCCTCGGGCGACACAACAGCAGATGGAAAGGTTAAATCCACCAAGACGGCCAAAGAGGAACTACTTTCTTTTAAAGAAAAAATGAATATCCAACACTTTCAAAATGAAATTAATAAGATTCAATCGGACATTAAAAATATTCAAAGCAGGATGAGAGCTTATCAGTCTCGGGTTGAAGAGACACCCAGCCGCGAGCAGGAACTACAGTCTCTGCAGCGTGATTATGTTAGTATTCAAGAAGTTTATAATTCACTGCTTGACAGAAAGTTAGAGGCTGAGTTGTCCGTGAATATGGAGAAAAAGCAAAAAGGAGAACAGTTCAGGATTTTAGACCACGCAAGACTGCCGGAGAAACCATTTAAACCCAATGTGAAACTATTATTCTTGATAACACTTGCAACAGGTTTTGGAATTGGCGGGGGAATTACGTTTTTAAAGGAAACATTTGATACTTCAGTTAAAGATCATGAGCAAATTGAAAAGGATCTGGGATTGCCAATTCTGGCATCTATACCACCGATAAAATTAAATAAAGCACGCCGGAAGGAAAAAATTGAGTTAGTATTTTTTGCCCTTTGCGTTGTTTATACAAGTATATTCCTGACTTTTTTTGCGATTATCAATTACAAGGGACTGGACAGGACAATTAATTTTATCAAAATGCATATCAACTTTTGATGACGAGGTAGAACATTGGGAAAAATATATAATGCATTAAAAAAATCTCAGAAAAATGAATCTGGATTGCCAAAAAGCTCGCCTGACTCAGACCATGAGTTTTCTGATACGGAAAAAGCAGAACCTTTTTTACCAAACCCGGACCATGATTTTCCATCGGTACCTACCACGGTTGATCCAAATTTAATAACTGCCCTGAAACCGCATTCAATTGAATCCGAACAGTTCCGGCTGTTGAAGAATACTATCCTTTTCCCGGAAAACGGTGTCCCTCCCAAAACCATTATGGTTACATCCACCAACGTGGACGAAGGTAAATCCTTTATAACCACCAACCTGGCGGTCAGTATTGCCCAGAGTATAGATGAATACGTCCTTTTAATAGACTGCGATCTGAGACGGCCCTCAATTCATAATATTTTCGGATATGGCAAAACCAAAGGTCTTTCCGAATACCTGTCAGAAGGGCAGCCCTTGTCTTCATTGCTTTTGAAGACCTTTATCGGTAAATTAACTCTTTTACCTGGAGGAGAAATTCCCTCGAATCCTTCCGAGTTATTATCATCTGAGCAGATGCGACGTCTTTTACAGGAAGTCCGCCTGCGATATGCAGACAGATATGTGATAATAGACACACCACCACCGACAATGACTTCGGAAACAAATGCGATTGCCAGGCAGGTAGATGGGATTATTCTGGTTGTCAGAGAGAGAAAAACCAAAGTCAAAGATATACAGAATATTATTGATATTTACGGGAGAGAAAAAATTTTGGGGGTGGTCCAAAATTACTCTACACAAAAAATAGGTCTGGGATATGGGAAACATTCCTATTACGATACAAAGTAAGAATAAACTAAAAATATGCTACGATTCCTAAAACAGTATTTCCCGATTCGCAACATAATATTCTATCTTTTAGAAGGATGGGTGATATTTTTTTCCGTTCTTTTATCAACAGTTCTGCTCACATTTTCTGATTCCTATCTGTTTGATGTCTTTCTTGTTTCCAGAATTATTACTATTACCCTGATATGCCAGATCAGCTTTTATTATAATGATTTATATGATTTTAAGATCATTTCCACGATTCCGGATTTGATTGTCAATCTTTTGCAGGCACTTGGTATCACATCAATTGTGCTGGCAGTTATATATTTCTTTTTTCCTCTCGCAATAATCGACCAAAATATTTATATCCTCAGTATTTTGTTTCTGCTTGTGTTTGTTGTTGGCTGGCGGATCATATATGTGAAAATACTTACCAAAGGATTATTCAATGAAAGTATCGTTATTCTGGGGTCAAGTTCGCTGGCTGTCAGCATTTTTGATGAAATCAACGAGACCCTTGATTGCGGCTACACAGTAGAGGTCATTGTCCCGGATAAAAGTTCAGATACTTTTAATGCTGAGATAACAAATAGTGTAACAATTCGTTCCTCAAAGGATGAACTTTGCAAAATTGCCAAAGAATTGGGTATAAAAAAAGTAATTGTTGCATTAAAAGAAAGACGCGGCTCTTTTCCGACCGACGAGCTTATACGATGCCGTACTGCAGGGATTGAAATATTGGAAGGAAGCACTTTTTATGAAATGCTCACCGGAAAAGTGCTCGTCACAAAGATTAATCCATCCTGGCTCATTTTTTCTGATGGATTTCACAAATCAAGGATTCGTAATTTTTTCAAAAGGCTGGAAGATGTATTAATCTCCTCTATCATGCTGTTGTTATTGTCTCCTGTTTTTCTAATTACTGCCATCGCCATCAAATTAAATTCAAAGGGCTCCGTCTTTTTTTCTCAGGACAGGGTCGGGCAGAATAAAAACGAATATATGATGCACAAATTCAGATCAATGGTGGCAGATGCAGAGAAAAAAACGGGCCCGGTCTGGGCTCAGGATAATGACGATCGAATAACGAGAGTGGGCAGGATTATCCGTAAATACCGCATTGATGAACTGCCGCAATTATGGGAAGTGTTCATTGGCCGAATGAGCATGGTCGGACCGCGGCCTGAACGGAAACATTTTACCGACCGGCTTGAGAAAGAGATTCCCTATTATGAG
Source organism: uncultured Desulfobacula sp. (assembly GCA_964562385.1). Classification (GTDB taxonomy): domain Bacteria; phylum Desulfobacterota; class Desulfobacteria; order Desulfobacterales; family Desulfobacteraceae; genus Desulfobacula. The sequence goes on from CAZLTD010000113.1 coordinate 12,682, forward strand.
CAGCGGTTTAATGTAAAACCAGGTCTTACCGGCTGGGCCCAGGTATGCTACGATTACGGCGCAACTGTTGATGATGCCATAGAGAAATTGAATTACGACTTGTTTTATATAAAAAATATGTCTATCACATTGGATCTTGTAATTATCTTGCGGACAGTGAAGACAGTGCTTTTTGGTCGCGGCGCAAGATAATTTGCTGTAAGGCATGAAGATTAAAATTTAAAAAACCAGTATTCGATGTAATCGAAAGGGCGGAGCTATGGAAAAAATAAAATTACTTTTAAAAATGCAGGTTGCCATCATCTTTGTCATGGGGTGTCTCTTTATAGATTCTTCAAGTGCCCAGCAATCTGACCAGTCCTATATTATCGGAATTGGAGATGTGCTGAAAATCGAAACCTGGAAAGAAGAGGATCTGACATTTGATGAGGTAAGAGTCAGAAATGACGGTAAAATTACCTTTCCTCTTTTGGATGACCTTCAGGCTGCCGGCAGGACAACTGTGGATCTTAAAAAAGAGATTGAAAAAAAACTGGCCGATTTTGTTGAAGCACCAACCGTTACAATCACGCTTGTAGCACCGGTAAGTCAACGTTATTACATACTGGGTGAGGTCAAAGAGGTTGGAGAGTATGCCCTGATAAAAAAACTGACCATTGTCCAGGCCTTTGCCGTAGCAAAAGGATTTACGGAATGGGCTGCCAAGGATGAAATCATTCTGTTCAGAAGATCCAAAGGGAAAGAAGAAATTATTAAAATTGACTATGACGATATTATAAAAGGCAAGCTTGGGAAGGATCTACTGCTTCAGGCAGATGATATTATCATCGTACCATAACTACAATGATTGGGGGAAAAATGAGACAATTAAAAATATGTTTTATGCCGGTAATCATGAGTTTTATATTCGTTTTTATTTGCCTGTCATCAACATATGCGAGGGTTGTTAAGCAGCTGATGCCTACCTTGACTATTTCAGAAGAATATTCTGATAATTACCTGCAAACAGATACGAATAAGACCGAAGAGTATATCACTTCGATCGAACTAGGTGTTTCGCTGGGATTTTTAGAAAAAAATCACCAGCTGTATTTCAATTATAATCCCATGTATAAAAAATATGACAAATTAGATCAGAACGACGGACTGGACCATAATATCGGAATGGACGGAACATGGATGCCTTCCAAACGCAGTTCTATACTTTATGGAATTGATTATACGAAAACAGATGCCGACAGGATAGGAGAGTCTGTTCAGTCTACAGGTGATTTCCGATGGGATTACAGCTTGACCAAAAACACAACCATGTTTTTTTCAGAAAATTATTCCCAGCATTTTGACCAGCAAGCCACAACAGGAAACTGGCGTGAATATGACATCAGTAATACCAGCGCTGGGTTTAAGAACCAGTTTGGAGAGAACAACTTCTGGGGTTTAAATTATACCTTTTCTTTTACAGAGTATGATGAATCCAGCAGTGATGATTTTACAAGTCATAAACCCGAAGCTTATTTTGGATACTGGTTCACGCCTTTATATGGGATTGACTCAAATCTGTCATTTGAAACCATTGATTACGACTTGTCATCTACCCAGGATAAAGATACTTATGCCGGAGATATAAGACTTCTAAGAAAGATTAACAGACATTTTAATGTTTATGTGAAGTACAGACAAACGTACACGGAACAGTCACTTGGTGACCATGAAACCTACCATCCTTCTGTCGGGTTTGATTGGAAGCCGACCGAGGATACAGGCATTAATTTGGGCGCAGGAGTTATTTTTAGAGAATATGATGACCAGACAAATTATACAAAAGAACAGGTGTTTATAGATCTGGATGTGTATAAAATATTCAATTTCAGCCCAAGAGGTACGCTTTCTTTAACTGGCTCTAGCGGATATGGAGAAGTGGACGAGGAAGCCGCCAGCCTCGGATTCAATATCTATTACCAGGCCGGAGCAACTTTTACCTATCAATTGACTAAGCATTTGTCTTCAGATATGTCCGCATCCTATAAAATAGACGAATTCGATGACCCGACAACAAATGATCGTACAGATAAAACGCTCAGTTTTAGATCCGGATTGTCCTGGATAGCCTTGAAGTGGCTTAGATTTAATCTATCATATGAGTATAATGACTTTGATACGAATGATTCTTCAGGCAGGAATGACTACCAGGAAAATAAGGTAACATTTACGGTGAATTTCATACCGACGCAACCTGTCCGGATGGAAACATCACCCTCCCGTTCGTCTCTTGAAGACACTCTTTTTAACTAAGGCAAATATGAGACCAATTAGAACCGTAACTATTGCAGTTATATTGCTCATAACCTTCTTCCTCCTTGGGATCGTGGGACAGTCAGAAAAAGTCATGCCAAACAAAGACTTTAGTTCTTTTCCACTCAAGATTGATGGCTGGATTGGGGAAAAATCCAAGCTTGATGAAAAAGTTTATAACATTCTTGGTGTTGAAGACTATATTCTTGCAAATTACCGATCGCCTGGCAATGATATCGTTAATCTTTATGTAGGATACTACCAAAGCCAGAAAGAAGGAGATATTATTCATTCTCCAAAGAACTGTATGCCGGGTGCCGGCTGGAATATTACTGAGACGGCGATCGAAACAATTCAGTTCCCAAATAATATAGATACTCCGGTTCTTAAACTGGTTTTAATGAAAGGCTCCCAGAAGCAGCTTGTTTTATATTGGTTTCAGTCCAGGGGGCGCATCATTGCTTCGGAGTACGCTCAGAAACTTTGGCTGGTTTACGACTCTATCGTCAAAAATCGAACAGACGGCTCTTTTGTCAGATTGATCGCACCAGTCTCCAAAGACGAGGAGACGACCTTAACAACCCTTAAGAACTTTGCCGAAAAAATTTATCCGCACCTGAATACATACATTCCTTCATAGAAAAGGGTAACTTTATGATTGACTTGATAAAACAAAAAAATATATGGATTCAACTGATTATCCTATCGGGAGCGGGATACGTTCTATTCAGTCACACAATAGATACGTTGATTTTTGACTGGTCTACCAACCCAAATTTTTCGCATGGTTTTTTAATTCCTTTTGTCTGCCTTTATATGATTTGGTTTAAAAAGAATGAACTAAAAGAAACAAAAATCATCCCCTCTTTCATTGGGCTTGCCGTTATTATGTTTGCGATGGTAATTTTTTTACTGGGAAACATTGGCTCAGAACTTTTTTTGTTAAGGTTTTCATTGGTATTAACAATAGCCGGATCGGTCCTGTTTTATTTTGGCTTCAAGGTTTTCTGGATTATAGCCGTTCCCATAGTTTATCTGATTTTAATGATTCCATTGCCTAATATTCTCTGGAATCAAATTGCCTTTCCCTTGCAGCTCTTCTCCTCCATGGTTTCGGCAGATTTGATTAGCGGCATTGGCATACCCGTATTCAGGGAAGGAAACATTCTGCATTTGTCAAACACTTCCCTGGAAGTAGTCGATGCATGCTCCGGTATCCGTTCGTTAACATCGCTTCTGGCCTTAACAGGCGCTTTTTCCTTTTTAGCTCCTTTAAATCGAATAAACAAAATGATCTTGTTTTTATCTGCAATCCCCATAGCAATAGCAGTAAATGTTATCAGGCTGTTTATTACAGCCTGCATGGCCTATTGGATAAGTCCCGAAACTGCGCATGGTTTTTTGCATGATATGTCAGGCCTTATTTTATTCGTATCAGCATTGTTTCTCGTCTATTTAGTTTATAGGATTGAATTGAAACTCCAAAATATAAAAGTATAATATGAATATTACAATTATTGGAACAGGATATGTCGGCTTAGTTACTGGTGCATGTTTTTCTGAAATGGGAAGCACTGTCGCCTGCGTTGATGTGGATGAAGAAAAAATAGATGGATTAAAAAACGGCATTTTACCCATTTATGAGCCGGGTCTTGAATCTTTGGTAATTTCTAATCAGAAAGAAGGATTGTTACAATTTACAACAAACCTTGCTGATGCCGCAAAGAATTCGAATATTTTTTTCATTGCAGTGGGAACCCCTCCCGGTGAAGACGGTTCAGCCGACCTGAAATATGTTATAGATGTTGCAAAAGAGATTGGCTCTATAATCAATGATTATTCAATAATAGTAGACAAATCTACAGTTCCGGTAGGTACTGCCGACAAAGTTCGTAAAACCATTCAAGCAGAACTCGATAGCCGAAATGTGAATATCGATTTCGACGTTGTCAGCAATCCGGAATTTCTTAAAGAAGGCGCCGCCGTCAGTGACTTTTTAAAACCGGACCGCATCGTTGTCGGTGTTGATTCTTCTCAGGCTGAAAATGTGATGAGAAGATTATACGCACCTTTTTCACGAAACAGGGATAAGCTGATTGTCATGAATATCCGTGACGCCGAAATGACGAAATATACAGCAAATTCAATGCTTGCAACTAAAATATCATTTATGAATGAAATAGCCAATATGTGCGAAAAGCTGGGGGTCGATGTTGAAAATGTAAGAAAAGGTATCGGGTCTGATACGAGAATCGGATATTCTTTTATATACCCTGGCTGCGGATATGGCGGCTCCTGCTTCCCAAAAGATGTTAAGGCATTGATTAAAACTAGCAAAGACATCGGCTTTGATCCTGTTGTGTTAGATGCTGTTGAAAAGAGGAATTCTATACAGAAAGATCTTTTATTTTCCAAAATCACTAAAACATACGGTTCAAATCTAAAAGGAAAGATATTCAGCATCTGGGGTCTGGCATTCAAACCTGGCACTGATGACATGAGAGAGGCCTCTTCTGTTGTATTGATCAACGCTTTGGTGAATGCCGGTGCATACGTAAAAGCCTATGACCCGGTTGCCATGGATCAGGCCCAAAATGAGTTTCCCAAACAATGGATTGAAAGTAAAAAGATTATATTTGTTGAAAATCAGTATCAGGCTTTAGAAGAAGCAGACGCATTAATTTTGGTGACAGAATGGAAAGCCTTCAGACAGCCTGATTTCAAAAATATAGCCACCTTGCTTAAATCCAAAATAATCTTTGATGGCAGAAATCAATATAATCCCGATGAAGTAAGAGAATATGGATTCGAATACCACGGCATTGGCCGTGAACCTGCCCTTTAAGCCCTTTGAGTGCTGTGAGAGAGAAAAAAACAATACTATTATCTTTTGATGTGGAAGACTGGTTCCAGGTAGAAAATTTCAAGTCGTATATTGATTTTTCTACCTGGAATTCTTTTGAGCTGAGAGTTGAAAAGAGTACTCATAAAATCTTGGATCTCCTTGACTCATTTTCGCTGCAACCCAAAGCGACTTTCTTTATCTTAGGCTGGATCGCAGAAAAAGTTCCACAACTTGTTCGAGAAATTAATCTTAGAGGACACGAGGTTGCATCTCACGGAATGCTGCACCATCTTTGTACACAACTTTCAAGAGATAAGCTTCTTGCAGATTTAATATACAGCAAGTCAATGTTGGAAGATATCATTGGAGAAAGGGTTTACGGGTATCGAGCACCGAGTTTTGCTATATCTGATAAAATTTTACCAATAATAAATGATGCTGGTTTTTTATATGATTCTAGCTACAATTCTTTTGATAGGCATGATCGCTATGGAAAAATCGGATTAGAAGCTAAAAAACAACATGGTATAGCCTATCAGATCAATAATAATTTATATGGCTCTTAATAATTCTCAGCATTTATAGTATAATCCGTTTTCATATCA
>CAZLTD010000114.1:0-18401 GCA_964562385.1 uncultured Desulfobacula sp.
GCTTGTTTGACTCATTCGCCAGTCAATTAACTGAAAATTGTTTAGAGCCATATTTATTAATAATAATATTTTTTTATTAATAATTGTTGCAAAAAACAAATTGTCAAGCGCCTGGGGGTCGGTTAGAGGATTCCTTTTTTCCTGGCCTTTTGAATTGCCTGAACACGGTCCCCTGTTTGTAGTTTTTCATATATCTTTTTGATATGGGAGTGAACGGTGTGAGGACAAAAAAAGTGGTATCAGCGCTTTTTGGCGGAAAAAAGCCGTCCATCAATAAAAATAAGGCCTGCAAAAATCAGGATCATACCGGCAAAGGCGTTCCATCCGGGTGTTTCACCCAGGATCACCACCCCTAAAAAAATGGCACTTACCGGCACCAGAAAGGTCACTAAAAGAATATTGGTGGCACCGGCTTTGGACAGGATATGAAAGTAGATAATGTAGGCCAGTGCGGTAGATACAGCGGCCAGAGCCAGAAGGGCCACAAGGGTCTCGGCAGTTGGGTCCAGGGATAAAGGTTGTTCAAAAACAAAGGCCATGGGTGCCATCCAGACGGCGGCGGCGGTCAGCATACCGGCAGATACCACAGCCGGATCTTTTGTTTTAAAACGCCGGCCGTAAATGGCGGAAAAGGCATATAAAAGTGCGGCGCAAAGCACGGCCACCTGGCCTGCGATTTCCATTCCCACACCGGCCAGGGCGTCAATCCCGATGAGAACGGCCACCCCTGCCCAGGCAATGATAACACCGGCTATCCGGTTCCGGGTAAGATACTCATCAGAGGTCAAAAAATGGGCCAGCACCACGCTGAATACCGGTGTGGTCGCATTCAAGATGGAGGCCAGGCTTGAATCAATATGGGTCTGGCCCCAGGTGATCAGGCTGAAAGGCGCTGCATTGTTTATGGCGCCGATCATAAAAAAGGCACCCCAGATTTTGGGATCCCGGGGTATTTTTTTCCCGGTTGCCAACACGTAAACCCACAGGACCGATGCCGCCACAACCACCCGGCAAAAAACGATCGTCAACGGGGTCATGGTTTTAATCGCCATCTCCACAAAGAAAAAGGATCCCCCCCACATAACGGAAAGTACCACTAAAAGAATCCACTCTTTCGGGCCCATCACCATATTTTCTGTTTTGCTTTTCATCTATTGTCCGTAAACGGGTTCTCCTTTTTTTTACGACTGCCACCTTACATGGAAAGCCGATGCTTTACCACCCGTTTCTTGCGCTGCAAAGGCGCCATAAGGGATACAAAAATTTCATTTTCAAATAATATTCACTAGGACAACACCTTGTTTATTCACACAAATTGTGTAAAAATAAAGTTATTCAAACACAATTTATGACTCTTTTTCGTGATTTACCCGACATGAAACATTGTCGACTATCCTTTACCGTGACCATAATTGAAAGGAGAGATCAATGGCGAATCCCGACCTTTTCAAAACTATTTTCAAGACAGCGACCCTAATAGGATTTTCTCTTTTTGCTTTATTTGCGACAGCCCTGGCCCAGGAAACCGTCAAAATAGGTCTTAACTACCCCAAGACAGGTCCCTATTCCGTCCAGGGACTTGATCAATGGCGGGCCACCCTGATGGCGGTTGAGCAGATCAATAATGCCGGCGGCATTTCAGGAAAAAAAATAGAGATTGTCTGGCGGGATTCCCAATCAAGGGTCGATATCACAAAAAAAAACGTGTCACAATTGATCGAGGACGACAAGGTCAAAATGGTTTTCGGCGGGTCTGCCAGCAGCGTCGCCATAGCCGCCGGTGAAGTATGCCGGGAAAAAGGTATCCTGTTTTTCGGTACCCTGACCTATTCAACCGCCACCACAGGCATAAAAGGACATCGGTATCTTTTTCGGGAATGTTACAATGCCTGGATGGGGGCCAAAGCGATCTCTTCCTATTTAAAAACGCTGTTCCCTGCCGAGGACAACAAATACTTTTATATCACGGCTGATTATACCTGGGGCCACACCACAGAATCCTCCATGAGATATTTCTCACGGTCGGGGAATACCCGCCGCCACAAAGGCATCAAAACACCCTTCCCCGGTGCAACAGACAGCGACTTTAAAAAAGCCATTGCCTTTGCCAAAATCATCAATCCCGATGTGCTGGTTCTTGTCCTGTTTGGAAAAGACATGACAAGTGCCATTAGAATCGCAACTGCCGAAGGATTAAAAAAGAACATGCAGATTGTCGTGCCCAACCTGACCCTGGGTATGGCTGAAGGCGGAGGGCCCAAAGTTATGGAAGGCGTGATCGGCGCACTTCCCTGGACATGGCGGATTCCTTATAAGTACAAGTATGCAAAGGGGATTGAGTTTATTGAGAACTTTTCAAAAAAGCACAAAAGGTACCCCGGCACATCAGGGGCATCGGCCTATACCATTTTATATCAATATAAAGCCGCGGTGGAGCGGGCCGGTTCATTTGAAACAAGAAAGGTTATAAAGCAGCTGGAAGGTCATAAATTCACATCACTCAAAGACGAGCAATTCTGGCGGGCATTTGATCACCAGAACATCCAGACGGTTTATTCGGTAAAATGCCGGCCGGAGCATGAAGTATTAAAGGACAAATACCGGCTGGATTATTTCCAAATCATCGGGAGGATGCCGGGCCACGAGGCTGCCCGCACCAGAATTGAATGGAACGCGCTCAGAGTTGCTACAGGCCAGCCAACGGTTCTTGAGAGTTTTCCGGATGAATAGATGCCCCCATGCCCGGTAATACCGTGAAATATCCGGGAGCCAGACCGATTTACCCCAAAACAACATATTGAATTTTTTACCAATACCTGCTATTAAAAGGTTTTGATTTTTCTAAGGATTTGATTTTTATATGCATTATGAAGGCATGATCATACGCCCGCCAAGCGAGGCCAACAGCATTCTTTTACAGGTAACCCTGGGATGCTCCCACAACAAATGCACTTTTTGCGGAACATTCCGGGAAAAACGGTTTGATATTAAAAAAGATGACGTCATCTTTGAGGATATCGAATTTGCCAGACAGTACAGCAAAAACCAGAACCGCCTGTTTATCTGTGACGGGGATGCCATGGTAATTCCGCAAAGAAGGCTGGTAAAGATTTTAAAACAGATCCGGGACCGGCTGCCCTGGGTGGAACGTGTGGGCATTTATGCCAACACCAAAAGTATCGGCCTTAAAACAGATGAACAGCTTAAAGAGCTGTATGATCTGGGGGTTAAAATTGCCTACTTCGGCCTTGAATCCGGGGATGATACAGTGCTTAAAAATATCAGAAAAGGCGCTGATTCGGACAAGATGATAAAAATGGGCCAAAGAGTTAAAGAGTCCGGTATCAAACTGTCCATTACCGTGCTCATCGGACTTGCCGGACGGGAACGCTCCAAGATCCATGCACAGGAAACCGGCCGGGTCCTTTCGGCCATTGACCCTGATTATGTCGGAGCCTTGAGCCTGATGCTGGTACCGGGGACAGAACTGCATAAGGCGCATGAAAAAGGGGAATTTGAACTGATCAGCCCAGAGGAGATGCTTGAAGAACTGGGCGTCATGATTGCTGCAACCCACCTGTCAAACGGGTTGTTCCATGCCAATCATGCCTCCAATTACCTGCCCATCCGGGCCAGGCTGCCCCAGGAAAAGGAAAAGACACTTAATTTAATATCACAGGCCCTTAGTGGAAAAATCGATTTAAAGCCCGAATTCATGAGAGCCTTGTAACATAAATTGTTTGACACAGGAGAAAATTATAATGGCACAAGCCACCAACACACTTGATCAACTCACCGTTACGACCATAAGAACCCTTTGCATGGATGCCGTTCAAAAAGCCAATTCCGGCCATCCGGGTGCGCCCATGGGACTTGCCCCGGCTGCCTATGTCCTTTTTAAACGTTTTTTAAAACACAATCCGAAAAATCCGGCCTGGGTTGACCGGGACCGGTTTGTTCTGTCCGGCGGTCATGCATCCTCCCTGCTCTACAGTATGTTGTACCTGTTCGGATACGGGCTTGAAATAGATGATCTTAAAAATTTCAGACAATGGGGTTCCAGAACACCGGGACATCCGGAGTACGGAGACACGCCGGGCGTTGAAACCACCACCGGTCCTCTGGGACAGGGTATTGCCAATGCCGTGGGTATGGCCATTGCCGAAAGACACCTGGCGGCCCGTTTCAACATGGAAAAAAAGAAACTGATTGATCATTTCACCTATGTCATGTGCGGTGATGGCGACCTGATGGAAGGGGTGGCCCTTGAAGCGATTTCTCTGGCCGGACACATGGGGCTTGGTAAACTGATCCTGATGTATGATGATAACGCCATTACCATTGAAGGTAAAACCGATATTACCTTTACCGAAAATGTAAAAACAAAATTTGAAAGCCAGAACTGGCACGTGGTCACTGTTGAAGACGGCAATGATCTGGAGGCGATCCAGAAGGCGATCCAGGCCGGGAAAGATGCGGTTGCCCGCCCCACACTGGTTCGTATCAAAACCCATATCGCATACGGCAGCCCCAACAAGCAGGACACACCGGACGCCCACGGTTCTCCTTTGGGAGCCGATGAAATCAAACTGGTTAAAAAATTCTATGGTGCACCTGTTGATAAAGACTTTTATGTACCCGACGAAGTGCTGGAAGACTGTCGAAAAGCGCTGACTTTCGGCGAAGGGTTCGAACAGACCTGGCAGGAAGTGTATGATGCGTATAAAAACCAGTATACCGAGCATGCCGCAAAATTTGTGGATGCGGTCAGTGGATTTTTGACCGATGGCTGGGATGCCAAAATCCCGGTGTTTAAACCTGAAGACGGTGCTGTTGCCACTAGAGCGGCCTCGGGCCAGGTACTCAATGCCATTGCCGACAACCTGCCGGTACTGATGGGCGGGTCTGCTGATCTTGCCCCATCCAATAAAACCTTTCTGACCTGCTCCACGGTATTCCAAAAAGATGCCTGGGAAGGCCGCAATATCCGGTTCGGTGTCCGGGAACACGCCATGGCGTCCATCATGTCCGGCATGTACCTGCACTCGGGCATCCGGCCTTACGGCGGAACATTTCTCGTATTTGCCGATTATATGCGTCCGGCCATCCGTGTGGCCACATTGATGAAACTGCCATTGATTTATGTTTTCACCCATGACAGCGTTGCGGTCGGTGAAGACGGTCCCACGCACCAGCCGGTTGAACACCTGGCCTCGTTGCGGGCCATCCCGGGACTGAATGTGGTCAGACCGGCAGATGCCAATGAAACCGCCTATGCATGGAGCCAGGCTCTGAAAACAGTTGATTCCCCCACAGCATTGATACTCAGCCGTCAGAAGCTGCCGACCCTGGATACCTCACAGCGGGACGGGGAATTCAACTACGGCGCTTACACTGTTAAAAATGTTACGGATCCGGATATGCTTTTGATTGCCACCGGTTCTGAAGTGCATATCTGCCAGGAAGCGGCAGAGACACTGGAGAAAGACCACAATATCAAGGCGGCTGTTGTCTCCATGCCTTCCTGGGAATGGTTTGAGAAATCTCCTGCCCCGTATAAGGAGAGAATCCTGCCTTCAACGATTACCAAACGACTGGTGGTGGAAGCCGGGATTTCCATGGGATGGGAAAAGTACGCCGGTGATGCCGGGGATACCATCACCATTGATAAATTCGGTGCATCCGCACCCGGCGGCACAGTCCTTAAGGAGTACGGATTCTCCCCTGAAAACATTGTTGAAAAAGCGTTGAATCTTTTTAAATAATTTTTAAAACATATTGGCCCTGCAAGGTTTGTCTCGAATCCTTGCAGGGCCTTTTTGCTAAAAGGAGGCCGACATGCTTATCAGCGTCAAAACCAGCGCCAGAACCCAGATGATAGACATTACCTCCCAGGTGAGGTCCGCAGTAAAGGAATCGGGTATCAAAGAGGGGCTTGTCCATGTCTACTCCATGCATACCACCGCAGCCATCACCATCAATGAAAATGCCGACCCGGCTGTTGAAAGTGATATTTTAAAAACCATCAACAAAGTCATCCCGTTTGATGATAACTTCAGGCATATGGAAGGAAATTCAGCCGCCCATATCAAGGTCAGCCTGTTTGGACCGTCGGAAATGATTCCTTTGGAAAATGGCCGGATGATTCTGGGCACCTGGCAGGGGATTTTCTTTTGTGAATTTGACGGCCCCAGAACCCGCCGGGTGAATGTCAAAGTCATTCCCGGATAGGTTCTTTGCCCCGGATATTTCGCAAGATACCCGGGGTAGGAATCGCACCAAAATAACTTGATCTAAATTGTTTCCAAAAACCTTTAATCGGTAATTTAATAAATGACCGTAACTGGGTATTTTGAAAACAAAAGATCAAGTAAGGCAATGCACGGCTTTGCCCTAAATAATTTTGGAGCCGATCCTTAGCCTGCCAATTTTTAAAAATTAGAATTCGGACAGATTAAAATCCAGGATAGTTTTCCGGGGCAGCTTCTTCATAATACTCCTGGCTGTTACCCCCTATTGTCGGCAGTTCCAGTACCTGCCTGTCTTGATTATCGAAACCGCATACCGCGCAGATTTTTGTATCGGCGGGCAATATCATGCCGCAGTCCAAACAAATGCCTTTTGACATATTCCCTCCTGACAAGTTGTTTTGTGTGAGCATAACAGTGTCTGCTGATAAACTGACCTGTTATGTGCGTTTGATTTTATACCAACTTTGAAAACCTAATCACATTTCTGATAAAGTCAAGGTGTAGAAGTAAATTTTATTTTATTTTCAAATGGTTATACCATTGAAAAAACATTCAACAAACCAACAAATGTTCTCACTGAACATTCGGGTTAAGGCCCCTTTTTTATGACCAGTTCAATACGAAGCGGACGAATATTGACCAGATGAATCCTATCATTGGGAAGCGTCACGTTCCCCGTTGTTAACGGATAGGAAAAAGAGCCGGGAACTGCTGACATTAAATCAATAACCGCGCTGATATTATCCTTGCTCAGGCGGCTGACATCTTTTCTTAACCCCCTGCAGGTAATGGAGACACCTTGATTCGTCGCCCCTTCAACCACAAGGCTGGTATCAAGATTTTTATACCTTAAGGGGACAATTATCTTTTTTTCAAAATTCTGCTGACCTGCCAGGGCCAGCCATAAAACAAACACCAGGGCAAAAATTGTCGCTTTTATCTTGTATCGCCGGGTGAACCAGGAGACGAATCTCTCTTTCATATCTTTTGATTCATCTTTTTCATCGTCAAAAAGGGTTGCCAAACGGGCACTTAACTCATCCTTATCCTGGATCGTGCGATGATCATCTCCCATGATCAGGCTGATATCACCCCTTTCCTCGGATATGGTAAGCGCGACAGCATCACATTGTTCCGTCAGACCAAGCGCTGCCCTGTGCCGGGTTCCCCATTTTTTAGGCAGATCTTCGGCAACGGTAAGGGGTAAAAAACAGGCGGTTTTTACGATGGTTCCGTTGGATATCAAAGCCGCGCCGTCATGCAGGGGGGAATCTTTGGAAAATATCGCCCAGAGGATTTCAGATTTGGGGGCACTTTCCATGGCAATACCCTTGGTCACCAGATCAAAAACCAGATCTTTTCTCTCAAAGATAATAATCGCGCCTACTTTTTTTTGTGCCGCATCAAAGGACCAGTCGACTATTTCTGAAAACCAGGCGTCCGGCTGCGCCTGATGTTTGAATCCAATGCTCTTTAGCGGGTTGAACCGGACCAGCATCTGCCGAATCTCTTTTTGAAAAAGAATAATTAAAAGGATAACAAAGACCTGCCATAATATCTGGAATACCCAGGTTGTTAAAAACAGCCCCCAGGAACTGGCCACAATATAGATCCCGCTTAATACAACAATACCCAGAAGCGCTTTAAACGCCTGGGTTCCCCAGAACCAGACATAAAACTGATACGCAACAACAGATATAAACAGGATATCAAGGATATCAGGAATACCGATATTGGACAGTATGGCAATTAAATTCATTAGACGACCTCCTGCTGTTGTTTTAACTCGAATAACATAGCAGACACGGTTTTTCAATCCTTTCGAACGTTCTTCAGAATCGCCGTGGTCACCCCGGAACGCGACACACAGGCCGGCCATCAGAAATAATGATTTACAAAAAGGATTATTGGTTGTTCTTTTTATCTAAATATATCAGGGTAAGACCTGAATGAATCTTTTTTCGGGCATACGGTATATACCCGAGCCTCTTGTACAGCCGAATATTTTGGTGGCTTTTGCTGCCGGTGAACAGTTCAAACCGCCGGCATTTCTTAAATCTTCCTTCAATGGCTGCCATCAGTTTTGTCCCGACGCCTTTACCCTGGTGGTCCGGATGTACGATAAGCCTTCCGATAAAACAGGTGGTCCCGGCAGAGCAGGCCCGGACAGATCCGGTTATGTGAGCCGACCCCACTGCCTTTAAAAAAACATGGGTTTCAAACTCTGCCGTTATTTCGTCCAGGGTCTGTGTTAAAGGAGGTATTTTAAAATCATTGTAGATCCGGGCCTCCTGCTGGTATGCCTTTTTTTGCAGATCCAGAATCTGTTTTGCATCTTTTTGAGTGGCTGTCAAAATATCCATAATTATTATTTCCCTGCCGTGGTTCACCTGCCCGCGCAATTCATATGATGCTCTGGCCAAAGCCTAAAAAAAAACAGCCCACTGACCCTGATTATAGAAATATAAAATTTTAACTGAATCTGTGTTATTTCCCTCAGGAGCTGCAAATTATACGAGGTGAATGGGCATCTCCTGATCGTCTCCACTGTCGTATCACAAATTTTATTGAAAATGAATGATCTTAGAAAAATGTTATGCAATGTGGACTATTGAGGGAGGGTTTAGGAATCGTTACAAAATAACTTGATCTAAATTGTTTCCAAAAACCCTTAAAATATTGGATATTTTGAAAATAAAAGATCACGTAAGGCAATGCACAGATTTGCCCCTAAGTAAATTTGGAGCCGATCCTTAGTTCAAATCTTCCTCTGGTTTTTTAATGACCGGCACCTTGAGAACCGGAACCCCTTCTTTATCAAGAACTTTATCTTCTTCTTTCGTGGTGGTGCCGCGGATATTTCGATGTTCCTGTACCCCGTAATGCATTTTCAGGGCTTCTTTGGAAAAGGAAGATCCCACATCCTCATAATTTTTATCAACATATTCAGCCACTTTTTCAGTCAACTCTGCCATGGCCTCCTGGCTTGCCTGAAGGGCTTTGCGGCTCTCACTGCCGGATGATTTTTTAATGGCAATAGGATGGACTTTTTGTACGACCTGCGCTGTATCGCAGACAGGGCATGTTAATATGCCCTTCTCCTGCTGTGTTTCAAGATCTTGTTTGTCGTCAAACCAGCCTTCAAAAGTATGGCCGTTCAGACATTCAAGGTCAAAAACTATCATTGTTTAAATAATTCTGTCCACACCGGTAGCGATGTTGTAACAGTAATCCCCCATTTTTTCATAGTTGGAAACCAGTGCGATAAATAAAACACCTGCATCCACGGAACATTCCCCGCCACGTAATCGATCAATGTGCTGATAACGCATCTGCTCACGCATCTGGTCTATCCGGTCCTCAAACGCCAGGGCTTTCTGGTAAAACCCGTCTGTTTTTTCCTGCATCTCATTGATGACAAACTCGAAAAACAGATCCACCTCTCTTGAAATTTTAACCAGATCCCCTTTGGCTTTATCACTGAATTCTATATTATTTTCATAGATTCTTTCAAGTATTTTTGAAACGTTTTCCATGGAATCACCCAGTCTCTCAATATTGTTGGCGATCCGCATCATCTCGGATATCTCCTTTGCCTCAGGCTCATTCACGTCGCCCTGATAGATTGTAGTGAGATATTTAATGATCACTTTCTGGGTGTCATCCAGGTGCTCTTCTATGGCCTCTCTCTCACCCAGGATATCGTCATCCCTGGTTTTCAGGCAGCTGGATGTCTTTTGCAGGTTCATATGGGCAAATTCCGCATTCCTGATGATTTCGCCTTTAACATTGGCAAGGGCACCGATGGCGGAATCTATAAAGCTTGTATCAAACTGGGGAAGTTTATATCTTTCAATGGATGTTTTTGGTTTTGGAGAGACAAGGATTGTCAGCTGAACAAGTTTGGGAAGAAGAATAAGAAATACGCCTGCATTGATCACATTAAAAATAGTATGGCCGTTGGCGATATATCTTGCCACATTCACGAATTCACCATTGACCGTGTGTGTCACGGAACCGGCGCCCAGTTTTAATGTAACAAGTTCAACAATATCCGAAAACCAGGGAAAGATAAGCAGGATAATCCCCACACCCGCCACGTTGAAAATGGTATGGGCATTTGCCGTTCTGTGCGCCTCGATGTTTTTGGAACCAATGGTGGATAACTGGGCTGTTACGGTTGTACCGATATTTTCGCCCAGAACAAGGGCAAGGGCGGTCGGAAAGGTTAAAAGTCCGGAGGTCGCAAGGGTCATGGTCAGACCGACGGTTGCCGATGACGACTGGACCGCCACTGTCAGCAGCGTCCCCATGATGACACACAATAATATTCCACCCAGGCTTTCGGTACTGAATTTTGTAAAAAACTCGATGAACTGCGGGTCTGATTTTATCGGTGCCAGGCCGTGTTTCATCACTGTCATACCATAAAAAAGTAATCCAAAACCCAGGATAATATCCCCGATATGCCGCCAGTTCCGCTTCTTTGAAAAGTATTTCATGCCCACGCCAATGGCAATGGCGGGCAGCGCGGCCTTGGTCAGTTTAAATGCAATCATCTGGCCGGTAATTGTTGTCCCGACATTTGCACCGATCACAACCCCCACAGCCTGCTCTAAAGACATGATGCCGGCACTGGCAAACCCAATCAGCATGACCGTGGTCGCGGAGGAGGATTGAACAAGCGCGGTGACGCCGGCTCCGGTTGCGCATCCCATAAACCGATTGGATGAAATCGCTTCAAGTATTCGCCTGATTTTTTGTCCGGCTGTGGCCTGAAGACCTTCTGTCATCATCTTCATACCGAGAATGAAAAGCCCCAATCCACCAAGCGTCTGGATTAAAATGCCCAAAATATCCAATGTATTTGCCTCTTTATTGAGTTGTCACAAATATTTCTCAAACATACCCCAAACATAACGCTAACATAACGCTAACAAACCAAGTGGGTTATATATCAAATTTACAAATTTTTCAATTGTGAAATACGAAGGAGGTCTGTATTTGAATCAACACATGGAAAGAGAGTATTATTAGTAAAAACAGGGTGTTGAGAAATATCAAACTTTGAATTGGCAACGGCTTCTTCCCACATGGGGGTATGGGGAATGGGCGTATAATAGGCCAGGACAGGCAGTATGCCGGATCTTATCACCAGGCGCATGGAATATTCAACATCATCCAGATTTTGTCCCGGCAGACCGCACAGCAGGTAGGCCCCTATCTGATTTTTTTCAAATCCGGCTGATTTCAGATGGTCCACCGCCTTAAAGAACTCCTGTTTTTCAACCTTGATATCATGGTCTCGTCTCTCCCCGAATTTCGTTGTCTCAAGTCCCAGCCGGATGGTTTTAAAACCGGCCTCGAACATCAAACGGGCCGCCTTTTTTGTAATGGCCTTGATATGAAGGGCATTGGGGGTATGAAAAAAAAGATCCATGCCGGATGCAATAATTTTTTCAAACAAGACAAAGGCGTATTTTTCTGCGTTCACCAGCAGGGCATCATCGTAAAATGCAAAATTTTGGACCTGATATTTTTTATGCCAGTATTCGATCTCCCTAAACACATGTTCGGCAGAGCGCCTTCTATGTGACGGTTCAAGAAAGGATGAGGCACAATACTCACATGAGAAAGGACACCCCCGGGAGGTCAGTATGGGGATGTATGTCTGCTTTCTTAAAAGATCAAAGGCCGGGTAAGGCAGATCATCAAGGTTCGCCCATACCCGGGGTATATTAAGATCAACCCCGGTATGGGTCTTGATTAAATCATTGAGCTGATGTTCGCCCGGGCCTTTGATCACCTGGTCTGCCCCGGTATACGCGTTGGCATGTTCATGGCACAGGCTTGCGTAAATCCCGCCCAAAACCACGGGAACATCGGGAAAAATCTGCTTTATAACATCTATGGTCTCCTGAACACCGGAGGCCCAGTAAGTCATCATGGATGTCACAAAAATGAGATCCGGTCGGTTCAAATTTGTAAGATCCTCTTTTAACCAGGCCGGATCAATACCGTATCGTGAGAACTTTTTTCCAGAGGGCTCAAGCCCCGGGGGAATTTCTATCGGCGCTTTTCGATAGGGTCCTCTGCCGTCCCAGCCGACCTTAACCACTCCATTCTGCCGGGGATGAAACCGGTCCAGACAATCGATATAGGACACTTTTGCCCCGTTTTCACGCAAAATGGCAGCAAGGGACAATAACCCCAGGGGTTTTGCCCAGAAATCAAACGCTGCAAAATCATGAATCCATGGATTAACACAAAGGATGTGAGGGAAATCAGTCTTCAAAATATTTCATGGATGTTTTTTTAAGCTCTTTTTTGGAAAACAAAAGCTCATACTCATCCTGGCCCACAGCTTCGGAGATCTTTTTTACAATGGCATAACACTCCTTTTGGCTGGTGGCGTGGACCATGGTGTACAGATTATATTTCCACCCGGGCGCCGGGTTTCTTCTGTAGCAATGGGTAATTTCCTGGAATGTGGCCATGATGTTCCCGGTTTTCTCCACCTCATTTTCATCAACTTTCCAGGCGACCATGGCATTGGCCTTAAATCCTGATTTCTGATGTTTGAGTGTGGCCCCGAACCTGCGGATCATCCCCTGCTGGTTTAAATCCTTTAAAACAGCCAAAAACTCATCTTCCGTAATACCGATCTGCTCAGCCATCTGTTTAAACGGCTGTTTAACAATAGGAATGTCAGTCTGCAGCAGGGCAATAATTTTCTTTTCCAAATCTGTGAGAGTATTCAATATATTATCAAGCCTTTAGGCCACCTCTAATAATTGCCTTTTGCTCCGATTTCTGTGTTGCACGAAAAATTGAATCCTCAAAGTATTGGCCATACTCCTCCGGTTAAATTTTTCCTGCGCCTTGAACTCAAAACAAAATTCTTACTTTTAGAGGCACCCTTTCGTAATTAATATTTTGTTTCAAAATCACACTTTTTTAAGGGCATTGTCAAGATCTTGTTTCAAATCCCGGGCATCCTCCAGACCGATGGAAAGACGCAGCAGCCCATCTGTCACCCCGATTCTTTGCCTTTCGTCCCGGCTCATTTTGGCATGGGAGGTCAGGCTCGGCGGACAGATGGTGGATTCCACCCCACCCAGGCTGACGGCCGGGCTGATGATGTCAAGTGCATCGACAAAAGCTTTCGGATCTTTATCCTTTAACTCAAAGGAGAGCATGGCCCCAAACCCTTTCATCTGGCTTTTGGCAATCTCGTGCCCCTCAAAATCTTCAAGCCCCGGATAATAGACCTTTGCCACATCCGGATGGGCCTGTAAAAATCGGGCTGTCTGCATGGCATTATCTGTCTGGGTTTTCACCCGCACCCCAAGCGTTTTCATGCTTCTTTCAAGAAGATAGCACATCCTGGGATCAAGGCTGGGGCCCAAAACCTTTGCCAGGCTTAAAATTTTTTCCATTTTTTTATGGGAACAGGCCACCATGCCGCAGCACAGGTCCGAATGGCCGCCCAGATATTTGGTGCCGCTGTGCACCACAATATCGATCCCCAAATCAATGGGGTTCTGGTTCACGGGACTGGCAAATGTGTTGTCAATAATGGTGGTAATTTTCTTAAACCTGGCAATGGATGCTATTTTTTCAATATCCACCACCGCCAGCAGGGGGTTGGTGGGTGATTCGATCACAATAACGCTTGTTTTTTCATTCACCGCATCCATTATCCCCTGGGCACTGGTTTCCGTAAAACTGACATCGATCCCGAAATGGGCAAACCAGCGCGTGGCAAAATGATGGGTGCCGCCATAGAGCGCATCCAGCATCACCACATGATCACCGGCTCCGGCATAGGCCAGGATGGACGTTGACATGGCGCCCATGCCCGAAGAAAAGACAAGGCCTGCCTGCGCATGCTCAAGCGCCGCGATTTTCAGCCCCACGGCTTCCTGGTTTTTTGTATTAAAATACCGGGGATAGGCGCTTTCTGCCCTATCGATATAGTTGCAGGCAGAAGAGGTGAAAATCGGCGTATTCACACCGCCGGTGGCCTCATCCCTGAGTGTCCCGGCATGTACGGCCATGGTCTGATCTTTCATTTAAATCCCCTTTCAATCAGTTATTACGCTTAAACAGGCTGCGCTTAAACAGGTATTCCACTTAAAAACTATACGGCTCATTCTGCTCTTTTCTTCATCAGGCAGAGCCAGCAACGGCTACTGCGAGCGGGCTGTAACAAAGCAGATGAAGTAAAATTATCCCGATCTTTTTTTCATCAGGCAGAGCCAGCAGCGAGACGGGTCTTCCCGTGTGGAATCAAAGCGGGCGGCCTTTAGAACCAAAATTTCAAAATACGCCTCCACCGCCGTTACGATATCTTCGGCTGTCCGCCTTGGAGGCCCGACATCACGGGGCTTACCATCACAGTTGCCAAGCATGCTGAACCAGATTCCACCCGCTTTAAGATGGCCACTGACATTTGTCGCAAACAGTTGTCGATCCTTTTTGTCATCAAAAGAGTGGAAACATCCCCTGTCAAAGACAAACCCAAAATCGGTATTAATCACGGCATCGTTTAAAAAATCGTGAACAGCAAATTGAATTGTCCCGTCACAGCCCCTTGACTTTTCCTGTGCCAGTTCAATGGCTTTTTCTGAAAAATCAAGACCGGTCACATCAAACCCCTGTTCTGCCAGCCAGATGGCATTCTGACCGGAGCCGCAGCCGATATCCATGGCCTTGCAGGGGACCATTGGCTGATCTTTCACAAGTTGTTTAAGATTCCTGTCCGGCCGGTCAAGCTCCCAGGGCGTATTGCCGGTTTCATACCGCTCTTGAAATATCTTTTTTTTAGACATCGCTTATAACGATTCCTTTTATCTTTAACCCTCTATTTTTTTCACCTTCTTTTATCGGGGAAAAGCGCCATGATCTCTTGTTCGCTTGCTCCGCACAGCCCGCGTTCCGTTATCAGACCACTGACAAGCCGTGCCGGCGTTACGTCAAAGGCATGGTTGGCTGCAGGACTTTTCTGCGGCGGCACCAGCACCTGCTCAACCTTGCCGTTGCAAAGCCCCTGGACATATCTAATCTCATCGGGATCCCGCTCTTCAATGGGAATATCGGCAATCCCGTCGGTGATATCCCAGTCAAAGGTGGAAGACGGCAGGGCCACATAAAAGGGGATATTATTGTCCCGGGCCGCCAGCGCTTTCAAGTAGGTGCCGATCTTGTTGGCCACATCTCCGGCCCGGGTGGTCCGGTCCGTTCCCACGATCACCAGGTCCACCATGCCGTGCTGCATGATATGCCCACCGGCATTATCCGTGATCACGGTATGGTTAACCCCGTGTTTACCAAGTTCCCAGGCGGTCAGGCGCGATCCCTGGTTCAAGGGGCGGGTTTCATCCACCCAGACATGAACATCAATACCATTGTCAAAGGCAGTATAAACAGGGGCTGTGGCCGTGCCGTACTCCACGCAGGCCAGCCACCCGGCATTACAATGGGTTAGAATATTAACCGGCTCTCCACCTTTTTTCTTGCTGATCTCCTGGATGATGGGCATGCCGTATTCGCCGATTTTCCGGCAGTTAACCGCTTCTTCTTCGGTAACAGCGAGCGCTTCATCAAGTGCTGCTTTGACCCGTGTCTCATAATTTTCCTGTTTTAACGCAATCTCCATGACCCGGTCCACACCCCAGACCAGGTTTGTTGCCGTGGGCCGGGCAGCTTTCAGGCGGCTGCACTCCGACACCAGATAGTCGTTATCCGCGCCCCTGTTATTTTCCTGGACCAGGCTGATATAAACCCCGAACGCCCCGGTTGCCCCGATCAAAGGCGCCCCTCTGACAAACATCTCTTTTATGGCATAGATAGTTCTGTCCACGGTGGTTAGATCTTCGATAATCATCTGATGGGGCAAAAACCGCTGGTCAATGACCTGTACTGTCTGGGATTTTGGGTCAAACCAGATCGGGCGCATATCTTTTCCATCTACTTTCATTTATAACTCCTGTCTGTTTATCCTGGGGCAGCTTTTAAGGTGCAACACCCCATGGCCGTGCTATCATGTTAGGATCGGCTCCCAAATTACGTGATCTTTTATTTTCAAAACATCCAGTCTTTTAAGGGTTTTTGGAAACAATTTAGATCAAGTTATTTTGTAACGATTCCTTATCTGTAAGTTTACCGTTGAACCGGACGTCCCCGGCATCTCCCGGGCTTTATTGAAAATTATTGATAAAATTCTGAGCTTCTTGAATGGAAGCTGTCATATCATCGATCAGGCCTGCCACATCATTTTCTATGGAAACCACCTCTCCGCTTAAAGATCCCACAGCCTTGGCATTCAGGTTATGTTTGAGATACAGAACATAATCCTTGAGTTTGGCAAGCACGGGATACATTTTCTTGGTGGAGGCGGACATCACTTTTTCAAGCTTGGCATATTTAACCTTTGCATCCCGTAAAGAAGCTTTGCTGCTGGATTTAAGCTTGGCATCATTAATCTGCTTAATCTCGGCTTCCCATTCAACAAACAGGTCTTTGGCCACCTCTTTTACATCGTTGATCCGCTTTTCAATCTGCCGGGCCCGGTCATCACAGTCCTCGTAACTATCCTTGAAACGATTGTAAAACTTTTCAAGATCACCGCCGTCAAATGCATACAATTCCTTGATCCGTGTCAGGGCATCGGTGAATTCTTCCTGGGCTTTTGTCTGGCTATCCTTAACATCCTCCACATTGTCGATGAGCAGGTGGCGTTTTTCCTTTCCCATTTTTTCCATGGCTGAATAATAAACCGTATTGCAACCGCTTAGAAACAGGATCATGGCAAACAGACAAAGCACTCTAAATAACCTTGATTTCTCCATACCTTTCATGAATCGTATTCTCCCATTGAGTTTTCGTATTGTTGCATACAAATACAGACCTTCCTTATACCAAACCTGACAGGTTTTATTAATCATTTTCTTTTTTCCGACGATCAGGAAAAGCAAGCCCCCTGTCCCGGTTAAAACCCTTGTCCCATCAAAGCGGGCAAGGCCACCATTTCAACAGTGCTGAAATGGTTTGTCCCAGCAGTTTTTGTTGCATTAACGCCCGATTTCTTTTACATCATAAGAGAGGCATTTCCCTTTTTCACCCATTTTTTGGAGGGTCATATGGAAGACAAGGTTGCAGCCGGAATCCCGGATTTTCTTGACATTTTAGGGCTCAATGAAGAACCCATGGGCATGTTCTTCACCGATACAAAACCTGAAAGCGGCTACAGCCCCAAGCATTGCGACATGCCAACCCGGGAAAAAGAGATAAACAACGAGGTGAACTGGAAAGAGGTGTTCGGCCAGTTCTCGTGTGTGATCGGCAATATCTGGCTGGCCCGCAAAAAAAACTCCTGTGCCTACTTCAGTGCCAACCAGTTCGGCTGCCCCGGCGGTGCGTTCTGGCTGGGGTTCAACAAACCCCAGGCCCAAACCATCATCAACTATGTCTCCAGCGGCATCCCCGGGCAGATGGAAGGCGAGCATTATTGCGATTCGCCCGAGAATTTACAAAAAATATTTGAATATATAGATCCTGTACCGGCTGCAAAACAATTTTGTGTGTTCAAGCCCTTAAGCCAGTTCAAAGAAGATGAAACACCGGTTACCGTCTCTTTTTTCACCCGGCCCGAATCCTTGAACGGTCTTCACCAGCTGGCCGCCTTTGTGACCAATGACCCGGAAGTTGTGGCCTCCCCCTGGTCTGCCGCCTGCGGCAGCCTGGCGGTCTGGCCCCTGCACTATCTTGAAAAAGGGCAGACAAAAGCTGTGGTCGGCGGATGGGACCCCTCGGCCCGGAAATTTTTCAAGACCGATGAACTCTCCTTTACCGTGCCTTTTTCCATGTTTTCCCAGATGATCGAAAAGTATGAAGACTCTTTTTTAAAAACCAGCACCTGGAAAAATGTGCATAAAAAGATTAACAAAAGCAAAAAGGCCTGGAATGAAGTTTAAGATATGATATTGTTCTGTTCTTGTATTTATGTTGGAAAACAATCCTGATTGGTTGATATCGTGCAGCCAAATGGCTGTTATTAACCACCAGATCAATATACGACAGCACTCATTTTTCAATATCGAGTAGGGTGAGGTCGGTTAATTAATCCGGCCTCATCCCTCTCACAGA
>CAZLTD010000115.1:0-18390 GCA_964562385.1 uncultured Desulfobacula sp.
GGACGCAGATTCCACCTTAGCAAGTGGTCCAAAAATCGGGGTTAAGCGCAAGGTTAGGAATTTTCTGTTGAATATCTCTCTCTAATGTCCTTCAATATTTGATTTATGTAAAAATTTCTGGATGGAAACTTATGGTATCTTTTTAGGATTTTCACAGCAAAATAAAATGGAGGCGGAAAAAATGACATCATTTACTTTGATTAGAAAAGTCAATATCCCTGTTGAAAAAGTATGGGAAAAAGTTGGTGATTTTACAAAATCTCCAGGCCCTGTTGAGCAACTCAGTGTGCATAAGAACATTCTCCGCACTGAAGAGATGTGAAATCATTTAACTAAAAGTTCGGATCCTTATCACCCAGCCATTTAAAAGACAAAGGTTTTCAGCAAAGCATGCTGGAAACCTTTTTTGATTTAAACAGGACTATATACTTTGCGCTATTTTCATCTGCATTCGCCTGACTCACTAATCCAAAATTTTCCTGATCTCGGATGCCAGCACCGGGATGCTCAACGGTTTTGACAAAATTGCCCGGATCCCGATTTGTTTGCACCGCTCCTGTGACAGATGTTTGCTGAAACCGGTACAGATGATGATGGGAATGTCGCCTCTGACTTCCAGAAGCTTTTGAGACAACACCATGCCGTTCATTTTGGGCATGGTCATATCGGTAATAACAAGATCAAACGCGTGTGGATCCTTTTTAAATCTGTCCAGGGCGGCTTCACTGCTGCTCTCTGTGACGACGTTGTATTCCAGACTTTCAAGGATACGGTTTTCAAACTTTAAAATCGCTGGTTCATCATCAATGAGCAGTATCAATTCATTGTGGCCTTTTAACAGGTTGTCGTCATCAATGTTATCATTTTCAACAGCCGACACGATAATCGGGAAAAAGATGTTGAAAACGCTTCCCTTACCGGGTTCGGATTCCACAATTATTTCTCCGCCATATGCTTTTACAATACCCTGGACCATGGAAAGCCCCAGTCCCGTACCCTCGCCCAGATTTTTTGTTGTAAAATAGGGGTCAAAAATCAACTCCATGATTTCCGGTGAAATCCCATAACCTGTATCTTTTACCCGCAGAACCAGAAAATCTCCCGGCTGGAGATCAAAATATTTCGGGTCTCTTTCATAGGTCAGTGTCTTCTTTTCCAGGCGGACCTCAAGGATGCCGCCTTTTTCCTCCATGGCATGTCCGGCATTGGTACACAGGTTCATAATGATCTGATGAATCTGAGTGGGGTCTGCCAGGACAAACTCCGGCCGCTTTTCAATGGCTATCCTGATTTCAATGGTCGCCGGCATGGTAGAGCGCAGAAGCTTCATTGCTTCTGAAAGAATAATATCAATTCGAAGCGGCTCAAACCGGGTCTCTTTCATTCGGCAAAAAGTGAGAATCTGATTGACCAGACCACTGGCCCGCAAGCCGGCATTTTCAATCTCCTGCAGATCTTCGTTTAATCGTACATCATCAGATCTCTCCTGTTTAATCAAAGAGGCAAATCCCAGTATGGCTGTCAGAATATTGTTAAAATCATGTGCCACACCACCGGCAAGCGTGCCCAGGGATTCCATTTTCTGTGCCTGTCGAAGCCGTCTCTCAACAGAAAGCTGTTCTGTGACATCCTCTTTCAGGAGAATAACAGAGGCTACCTCCCCTTTTTCATCAGGCAGCGGAGAGGCGGTCAACCTGAAAATTCCTTTTGGGGTTCTTTCAAGAGTACTGTAAGGCCCGCCTTGGGAAAAAGTCCGGCAGACAGGGCAGGTTTTCATATCCGGCCGGCCTTTGCACATGCAGTCGATAATTTCCTGACATTTATTGTTTTTATCTTTAAAAGCATTGGTTGCCCACTTCTCCATTTGAAGATTCATCTCAATGATCTCAAAGTCCGGGTTAATCAGTGCAATGCCAATGGAAACATTATTGATAATTTTCTTAAACGTTTCCCTGGAATACAGCAGCTCTCTTCTGGACGCCTCCCGCTGTGTGATATTTTCATGTGTCAGGATCACATAGGGCAGTTCATCATCCCCAAAAGGGGTTACCTTGCCATGGAACCACCGCAATTCACCCGGGGCATGGCATGGGTAATCCATTTCAAATGATGGTGTCTGACGACTTATAACCTTCCGGATGCCGGACGCAAATTCTAAGGCAGTGGTATCTCCCCCTTCTGCCGACCTGTCGCAAACTGCCAGATAATTAACATTCTTCCAGTTCGTATCCGCGGGCACGCCGTTCTTCTCGGCAAACAGTTCCCAGGCCCTGTTTACGACTAGGATATTGGCCTTGTCGTCCACAATGGCGATATTGGCGGAAAGCCCATCAATTGAACAGCGTAACAGCTTTGCCGATTTCCGGATTTTCTTCTCCGCTTCATTCCTCTGGATGGCATATTGCAGCACCTGGACCATCTGATACCTGGGAGCCGGTGTCAGGCCTTTGACCAGGTAATCCTGGGCTCCGTTTTTCACTGACTCCATCCCCAGTTCCCCGTTGCCGTTGCCGGTAATGACAACAATGGGAAGTTCAGGAAACAAGTCATGCAAGGTTTTTACTGTCTGAACACCGCTGCTGTCCGGCAGCCCCAGATCCAGCAGGACCACATCCACAGCCTGATTTTCCAACAGGGTTACGGCCGAAGCAAGTCTGTCCACGCTGATAATTTCAAACTCAATATCGGTATCCGGATAGAGGACTTCCCGAATAAGATTGACATCGTCGGGGTTGTCTTCCACCAGCAATAGTTTTCTAAACTGTGTCACCTCTTATCTCCTTTTTGCGGTAAAACAACAATACTGACCCAGAAATCCTTGATCGATTTAACCACCTTAAAAAATTGCTTCAGATCCAGAGGTTTGGTAACAAAACAATTGGCATAGTGTTTGTATGAATGCAGTATGTCCTCATCTGAGCTGGAAGTTGTCAGGATTACCACGGGAATTGATTTCAAGCGATCATCAGACTTAATTTCCATCAACACCTGCCGGCCGTCTTTTTTGGGCAAATTCAGGTCCAGCAGAATCAAATCAGGTCTTGGCGAATCCTCAAACCCGTTCTCATTATTTAAAAAAGACATGGCTTGAACCCCGTCCTCGGCCACATACAGATCATTGGCAAACTTTGATGATTCCAGCGCATCCTTTGTGAGGTCGGCATCCCCGGGATTGTCTTCCACAAGCAATATAATGATAGGCCTGACATTTCGAAAGTGTTGCATTGGTGACTCCTTTGTATTAAACCGGCAGGGTAAAATAGAACACAGTTCCTTTGCCCAGTGTTGATTCAAACCATATCCGACCGCCGTGACGATTGATGATTCTTTTGCAGATAGCAAGGCCAATACCGGTCCCTGCGTACTCTTTCCGGGTGTGAAGCCGCTGAAAAATGATAAATATTTTATCCTTGTACTCGCTCTCTATACCAATACCGTTATCTGTAACGCTGAAACGCCAGAAGCTGTCTTCTTTCTGAACTGACACGATAATTTCAGGTCTCTCCCGGGTACAGAATTTGAGACTGTTGCTGATAAGATTCTGAAACACCTGGCTGATCTGAGAAGGATCGGCCTTGACTTCAGGCAAATCTTCAACAATTATCCTGGCCCCGGTATCCCGGATAATGACGGTCATCTGCTTGAGCATTGACTCGACGATTGACGCCAGGGGGACCTGTTCAAAATCCCTGCCATGCGTACTCACCCTGGAAAAACTGAGAAGATCCTGAATCAGCCTCTGCATCCGTGATGCACCGTCAACCGCATAATAGATATACTTGTTGGCTTTTTCATCCAGTTTATCATTGTACCGCTCGGACAAAAGCTGTGTGTAGCTTGCCACCATTCGCAACGGTTCCTGAAGATCGTGGGATGCCACATAGGCAAACTGCTGGAGATCCTCATTGGATTGTTTGAGCTGTTCATTGCGGGTTTGAAGCTGCCGTGTCCGGTCTGCCACCATCTCTTCCAGGGATGTATTGGTATTTATCAAAGATCTTGCCATGGTATTAAGGGCTCTGGCCAGCTTTCCCATTTCATCCGGGGTATTGAGCGCAATTTCATGGTCCAGATTACCGGCCTGGATTTTTCCGGCCCCCTTTTGGAGAATGCGAATGGGACGGACAATGGATCGTGCCAGCAAGGTGGCGATAAGGCCGGCAAAAAGCATGACGCCCCCTAAAAGAAGATAATGTTGTTTCGTTAACGCTTTAACAGGCATCAATACTTTTTCTTTTGAAACATCAACAAACACATACCAGGACACAGGTTTCCAGACTTCACCGGAGATCCCTTTTTTTTCCCCAGGCGTGGGTACCCGGGCATTCACAGGCAGATCAACCGGGGCGTATCCCATGATCATATCCCCGTCATGATGATGGTCCTTCTTCCAGCCGCTCTCCTGTCCGGATTTCATAGCATGCATTTCACCTTCTGATAATGAGGCATGGTCCTGGTCACTGCTGACAATCATGGAGCCTGTGGACCGGGCTATACTGACATAGGCCAGATCGTCGATGTCCTTTGTTGCTATTAGATTCAATACGTGATTAATTTTAAAATTAATCTTCAGCACACCAATGGTTTTACCCTGGTCCCTGATGGGAACAACGATGCCTGTTACCAGACTTTTAACGGACTGATCATATCCCCGGTCATCAATAAAAATATCGCCGTTGCCTTCTGCATAACTTTTTTCCCACCAGGTTTCGTCTGCCTGGTAATAATCAGACAACACTTTGGTTGATGCCACAGTGGTCCCATATTGATTGGTAATAAAAATCTCGCCGTATTTGCCTGGTGTGGTGCCGGCATACCGTCTTAAATAGTCAGAAACCTCTGACGATTGAATTTCACGTGCCCTGTCAGATTTTTTACGATCATTGATCCAGGCCTGGTCAACCCGATAAATATACGCTTGGGCACCTTCTGAGCCAAGGCCTTTTAATAAGGCGTTGGATTCCCTCACAGCCAGAATAATCTGCTCACTTTGAGACAGTCCCATCGCTTCGGAGATTCTTTCGGTAAATACGGCCTTAATGGCATTTGCCCCTTGAAGCGCCATGCTTTGTACCCGGTAACCAATATTTCTTTTCAATGTTAATTCCGAGGAGCGGGTATTAAAGAATCCGGACATCAGTCCGGGCAGCGCAACAATTACCAGAAGGCAGATATATAAACGCGTTCTAATGGTCATGGTGTCTCCTGATATAAAAGGCCGGACAGCCCGTAAAAAACGAACATCTTGTCTGATTCATTTTACAATACGGTCAGATTGGGTTCAACATGGTAAAAACAGGGGTAAAATATGGGGCAAATCCCCATAAAATGAGCTTGCTTAAATTCAACAAGAACCAATAACTTGTTATCTTATTTGGCGGGGAAATGGTGACAGGCATAGAGATTCAAAAGATGACCCCTATGGTCTATTTTTAAATTGGGAACCTTTGGCAGGCTTTTTCACCGCATGACTGTGATCCTTTATTGTAATGCAATTTCCACCCTGCCCGGCAGTTCATCCGTTTTAAAAAAAGCGTTTGCTGCTTGTGTTAGGATTTTTTTAACTTTTCAATTTCAGGGACAATCTGTTTACTTTGAAAGATAGTACCCCATTCTTTGCAGAAGGCCGGTTGAGGCTTATCAGAGTATTCAACCGTTGTTGAATTGTTATCGTTGTTGTTAATTTTCACAGGATCATTTATGAGAAGCTCTTTTTCCTGGGCTGTCAGGACCGGGAACCCGTAATGGCTGTTAGTATATTTCAGGTTCCCTTTGCTTTCCATCCGCTGCCGGACAAATTCCAGATGATTCAGAAGCCGCTGGTGAATCATCTTTTTGAACCTTGCTACGAGGGATTTTTCCGACCGGCTGTTTGCGGTTTGAAAAGAGTCATCTATTTCATACCCGATACTGTTTCTGGCCGATACCATGGCCGCAAGGGCCGTGGTCCCTGTTCCTGCAAAAGGATCCAGCACGGTATCCCCTTTTACAGAATACATATTGACCAGGCGGTGTGCCAGTTCAAGCGGGAAGGCGGCACTTCTTTTGCGGCCCTCCGGGTCTTTGATTTTCTGAGCAATTCCTTTAATATCAAACCAGATATCGGAATACCACAGATTTCGTTCTTCCCAGAAAATCGCACTCTGCCTTCTGGTTTCCTTTTCTGTGATACTTTTAAATTCTCTTTTGGGACCTTTTCTTAAAACCAGGATATATTCATGTTCCAGTGTAACATAGGCGCCTGCCGGCAACATACCCGACCCCATAAACTTATTGGGTGCATTGCTCTGCTTTCGCCATAAAATGCATGGCAGTGACAAGAATCCCATGCTTTGAGCATAGTTAAGAATCCTTGCATGGTTGGTATACAAAGCAAAGTGACCGTTGATGGTCCGGGTCGCATCCCCAATATTAACACAGACAAAACCACCCGGTTTCAATACCCTGTATGCTTCTTTCCAGACCTCATCAAGCAGGCGGTGCATTAATTCAAATGCAGCGGGTCCGTCATTTTGGGCCAATAGCTCGGAAATAGAAGAGTTTTGACCGGCAAACATTTCATCCCACATCTTAATCATGGGATAAGGAGGGGAGGTCACTATCAGCTCAACGCTTTCATCAGCCACCGCCGCCATATGCCTTGAATCCGAGTATATTGTTTTGTGTCTGGTCTTCATACCTTCCCAATTCTTTATTTGTGAAGGTTTTAACACTTTTCAAAATTCAAGTAAATTATGAATAGTTAAAAGACTGTTTCGTTATGCAAAGGTAAAAAACTTCTTATACCCGGCTTGAATTAATTACCTGCCGGTCTGCTGTAGTTCTGAGTTTAATTATTTTTCGACAACGACCCTATCAATGATCAGGCCGCCGAAAACAAAACACCTATTCCCCGGTTGGTTTTCCGCACAATCCTTCCTCTGTGTTTATAATGATCTCCTTCCGGTATTTGAAATGTAAGTGTTACCGGTTCATTAGTGTGATAGCGGACCGGCTTTTTTGCAACGATAAACATACCAGTGTCACTTAAATCTTTCGAAGGTTCTTTGAACAGCTTGCCTTGTATCACAAAATCAACAATGGTTTTCAGCGTTCGCCTTTGGGATTGCCGCCGCTCTGTTTTACCGTTAGCCAGGATCTCTTGCCCCGGCTTAGCGGTTTCCGCAAATCCTGCCGTATCCACCTGTGTATCATCAACAGCGGACTTTAGATTACTTTCACTGTCAAAAAAAACTTTACTGTTTGAAATTGTGATAGAAGGCGCACTTCGCTTTTTTTTCATTGTCTTATTCAGTCTGACAATTTTATAGATCTGAAAAAATATAAACAACAGACCCAGCCAGACGATAAGGTTTAAATAAAATGCATCTGGTGCCATTTTTTCATTCTCCCCGATTTTAAGGTAAGGACACCCGTCCTTAACGACGTGAATGTCAGTATAAATCTTTGTCGGACAAACTGCCCCGACCTTACACAATAGGCAAATTATATTTGTACCTTAATCCGAGTTATTGTATACTGAAATGGTATATTTATTTCTAAGTCGAATTTTTCACGAAATGATCATACTTTAGATGTGACGCCGTATTATTTTACTGCGAACGAACTATAACGAAGCATTGGATAATGTAATAAAGCAACCAATTTTCCTAAAAACTGTCGGATGAAGATGAAATCACAGACATCTTTTTATTGACTCTGTCTTTATATCCCCTTTACCGGGATTATACATAAACAGGGCTTACAGGAGACCTCAGCAATGATGCAGCATAAGGTTAGCGCCAGATTGTCACTTTCTGCTATCTTAGTTATTTTTCTTATTGGATGCGGTACGCCGGAACCCATAAAAATAGGCATGGTGGCGGGTATTTCCGGACGAAGATCACAGCTTGGTGTGTCAGCCAGGAACGCCATAATCATGGCCGTTGACCAGGTCAATAAAGACGGCGGAATCAATGGCCGCCATGTTGAACTGATCGTAAAAGACAACAAAAATGATATAACCGAATGTAAAAAGGCCGTTCAGGAACTGATTGATGCCGGGGTTATCGCAGTCATCGGTCCGGTTCTCAGCAAAATGATCAAAGCCACCTTGGACACATCGAAAAACAAAGGGGTCCTGGTCATCAGCCCCACTGTCAGTACCACAGCCCTTGAAAATGTGGACGATAATTTTATAAGGCTGATGCCGGTGGCAAGCCGCGAAGCTGAAAAAATGGCCAGCATCGTTATAGATGACGGCCCCAAAAAACTGGCCGTTATTTATGACGCCACAAACAGGGCATATTCCCTGCCTATATTCAAAACATTTTCCGAAAAAATCACCCAGCATGGCGGTCTGATTACCTATGCGAATGATATGACCGAAAAAACCGACCATCTGTTTACACGGATGGCCCAGGACATAATAACGTCAGGTGCGCAAGGTGTTTTTTTTATTGCAAGCGGCATTGATGCGGCTTTTCTTTGCCAGCAGATCAGGAAGCGAAACAGTGATATCCGGTTTTATGCCTCCCACTGGGTGAAGTCGGGCAACATCATTGAACAGGGAGGGAAAAGTGTGGAAGGCATGGTACTGGTGACCCCTTTTGAGCGTGAAAAGAAAAGCCAGGGTTATCTGGCCTTTTCGAACGCCCATGAGCAGATGTTTAAAATTAAACCCAATTTCGTGGCCAAATACGCCTTTGAAACCGCCCAGGTCCTGTTTGAGGGCATCAGGTCCAGCAACAAAATCACAGCCGGACAAATTAAAAACGCCATCCTGAAAAAAAAGCATTTTGAGGGTCTTGAAGAACCTTTTACCATAAACGAATTTGGAGATGCCATTCGATCCAACACGGTTCTGGTTATCAAAGACGGAAGATTTATGCGGAGATCCTGATGCCCACAAAAAAAAGCCTTAAATGGTTCCTGATCATCAGCCTTGTTCTGGCCATTCTGGTACCGATTCTTTTAGTCGGCACCATTTTTACCAATGTATTGACCACTTCATTGAAAAAAAATATTATTACCGGCAATGAAAGCCTTTCCCAAAGCTTTGTCTACCAGATAGAGGCATATCTGGATCAATCATTAAAAGACCTTCTCAGCCTGAAAACAATGATTGAAAAACAGGATTTCGAGATGCTGCACATCAACTCTCTTCTTGATTCCGTCCGTCAGAATAAGGACCATTTCACTAAAATTCAAGTTATTGATACCTCCGGTGTTACCCGCTTTGTATCGCCGTTCGACCCTGAATTTATCGGGATTGACCTGTCTAACACCCCATTATTTAAACAAACGCAAAAAACCCGTAAAGCCTACTGGTCAAATACATTTATTTCTCCACAGTCCAACCAGCCTGTGGTGTCAATATCCATTCCCTATATTAACGGTATCATCACCGGATATCTCTCCCTTGAAAACTTGATAGAGGTTGCTAAAAAAGTCGGCCAGGGGGATAAAATGCGCATTACCATCACCGACCAGACCAGCTCCTTTATAGTTCATTACAAGGACAACATGGTGTTTGAAAGAGGCTTTGATCCCAATTACGAAATGTTTAAAAATACCTATCAGGGCCGTATTATGACGATGGAGATGGATCATGAGGGAGAAGTCATGCTTGCCACGACCTCGATGATCACACAGACCAACTGGATTATTGTTTTTTATCAACCCATGAAAAAGCTGTTTGCCCCTATCCGTTCTATCTATTTTTTCATGGTCATCGCTGCAGCCGTCATCATTATCACCACGACGATCCTGTGCGTTCGACACATAAAAACCATCTTACATATTCTTAACAAATTTACCCAGTCTGCAGAAATAATGAGCAAAGGACACTATGACGAGCGGATCACTAACATCAGATATAAAGAGTTTATCCGTCTGGCGAACCAGTTTAACTTAATGGCCGGTGCTGTTGAATCAAGACAGATGGAATTAAAAGAGAATGAAGAAAAATACAAAAGCATCTTCACGGCTGCTCAGGATGCCATTATTCTCGTTGATACACAAACCGGCAGCATTATAAATGTAAACAATTTTGCAACCTGCCTTTACAGCTATGAAGAAAAACATTTTTTTTCGTTAAACCTTGAAAAGATCTGCGATGAAAAAGACAATACTCTCCAAAAAATGAACGAAAAAGAAAACTGGCGCTCCATTAACCACCACAGAAAAAAAGACGGGGTTGTATTTCCTGTGGAAGTTTCCGGAAGTTTCCACAGCCAGGCAGACGGAAAACAGATCTGTACTCTGGTAGTCCGGGATATCACCAAACGCATGGACCAGGAAAAACAGCGCCGACAAATGGAGGGTCAGCTGAGTCAGGCCAGGAAGATGGAAGCCATCGGAACCCTTGCCGGTGGTATTGCTCATGATTTCAATAATATTTTAGGCGCCATTATCGGTTTTGCAGAATT
Organism: uncultured Desulfobacula sp.; assembly: GCA_964562385.1. Taxonomy (GTDB): domain Bacteria; phylum Desulfobacterota; class Desulfobacteria; order Desulfobacterales; family Desulfobacteraceae; genus Desulfobacula. The sequence goes on from CAZLTD010000115.1 coordinate 10,410, forward strand.
AGCCCTTTCAGCAGCCGAAAAAAAATCCAAACAGGAAAAACATATCCAGCGAATCCTTACCGCTGGAAAACGTGCCTCGGAACTTGTCCGGCAAATCCTGTCATTTGCAAGGTCCACCAACCAGGAGAAAAAACCGGTACGTCTCAAGGATATTATTCGTGAAGTCACAACACTTGTCCGCGCTTCAATTCCCATGTCCATAGATATTGAGGTGGATCTTGAAAGTGAGGCCATTGTGATGGCAGACCCCATTGATCTGCACCAGGTCCTGATGAATCTTTGCACCAATGCCTGGCATGCAATGAAGGACAAAGGCGGCACCTTAACCATTTCGCTTAAAGAGTCACCCTCTTTTGACGATACCCACACCCGTAACCAGACATCGCCAACCGGCCGGTGTGCTATTTTGTCGGTTGCGGACACGGGTCACGGCATAAATAAAAACCATCTTTCAAAAATTTTTGATCCCTACTTCACGACCAAGGCGGTGGGAGACGGATCCGGTATGGGGCTATCGGTTGTACAGGGCATTATAAGGAGTATTCGCGGAACAATCGATGTAAAAAGCGACCCTGACACAGGTACCTGTTTTTCCATCCGCCTGCCGGTTCTTCAAAAAGATATCCCGGAGCAGACAATAGCCGGACAACCGCTTCAAACAGGAAAAGAGACAATCCTTGTGGTAGATGATGAGGAGATGATCGTGACACCGACGGTTGCCAATCTTGAAGCACTGGGGTATAAAACCCTGGCATTCACTGATCCCGAAGCCGCCCTTGAGATGGTCGAAAAAGGCACGCACGCCTTTGATCTTGTCCTAACGGATATGACAATGCCCAAATTGTCCGGATTTGATCTTGCCAGAAAAATCAATCAAAAACTTCCGGACCTGCCCATAATCCTCTGCTCGGGGTTCATGGACGAAATCCATCCTGAAAATGCGGCAGCCAACGGCATTCAATCATTCATATCCAAACCGGTTACCCGGGACGTTCTGTCGCTGAAAATCAGGGAAGCCTTGAATAATGTTTAAATAAAAAAAAAGAAAGATTCACTTGACATGTGCATGTGTGTGCACTAATGTTTTTATCATGAACACAATTTACACAAAAAAACAGCTTGAAATCGCAAACAAACTGGTCTCCGTACTTGACTCAAAATTTTTCAAATCACTTGGAGAGCCTGTCAGGGTTGAGATCATCCGGTTTTTACTGCTTAACGGAAGAGCTGATATCGGCACAATCGCCGAGAATATGCCCCAGGATCGTTCGGTTATTTCGCGTCATCTGAATTTAATGCAGGACGTGGGAATTCTATCCTGTGAAAAGGTCAGCCGCCACATGTACTACAGTCTGAATGCCGCTGCCTTTTTAGAACGGTTCACCAATATGAAAAATCTGGTTGAATCCTGTGTTAAAGAGTGCGGGCCATTATGCTGTAAATAAAACCGGGTATTTTTTTATACAAAAACATGCACGAGTGTGCACATTAACCCATAAATAGAAGGAGAGTACTTATGAAACAATCACAAAAAATCAAAGACAAGGTACGACAGACCTACGGCCAAATAGCGGATCGGGGAGCCCTGCTCCCGAAAGAGTCACCATCTGCATCCTGCGGCTGCGAAACGCCGGGTTTAGGTTCAGATCAGATCTCGACGCTTCTTGGATATTCCAGCGAGGATATAGAAACGGCCCCCCAGGGTGCCAATCTGGGGCTTGGGTGCGGCAGTCCCAAAACCATTGCCGACATTAAAAAAGGAGAAACCGTCGTGGATTTAGGGTCCGGCGGTGGTTTTGACTGTTTTATAGCAGCAAAGCAGGTCGGACAAAAGGGCCGGGTGATTGGAGTGGATATGACGCCGGGAATGATCACCAGAGCCAGAAAAAACAAAGAGTCGGCCCTGGCCGGCAATGTTGAATTCAGACTTGGTGAAATTGAACATCTTCCCGTTGGAGACGATACAGCAGACCTTATTATATCTAATTGTGTCATAAATCTGTCCCCTGAGAAGAGGCAGGTTTTCAAGGATGCTTTCCGCGTTTTAAAAACAGGCGGCAGACTTGCAATTTCAGATATCCTGGCGTTAAAACCCCTTCCGGAAAAAATAAAAGAAGATCTTAACCTGATTTCCGCCTGTATCGGTGGCGCCGCCACCATTGACGAGACAAAACAGATGCTCAAGGACGCCGGGTTCAAAGATATCACCATTACGCCGAACCCTGTCAACCCGGAGCTGATTGAAACATATCTTTTGGGAAGCGGCATCGGCGACTACGTAGCACCGGCAGATATCACAGCAGTAAAATGATTCACTATTTATCCTTTGATCCTCGAAAAGCTCAAAGGATAAATAGTGAATATGCCAAATGCCGATTAATTTTCAATATAGGAGAGATAAAATGAACCGATTAAGCACCATTGAAGCTTTACGAAATTTTTTGGATTTAGGATACTTCAAAGAGACCGTGCGAAACTCAATCAGAACAAATTTTGAAATGGGAATGAAAGAATTTTTAAAACATCTGCTATTGGGACACGGATATAAGCAGTTAACGCCCACACAACTTGACAAAATAATGGATCTGGACGAACCGCCTCGCATTGTCGACTTAAGAGAAAAACATAAATTCAGGACCGCGCATATAAAGAATGCCCTGTCCCATCCATTTGATGATTTTTTAAAGGCTGTTCTCATGGATGGACAATACGCCGACCACATGCAAAAAAGACTGATCCTGGTCTGCGACACAGGACATCAAAGCCGTGTGGCCGCCGGGATTCTTGCAGAAATTGGATTCAGCCGGGTTTATAGTGTCCACCGTGGAATGCACAGGATTAACAGATGGCAGAGATTGAAAGACAGTCAATATTATCATAAATTCAAATTTTGCCGAATATGCCAGGCGTTTTTTGTGTAATTCCAGAAAATTATGCCGCCTGAAATCCCGGTCGTATTTTATTCTTTGCTTTGAACTTACGTTTTTCCTCTTTGTTTTCAGTATAAAACCGAGTGTCTACAATACCGGGCAAAAATCAGGTATCATTCCCCATTGGCTGCTTTTGCCGGCGGTAGGTGCGCCGGCCATGGCGGTTTTGGCAAATTGTCATCTATCCACTTCATCCGCTCTTTTATATTAATTCCAGATCAGTCTCACCGGCTGCCCTGCAAATTAAATTTAATCAAAACCATTTGTCTTCTGTAATCAAATGGCACCCCAAATCACTGACGAATACGGGAATAAACAAAGATTGCGATGGTGTGGAAAAAACCGTTTTTACAGCGAAAAAAGAAATCGCAATTTTCAGATGGCCTAAAAATTCAACATGAACATATTTGTAAAAATCATAATAGATGTTACTGTCCAGTATTAAGCTTTGGATAAATGGAGGCATCATGATCCAGTATTTAATAAAAACAGTTTTAATTATAGGGGCCACTTTTATCATAACCATGCCCGCAGCTGGCCAAAACCTTATACAGATACGATACAACGCACCTTTGAATGATCGTGAAGCCGGAATCAAAAAAGATCTTGAAGCAAACCCCGCTATTGATGATATTGCCGCAATGATCAATGAGACATTTAATTTAGCCAATCAGGTCATCATTATCTTTGGCGGAGAAGACGGTCCCCTGTTTGATACCGACACAAATGAAATTCTGATTCCTTACTATTTTATTGATGAAATCACAGACCGGTTTAAAAAGGACAATTATTCCCAGACCGGGGTCCGTGTGGAAGACGCAGCCATGGACGCCCTGATGCACACCCTGTTCCATGAGATCGGACATGCCTTGATCTCCATGTTTTCCATCCCCGTGCTTGGAAAACATGAAGATGCCGTTGACGGCCTGGCAGATCTCCTGCTCATTGAATACTTTGAAAACGGACAGGAGATTGTAGTCAGTGCTGCTGATCTTTTCGACCTGGAAAGCCGGGATACTGACCCGCTGGAAGAGGCTGATTTCTGGGATGAGCACAGCCTGGATGTCCAGCGGTATTACACGGCCCTGTGCCATGTATACGGCAGCGCCCCGGATCAGTACAAAGAGCTGCCCGGTCTGCTGGGATTTTCAGATGAAAGGGCCGACAATTGCATTGAAGACTATGAAACACTTTCTGACAACTGGCACCGCCTGCTGGAGCCGTACATGAAAAAACAGCCCAACAGGACACCCTGAAATACGATTGATCTACAAACCAAGGCCTGACAACCCAGAAAAATTTTTCCCCGGGCAATGCGTCTGTGCGGTTCTATCCTTTTTGAACATTACACTGATCTTTTCGTGGTCCCATCTCATATCGCCAAACGGAACATCCGTGTGGCCCATGATATTCTCTTTGGAGATTTGATATTGCCTGGTCAGTTTGTCCACCAATTGTCTCAATGCATCTGTTTGACTTTTTGTGGGAGCTGCCTTATCAAAGTTGCCCACCAGGCAGATACCGATACCAAAAACATTGTGATACCATGAATTGATATCCACATGGGTGCCGGAGATCTGCTCCTTCCATCTAAAACCGGCTTCTACTTTACCGTCAGGCGACCCATTACCGTTCCCGATAATGAAATGGTAGCTCAAACCGCCGTACCCCTGATCGGTGTGGTATTTATGAAAAGCCTTTGCACTTCCGGCGGCCGTAGCGCTGTGATGGATGATAATATATTTCCATCCTTTGGCAATAGCAGCCTCTTTAAAATAAATATCCGACCAGTTCGGTTGTTTTTCACTGGCAAGGCTGAATATTGATCCTGAAAAAACGGACAGGAATAATATCATACCCAAAAGCATTCTTTTTCCCATGACATCCCCTTGCGATTGTATTCGTATCTGGTTTCATATGATCCTCCTAAAACATAATTTCAAAAGTATCTCTTAGCCTCATTTGAATGATTTTTATTTATATTATCAATTGATTACAATCTTTTCCGGGTCAAACATTTTTATAATTCAGGGGATTTTAGATGGTACATGGCGTTTCTGTCTTTTGGTTCGCCGTTTCTTTTGGTATGATTCCAGCTCTCGAAAAGACACTATTTTACGACCTCGATATTGCGCATACTCATTTATAAATTCTCGCGTATCATTGTATGGGCCTGCAATATATCCTGGGCGTTTTGAGTCAGCGAAAAAGTAATACATGCTGTCCTGCTTAAAACTCACTATCCAGTGACGTCGTAGTGTGGTTCCTTTAATTTGTATCGGATCAAATTCAATCATCAAATATTTCGGTTCACTCTGGGGTTCAATATACCTGAGTGTCTCAACACCAAAGCGTGATAAGTCGACACACACGCCGGTCTTAATAGTGAAAAACTCGGCAGGATTGTATATCGAGAACTGTGAATTCTTTGTTCTCTGCGTTTCAGAAAGTCGTAGCGCTCGATCCATGTCGTATGAAAAATTGCCAGCGATCCAAGCATTGATATCTTCTGGGGTTTTCCAGGCATCTAACATCTGTTCATATGTCTTTTTTGACTTGAATCCTGAGGTTGAATCAATTTCACGTTCCGGTGCATCTGAAAAAGACTCCGCAGGATAAAGACTATTAACAAAGCCTGCTGACAATAAAAGTAAAAACAAAAATAATTTCATATTCATTATTTTCTCCATTCAATCCTTAACACCCCAAATAAGCGGCTCGTCCGGCTCATTTGGAAAGTTGAAATTTTTAATGATTTTAATCATATTCCCTTAAAAGAGTCATTTTTAAATGTATTTATTTATATTATCAACCGGCTACCATCTCATTTTTACGGATACCTGGCGTTAAATACATAGTGCCCTTTCTTTACATCAACATTCGGCGGAACATGCCCCCCTTGTTCAAAAAAATCATATCCCTGCTTTAAATTTTCCCAGAACGGGTACCATTTGGAATCCCTGTGGCGTCTCATATTTCGCGGCGTCATTTTGAACGGAAAAATATGGACCCGAAAAAATGGTTGACCGTTTTTCAATGCTGCATCTGCCAGTGTATAAATCTCATCCATACCTTTATGGGTCATTGCATAGCACCCGATTGACACACATCCGCCATGCACCATTAAAGCACTCCCGAATCTTTTATGAACCCGGTCATAGGTATTGGGGAATCCAAGATTAAAGGCCAGATGGAAATTGCTTACCGGGTTTAACGAGTATGGTGCTACATAATAAAATCCCTCCGGTGCCCTGCCGTCGCCCTGCTCTATTTTTGGCCCGAGTTGCCGATTACCGTAAGTGCAGACAGGATACGATTTAAAGTGTCGATATTGATGACTGTTTTTAACCCAAAGTTCGAGCACTTTTTCGAGTTTAAATATCCTGATAAAAATCGGTGAACCCAGGTAACAATCTACTTTTCTCAACTCCTTTTTTAATCGGGGAGCCTCCCGGTTGATCACCTTTTGGGCGCGATCACTTGTGGGCATGCTGAGTCCGGCCGCCAGGCAGGTGGCAGTCAAAGTTACTATAGAAACCAGGAAAACTGATAATACTTTGACCATAAAAAACGCCCCTTTCCCATTGATTGGCAATCCGTATTTTCTTTTGCCTGATTATAATGGGAAAGGGGGATGAGACATGTCATACCCTGGTAAATAGTTTGTAAAAAAGATGTAAAACAGGATTGGATTTTCTTAAAGAAATGATTTTTAGATACATTGATGGTTTAAGGACGTCATAAGAGTACACCTTACGGTTTTACCGTTGTGCACAGGTTGCCGTTTTTAACGACAACAATCCCTCTTTTCAAAAAAGCACCCATGGTTTCATTATATTTGTGTTCATACTCGCTGTTAAAATACAGATCCACGGTTTCTTTATACCAGTGGGTTCCCATAAGGGATGAAAAAAAATCGTCCTGAGGTACTGCCTTTTTCATCATCAACGTGTAAACCATGATCTTTTTTAACAGATCATTGCCAATTTTTTCCGTGTCATTTAGATACGCGTCAATCTTTGCCCGGGCTTTTGATATGGCTTTTTTCATGTCAAAAAAAGGCTGCCCATGCCCCGGATAAACCGTTTTCACGTCGAGTTCCTCAAGTTTCATAAGAGATTCAAGCATATGAAACAATGCTGCGCTGCCCTCGACACGAAGAGTCATGACAGCCACATCTGCTTCCCAGAGTGTATCGGACGATACAAGAATTTTATTTTTTCGATTATATAAAACAATACCATCAGCTGCATGACCGGGCGTGTGGATCACCTGCAGCTCATGGGGGCCGACAGCAACAATGTCACCATCCTCCAGCGCATGGGTGCATTTAAAAAAGGCTGCCTCCTGTCCATAGTACTTCCACCATGTCGACCAGTCATCCCGGGTCCGGATAAAATGGTGTCCGCGTTTATGCAACGCAATATCACACCCGGATCTTTCCTGTATGCTGCGATTGGCCCCGATGTGATCACAATGGGTATGCGTGTTGATAATCATGGATATGTCTGACAGGTTCACACCCAATTGATTGATGAGCCTTTCAGTTTCATGAATATTGGAGATATACCCCGTATCAATCAGGACCGGGGCTTTGGATCGATATACAAAATGGTTTCCGTTTAAATACCCTCTTTCAATAAAAAAAAGATCTTTCAGTATTTCATTTTTCAGCATTTGCCTATCCTGTAGTCTATAGCAAATCGCAGAATAACGTTCCGGTAAGCACATAGCCATTCTATCCTTTAAGGATAGAAATTCGGTTGATATAAAATCGATTTGCTTTTAAGTGATTCCATTTATTTATATTGTTTTTCGAAACATATTTTTAGGAATCACTATGCATCTTTGTAAATAAAAAAAACCGGGATTTAACCGGGTCGTCTGGTGGTTCCTCTATAGTATATGTTCCCGAATGGCACTATGGCCGCCCTGATCCTTAGGAATCGCACCAAAATTACTTGATCTAAATTATTTCCAAAATCCCTTAAAAGACCGGGTATTTTAAAAACAAAAGTTCAAGTAAGGCAATGCACAGCTTTGCCCCTAAG
>CAZLTD010000116.1:0-18115 GCA_964562385.1 uncultured Desulfobacula sp.
GATGAATCCGCCGCTGAGAAGTGAAAAAGACCGATTGGCCATCATCCAGGGTCTTGTGGACGGCACCATCGATCTGATTGCCTCGGATCACGCCCCGCACAGCATTCTTGAAAAGGATGTTGAATTTGACAGGGCAGCCTTTGGTATTGTCGGCCTTGAAACCTCGTTGCCGCTATGCCTGAAACTGGTGCAGAACAATACCTTGTCCATGACAGATCTGATTGAAAAAATGGCAAAGGTGCCTGCAAAAATAATTGGCATTGATAATGATATCGTACCGGGAAACACCGCAGATCTGACCATTGTCGATCCTGATTATAGCTTTGATATAGATCCTGCAAACTTTCGATCAAAAGGGCGGAACACACCTTTTACCGGGATGTCGGTGAAAGGCTGCGCTCATGCAACGATTGTTAACGGACAGATAGCCTTCCAGAAAAAATAAACAAGAACCCTCAACAAAGAGATTAGCATCATGGTCACCTCACATAAAATACTTGTAGTTGATGACGAAACAAGCATGCGGGAGTTTTTAGACGTCTTATTGTCCAAGGAAGGATATGCTGTTGCCGATGCCAAAAACGGCAAGCAGGCGTTAAAGATGATTGAAAAAAACAACTATGACATGGTCCTGACAGATATCCGGCTTGGAGATATCACAGGTCTTGAGGTGTTAAAAGCGGCAAAGGCAAAAAATGATGATACTGTTGTTGTTATGATTTCAGCCTATTCCACCACCGAGATTGCTGTAAAGGCAATGAATGCAGGGGCATATGACTTTGTCCCCAAACCGTTCGATAATAATGAATTAAAGCAAACCATTGCCAAAGCTCTGGAATTGAAAACCCTTGAGCAGGAAAAGATGTCCACGTCATCGGAATTACGGGACAATATTCATTTTAACCGGATCATTGGCAAAAGTCCGGGAATGATGGCCATCTATAAACGTATCGAACAGATCGGCCCAACCAAAACCAACGTGCTTATTTCCGGGGAGAGCGGAACCGGAAAGGAACTAATCGCCCGGGCCATCCATGAAAATTCCGATAGAAGCGAACAACCCTTTGTGGTTGTTAATTGCGGCGGTATTCCCGATACCCTGATTGAAAGTGAATTTTTCGGACATGTAAAAGGGTCCTTCACAGGAGCGGTTGCAGATAAAAAAGGGCTGTTTGAGGCGGCCAATAAAGGTACCATCTTTTTAGATGAGATTGGAGAGTTGTCTCCGGTTCTTCAGGTGAAACTGCTGCGGGCGGTCCAGGAAACATCTGTGAAGCGGGTGGGTGGCACCCAAGAAGTGGATGTGGATGTCAGAATTATTTCTGCCACCAATAAAAAACTGGAACAGGAAGTTATAGAGGGCAATTTCAGGGAGGACCTTTTTTTCAGACTCAATGTTATTCCCATCAAGGTACCGCCCTTAAGGGATAGAAAAGGGGATGTAAGGCTTTTAGCCAAACATTTTGCCGAAAAAAATTCTTTAAAGATGAACAAAGACATCGTCAAACTGTCCTCTTATGCTATAGATTTTTTAAATAAATACAGTTTTCCAGGCAATGTCAGAGAATTGGAAAACCTGATCGAACGAAGTGTAGCCCTGTCCTCCACCAATATCATCCTGCCTGAAAGCCTGACCATTTCCATGCACAAAAAACGACGGTGGGTTGAAGGCATAAAGGGCAGACGCTTTGACCTGGATGAAGTGGAGCAGGGCGTTGATTTAGATGAGATATTGACCACCATTGAGCAGGCATATCTGAAAAAGGCCATGGAAATAGCCGGCGGAAATAAAAGCAAAGCTTCCGACTACCTTAATCTGAGCCTGCGGTCCATGCGCTACAGGCTTGATAAAACTGATTTTGTGGAATAAACAGAGGTTGTTTAAACTGTTCAATTAGCGAAATATGATTTGCTATTTGGGGAATAATAATTTTTTATGTGTTAAGTTTATATCTGTTCACATAAAAATTATTGTTTTTAGCAATAGAAAACGACATTGCTGCTGATATCTGGCTAAAATTAGTTTTTCCACTAGTGAAATAAAATTAAACCAGAGATGATAGCTTGCACATTTTGTCGATATTTCACCACTTTTTGTTTGATGTTATTTGTAAACTGGTAAATAGGGCGAAGTTTCTTGTTCTTAAGATGGATTAATGTACCTTTATCTTGCCGGTGGCAACAGAATTCATTTTTTCAATTGCGAAATACAGGAATCGCTCAGGATAAATACCCTTGGCGTGTTTATTGCTTATTGGATTAAGTTGAAATGAATTGACTTCAAGTTGGTTAAATTGATAATGTTGTTAATACAAAAACGTACAAGCCATTACATACCACAACTTTAAAAAAAGGTTTTGTACTCTACAGACAAAAAGAGGATGCCGCGAAATATGGTGTGGACAAATCAGACAAAACGGATTTATAAAATGTAATCATGGGAAAAAAATCGGGACAAAGAGGATTCAGCGTATTCGAACTTTTAATCGTCATGGGGATTATTGGTATCCTCGCGGCTGTGGCGCTTCCAGTCATAACAGAGACGCTATTAAAATATCATGGGAGGACTGAGGCAAGAGAGTTGGCCATACAGTTTAAAAAAGCAAAATTGGAAGCTGTGAAACGTAACCGTGACGTCTGTATTGATTTTCTCAACGTTGATGCCACAAATAGTGGATACCGCGTCTTTGTAAATGTTGACCGAGATACAAATACGCCTCATACATTTGATGTCGGAGCCGGAGATGTTTTGCTTAGTGACCGCACATTAAACACAAATGTTCAATTGTCCAACAGTACTTTTACGAATAATCAGGGAGGTTATAACTCCAGGGGATTGCCTTTAACCAACCGGAGCATACAAATTGGAGCAACTGGATCACGCGTATATACGTTGTCAGTTTCAACGGCAGGGAATGTGAGAATTCAATGAGTTGTAGCGAATGTTATAAATACAAAGAAAGAATCATTTACCAAAACTGTTGGAGCGAGCACGGTTTTACACTCGTGGAAATGTTGATAGCGATGGCGGTGGGCGCCGTTGTCATGATCGGAGTTATGACCGCCTTTACCACGCAGCATAAAACCTATCTTGTTCAGGACGACGTTGTTGAAATGCAGCAGAATTTAAGGGTCGCATTGGATTTGATAACCAGCGAAATCAGAACTGCAGGATACGATCCAACAGGAAATGCCGATGCCGGGATAGTTACGGCCACTCCAGGCCGTTTAGGTTTTACCTTGGATTTATCAGGAGATGGCGATACTAATGATGCCAACGAGGAAATCACTATCGGATTTGCCGATGGTGATGATTCCGAACCCAATGGTATTGTAGATTCCGGATTTGCTTCTGTAGGACGTAATACAGGTACTGCAACCGGAATCGGAGGAAGTGGTTTCCAGCCGGTCGCTGAAAATTTTTACGGTATTGAGTTTTTATATATTCTGGAAGATGCCACTCAAGTTCTAAATCCTACCACTGCACAACTGGACACCATTCGTTCCATTGTGGTTTCCCTTTTGGCCGTAAACAGCGGGACAGATGCAAAATTCACCAATAGTATTACATACACTACCGGATCCGGTGCAACCTGGGGACCATTCAATGATAACAGGCGCCGACGTCTGCTTGTGACAACGATAAACTGCAGGAATCTTGGGCTATGACCATATTTAGAGATTGCGATCAAAAAGGGTTTTCTTTGATAGAGGTTTTGATAGCTATCGTGGTATTTACCATTGGCATTTTAGGTACGATAATTATGCAGGAGGCCTTTATTGGAGGGAACACCACTGCCAATGAGGTTACTGGTGCCGCCAACGAGGCCAGTGACAGGATGGAAACGTTGATGGCCCTGTCCTACGACGACGCGTCCTTAAGCGATGTCAGCAATACCGGTGCAAATGCGGGTGCTACAGGGCTGGACAACACAGATGCTGCCGGCAGTTTGGCCGATGGCGGTCCTGTCGTTGATGGAAACCTCACACTGTTCTGGAATGTGGCAGACAATTACCCCGTGTTTGGCACCAAAACCATCCGGGTAATTGTCAGGCGTCTGGATGAGGGTGTCCAAAAAACAGTGACCTATGATTTCACCACAATGGAGCCTATCTGATATGAAAAGCTGCAGAAAAAAGATATCATTAGTCCGTCATAATGAAGACGGCTATGTCTTGATCGGCGTCCTTTTTATTCTGATCCTGCTTATTATCGTCGGTCTTGCAGGGACGACCAATACCAGCCTTGAACTTAAAATTGCCGGAAACGACCGGATACACAGGGAAACCTTTTATCAGGCAGACGGCGGGGCGCGGCTCGGCATCCGTTTAGCTGCGGAAAATTTTATATTCTACCGAACGGCCGGGTATATACCACCAGTAATTTGCGCTTCGTTCAAAAGTTGAATAGACAACCCGGTAGTGAAAAATGAAACCTGTGGTGGGCAAGTTTTCAGATAACATCTTTTTATTCTCACTTCTTACTGTAATGGCTGTTTTCCTGCCAGTAAACTATTTTGGATTTATTAATTTTGATGATGTGGACGTCGTTGAGCGAATACACAGAAGTATCCATGATATACAGTGGTACCGCCTTTTTATCCGCTCTTCGGCACCCCAATATTACAGGCCGCTTCTGGAACTGATTTGCTACTTGGATTACGCGCTTTGGGGCCTTTCAATTCCAGCATGGCATCTTACCAACTATATACTGCACATCCTTAATAGCTGCCTGGTCTATCTTATCGCTTTCAACCTGTTGCGGTCCGGGCCGAATGCCAGAGTATGGGCATCCTTTGCCATGCTGTTATTTGGTCTGAATCCAATGACAGCGGAGTCGGTCGCCTGGATATCGGGGCGATCGGATCTTGCCGGAACCTTTTTTGCTTTGATCGCTGTGTGGGCATACTTTCTCAAATCCGGAATACGATTTTTTATCGTACCGGTTGCCATTCTTGCCGGCCTTTTATGTAAAGAAAATGCCCTTGCAGTCATCCCTCTGATCTTGATTTTTGAGGCGGTCTGCAATTTCCAGAAAAATAGCGATTTCAAGAAGACTGTCAAACAGTGTCTGTTCTGGTCTGTGATAGTGTTCATCCCGTTGATGATTTATCTGTATTTAAGATCAGGTGGTTTTGACAATTTTGTTTATCAGCCGACTAAAGCGGCAGCAGCCTCGACAGGCAATGCGGCAGCTGCCGGTGGTAAGTCAACCGGTTCATTGTATGGGATCGCCGACGTATTATACCTGTTTCCTGTTATTGCTTTTTATCTAAAGAAACTGGTGATGCCATTCCCGTTGAATTTTGCCATTGAACAGATAAATACTGTTATCTATTCGTTTTTGTTTTTTATTATCGCTGGTGCCAACCTGGCCTGTATTGTAAAAAAGCAATGGAACCTACCTGTTTTCACCGGAATTCTGATAGTATCGTTCTCCCCGGCACTGCTGGTGGCTCTGGATAAGGTCGCGTGGGTTCCACTGGCAGAAAGATACGTATATTTGTCCTTGGCTGTTATGGCCACAGGTGTGGCTTTCTTTTTCAGGCATTTGCATACAAGCGGAGATATACCTGAATCAGGTATATTCATGATATGTGTACTGATGCTATTGGTCCTGTCAGTATCTGCATCCCAAAGACAGTTTGTTTTCAAAGATGATACGTCGATCTGGACAGCCACTTTGAAAACAAACCCGGAAAGCAGCATGGTGCTGTGTATGTATGGCCAGGCTGTCGAAGGCCCTGCCAAAAAAGAGGCCTACCAAAAGGCCGTCGCAAATCCGAAGCCATTTAAATGGCGGGCTAAAGCGCTTATCATCCTGGCGAATCTGGAAATGACAGACGGAAACTACGAAAAAGGTATGGAATATATCAAAGATGCTTTAGAGCTTGAATCCCGATATGAACATCTTCTTAATGCTGCAATTATTTTTGCACATACAACTAATGATAACCCAATTGTTAAGGACAATTTCAGAAGAAAAGCCGTTCATTATTACAAAAAAGCCTACTCCAAAAAGAAAAATCCATTTGTGCTTTATAAAGCAGCGCAACTTTTATTTCATTTGGGTGAAAATAGCGCGTCAGAGGCAATTTATGAAAAGATAGAAAAACAACACCCGACAAGTAAATATGCCGTTTATGCCAAAAAACATCTGGCAAATTGACCTTTCTTATTCCCCACAATTGACATTCAGTCCAATTCGTTTTAGAAAAGATGATCACTATGCCAAATCAAAATACTCAATGTTCCAAGGAGGTAGTATGAAATTCAATGATGCGTTCAAGCTGTTTATGAAATTAGCCCTGATTGGGATCTTTATAGTGTCACTATCCGCATGTGGCGGGAATCCGTTTGCAGCCAAACCCCAGGAAGCCACTGCGCCGCCTGAAGGGCAGAAAACTAAAAAGACCACGGCCATTTATCATGATTTTGAAGATGTACTGATTCCTTTGGAGTTGTCCGTGGTAAAAGGTCGGACAGTGATTGTGTCTACCCCGGGGTTTACATCCGGAATACTGACCTTAAAGGGAAGGGTGGAAAGACGGTCCCTGTTTAATTTTTTTAATTCCAATATGCAAAAGGACAACTGGAATGTCATCAGCCAGATAAAATCGCCCGGTACCACCATCATGGTATTTCAAAAATCTTCCCGTACCTCGGTGATCACCATCAGGGATGAACAGGTATACACCTATGTTGAGGTCGGAGTGGCGCCGACTGTTACGGGTCCCGCAGATGTCAGCGAATCCAATCTGTTTGAATAATGATTTTTAAAGATAAACATATCCTGCTTGGGGTCACCGGCGGTATTGCAGCCTATAAATCGGTTGAACTGTTGCGGCTTTTAAAAAAAGCCGGCGCTGATGTTACGGTTTTGATGACTGAATGTGCCAAAAAATTTGTAGGGAAAACAACGTTTGAAGTGCTCAGCGAAAACCCGGTTTTGTCAGATCTGTTTTATGATACTGAGTCCAGTGTAAAGCATATTGATATTGCCACCCGGGCCGATGCTGTGGTGATTGCCCCTGCCACCGCCAATATTGTGGGCAAGCTTGCCAACGGTATCGCAGACGATGCTCTTACAACAACACTTTTAGCCGTGACCTGTCCTGTAATGATCTGCCCGTCCATGAACACGGATATGTACCAGAACATAAGGGTACAGCGCAATCTGGATGTCCTGGAACAAGACGGGTGGCATATTCTTGACCCTGATTCAGGGGCACTTGCATGCAAAACAACAGGTGCCGGCCGGTTGCCGGATCCCTGGTTTATTTTTGACAGGTTTGCCGCCATGTTGATCAAAAAGGATTTAAAAGGTAAAAAGATGCTGATTTCCGCAGGGCCGACTGTGGAGCCCATTGATCCGGTTCGTTTTGTCAGCAACCACTCTTCGGGCAAGATGGGGTTTGCCATTGCAAGGGCTGCTGAACAAAGGGGAGCGGATGTAATGCTGGTTGCAGGACCTGTCGGACTTGATACCCCGCCGGGCGTTGAAAGGGTGGATGTGCAGACCTGCGAACAGATGGCCGATGCCATGATGTCACATCTGGATGACGCCGACCTCATCATTAAAGTGGCGGCTGTGGCGGACTATAAACCGGTTGATCCAAAGAATAAAAAGATTAAGAAAAAGGACAATACCAAGGCGTTATCCATTGCCATGGCTGAGAATCCTGATATTTTAAAAAAGATTGGCAAAAACAAAAGATCGGATCAGTTTTTGGTGGGGTTTGCAGCAGAGACCAATGATCTTGAAAAAAATGCTCTGGCTAAGATTAAAAAGAAAAATCTGGACATGATTGCCGCCAATATCGTTGGAAAGGCCGATTCCGGGTTTAAGGCGGATACTAACAAGGTCAAACTGTTTTCCAAAGATGGAAGTTGTGTTGATATTCCGCTTATGGAAAAAGATCAGGTTGCCAATATTTTGCTTGATCAAATTATAGAAAAAACGGGGTAGGTTGTCATCATGAATTTAGATACCCCGGAATCGATAAAATCAGAATTTAAAAAAATCATACAGGATTTTAACCAGTTACTTTCCAATCAGAAAGCCCTTGGCATTCAATCTCTGGAACTTGATTCTGCCAGTGAAAAATTAATGCAGGCGTGGGGTAAGCCTGCTGCGCCTTCCATGCCTTTTTTTTTTGAAGGTTTTGCCAACTCTGCTATCGTGTTCGTGGACAGTGAAGGATTTTTTTTTAAAGAAGCGGGTGGGCAGCTTTTAAAAAAGATTCTCCATGCCATGACCCTGACCCCACAAAAAGTTTGGATCTGCAACACTGCTACCATTGAGCGCATTTTAAAAGAGCGGTCCGCTGCGCCTCCCAAAGTGATTGTGACGCTGGGACAGCAGGCTTCTCAAACCCTATTAAAAAGCAAGCGTCCTCTGGAACAACTGCGCGGTCGGTTTCATTCAATAGAGAGCATCAATGTGATGCCGACCTATCATCCGTCCCTTTTGATACAGCAACCTGAGTATAAGCGTCACGTCTGGGAAGATATGAAAAAGGTCATGTCTTATACAGGAATGAAGAATGGTTCTTGATGATTTTATTGATGCACTCCTGGCTCAAAAGGGATATTCTGCGCATACTGCCAGGGCGTATAGAACGGATGTCGCAGCATTTATAAATTTCTGTGTAAAAGATGATATAAAAGAAACATCATGCAGCCAGGATCTTTTTCTTTCGATTGCTGATACAATTGATCGACCACGTATCCGGCAATACCTTGCCATGCTTCTTAAAAATGGGAAGAGTAAACGTACCATGGCCCGCAAACTGTCTGCTTTGAAAACCTTTTTTGATTACCTGGTAAAATGCAATCATATCGAGCTGAATCCGGCCGATGCCGTACCGTTCCCAAAACTTGAAAAATCCATTCCGAAATTTTTAACACTGGATGACTGCTTTAAACTGCTGGATTCGATTCAGATAGATACCTGGTTTGATAAACGCAATCTGGCGATGTTTGAAACTTTTTATTCAACCGGCATGCGTGTTTCGGAAATGGAAAATTTGAATATTGAAAACATTGACTTTAAAAGGCAAATGATTAGAGTTTTTGGGAAGGGTTCCAAGGAGCGGATCGTTCCGGCAGGCACAAGAGCCCTTAATGCTATAAAAAGTTACAGGCAGTCTTTAAAGGAAAAATATATCCCGGTGTTTTTAAATAAAAATTTTACACGGTTAAGCGCCCGGTCCATCAGGCGGATATTAGATAAAATCGTTAAAGACTGCCAGCTGAGTGTGCCGGTCTCCCCCCATACCCTGCGGCATTCATTTGCCACACATATGCTGGATTCCGGAGCGGATCTTCGGGGTATCCAGGAAATTTTGGGCCATGCAAGCCTTTCAACAACCCAGGTCTATACCCATGTCAGCATGGACCGGCTGATGCAGGTATATGACACTGCACATCCACGAAGCTGAAAAAGGAAATCATATGAGTGAAACCATTTTTCATGGGACAACTATTCTTGCTTTAAGACAGGGCAAGACAGTGGTCGTCGCCGGCGACGGTCAGGTAACACTGGGATCCATTGTTACCAAACACCGGGCAAAAAAAGTAAGGCGGATTTACAATGAAAAAATTATCACAGGGTTTGCAGGCGCCACGGCAGATGCATTAACCCTTTCTGAAAAACTGGAAAAAAAACTGGAAAGATATAATGGAAACTTGACCCGTGCCTGTGTGGAACTGGCCCGGGACTGGAGAACCGACAAGTATCTGCGGCGTCTGGAAGCCATGATGATTGCGGCGGACCAGGATAACACCTATCTTTTATCCGGAAACGGGGATGTGATAGAACCTGATGACGGGGTTATCAGTATCGGCTCCGGGAGTACGGCAGCGCAGTCTGCTGCCGTGGCATTGATTGAGAACACCCGGCTGGATCCTGTAAAAATTGTAGAGAAGTCAATGAAGATTGCTGCGGACCTGTGTGTTTATACCAATCATCATATCACTATTGAACAGATTGACCCCGGTGAAGAATAATTTACAGGGTGCTTAAGAATTCAGCATTATTGTTTAGGAATCGTACCAAAACAACTTGATCTAAATTGTTTCCAAAAACCCTTAAAAGACAGGGTATTTTGAAAATAAAAGATCATGTAATTTTGGAGCCGATCCTTAAAAGAAACCAGGAACTAAAAGAGAAAACCAATGAATGATTTAAAACCGGGACAGATTGTCAAAGAACTGGATAAATATATTATCGGCCAGAATGATGCCAAAAAATCTGTGGCCATTGCCTTGAGAAACCGATGGCGCAGAAGACAGCTGGAAAAAGATTTGCAGGAAGAAATTGCGCCCAAGAATATTATCCTGATCGGACCCACAGGTGTCGGGAAAACTGAAATTGCAAGGCGTCTTGCCAATCTGACGGATTCTCCTTTCTACAAGGTGGAGGCATCTAAGTTTACCGAAGTCGGGTATGTGGGAAGGGATGTGGAATCCATGATTCGGGATATCGTGGAATTAACCGTCAATAATCTTCGAGCCCGCCAGCAGGAAGATGTCCAGGAGAAAGCCGGACAGATTGCCGAGGAACGTATCCTCGATATTCTGCTGCCACCATCATCCGGTGGCGGGGCCAGTATTTCCAATGATCTGGATATCGTTGCAACGGACGTTGAACAGGGCAGTCAGGATAAATCATCCGGTACCCGTGAAAAATTAAGAAAAATGCTTAAAAAGGGCAAGCTTGACTCACGAGAAATTGACCTTGAAGTGTCGGACAAATCGTCTCCCATGGTGGAGATTTTTTCCAACACCGGGATCGAGGAAATGGGCATCAACGTGAAAGACATGCTCGGTAATCTGATGCCGAAAAATACCAAACGCCGTAAAGTCAAAATCAAGGATGCCCTGAAACTTGTGACACAGGAAGAAGCGGCCCATCTTGTGGATATGGAGGCGGTTAAAGCAAAAGCCGTTGAAATGGTAGAGCAGTCCGGTATTATTTTTATTGATGAGATTGACAAAATTGCCGGCAAGGAAAAAAGCCATGGCCCGGAAGTCTCCAAAGAGGGGGTCCAGCGAGATCTTCTGCCGATTGTTGAGGGCAGCTCCGTGCCGACTAAATACGGTACGGTTAAAACCGACCATATTCTGTTTATTGCATCCGGAGCATTTCATGTGTCAAAGCCGTCAGATCTAATACCCGAGCTTCAGGGGGGGTTTCCCATCCGGGTGGAATTAAGTTCACTTGGCGCAAATGAATTTACAAGAATTTTAACGGAACCTAAAAATGCGCTTGTACTTCAGTACATTGCCCTGCTAAGAACAGAAGGAGTACAAATTGAATTTACGCAGGATGCCGTGGAAAAAATTGCTTCCATAGCCGTGGATGTGAATGCAAGCACAGAGAATATCGGGGCCCGGCGGCTTCACACCCTGATGGAAAAGTTGCTGGAAAATATTTTGTTTGATGCCCCGGATGTTGAAGAAAAAGATATTGTGATAGATGCCGGTTTTGTGGAAGCGCAATTAATGAATATTGTGGAAAACGAAGATTTGACAAGGTACATATTATGAAGGCCAGTGTTGCAGACATACTTATTGAAGCATTGCCGTATATAAGACGGTTTTCAGGCAAAACCGTTGTGGTTAAATACGGCGGGCATGCCATGGTGGATGAGGGTTTAAAACTGGATTTTGCCAATGATATTACATTGCTCAAATATATCGGGCTGAACCCTGTGGTGGTACATGGTGGCGGTCCCCAGATTAATAAAGTGCTCAAATCCATGGGGATTACGTCCAAATTTATCCGGGGGATGCGGTATACCGATGATGAAACCATGGATGTGGTTGAAATGGTATTGGGGGGCAAAGTCAACAAGGATATAGTTTCCCGTATCAACGGACAGGGCGGCAAGGCAGTGGGGCTCACCGGCAAGGACGGCATGCTGATCACGGCCGAGAAAATGACCATTTATCACCAGGAGGATGATACCAAACCGCCTGAGATCATTGATCCCGGGATGGTGGGCAATGTGTCAAATATCAATCCTGAAATCATCCATACCCTGACGGCCCAGGGGTTTATACCGGTTATCGCACCGGTGGGTGTGGGCAACAACGGGGAAACATATAATATTAATGCCGATGTGGTGGCATCCAAAGTGGCATCTGCACTGAATGCCGAGCGTCTCATGCTGGTGACCGATGTTGACGGCGTGCTTGATATGGATAATAAACTGGTATCTTCGGTGGATGCAGTGACCATTGGTGAGATGATCGAATCCGGTGAGATCAAGGGAGGGATGATTCCCAAGGTGGAGTGCGCCATTGATGCCTTAAAAAGTAATGTTAAAAAATCTCATATCATCAACGGGAAACTGCCCCATGCGGTTCTTCTCGAACTGTTTACCGATTCCGGTATCGGAACCCAGGTATTTATCGGGTGAGGATCGGCTCCAAAATCACATGAGGTTTTATTATCAAAATATCCAGTCTTTGAAGGGTTTTTGGAAATAATTTAGATCATGTTGTTTTGGTATGATTCCTCAATATAGAATGAGTGAAATTGTGCAGGTTGCTAAAAGGGCTATCGGTTTTTCAGCCAGACGGTCCTCAAATAAATTGAAAACATCAAACCAACTGAGCATTAAGAAAAAATAAGAGGGACAACGTGGATACGGTAGATAAAACAGATAATTTTGTGTTTCAGACATATATGCGCCAGGGAAAGGCTTTTGTAAAAGGCCAGGGCGCAACATTATGGGACGAGGAAGGCAATGAATATACCGATTTTCTGGCCGGCATTGCCGTGTGCAGCCTGGGGCATTGCCACCCGGACATAACAGAGGTGATTGCGCATCAGGCCCGAAATCTGCTGCATGTGTCCAACCTTTTTTATACACCGCCCCAGGCGGATCTGGCAGCTATGTTGTGTAAAAAAAGTTTTGCCGACAGAGCCTTTTTCTCCAATTCCGGTGCTGAGGCCAATGAAGCGGCCATCAAACTTGCCAGGCGGTATTTTCAAAAAAAGGGTGAGAAGCAAAGATACACCATTATCACCATGAAGCAGTCTTTTCATGGCAGAACCATGGCCACGCTGACCGCCACGGGACAGGATAAACTCAAAGAGGGGTTTTATCCGGTGCTGGAGGGGTTTAAATATGTACCCTTCAATGATATCGATGCTTTAAAGAGAGAGATGGACGGCAGCGTATGTGCGGTCATGTTGGAGCCTGTGCAGGGCGAAGGCGGGATCGTTCCGGCGCAAAAAGAGTATCTGCAGGCTGTCAGACAGCTGTGCCACGACTCTGGTACCCTGTTGATTTTTGATGAGATTCAGTGCGGGTTGGGACGATGCGGCACCCTGTTTGCCCATGAACATTATGGGGTTACACCGGATATTATGACCCTTGCCAAGGCCCTTGGCAACGGGATTCCCATTGGGGCCATGCTGGCCACAGCAGATGCTGCCACAGGATTTGATTTTGGCAGCCATGCATCCACATTCGGCGGCAATCCCTTTGCAACATCCGTGGCATTAAAGGTGATGGAGATCATCAGCAATCCAACATTTTTAGAACAGGTCCGGGACAGGGGTGACTATTTTAAAGAGCAGCTTAGGTTACTCGTAGATAAACATGACAGGGCTGTTTCCGTAAGGGGCAGAGGACTTTTAGTGGGGCTTGAAGTGGATAAGGATGCCGGATATTTTGTGACGCAATTGATGAAAAAAGGCTTTATTATCAACGGTATTCAGGATAAGGTACTCAGATTTGCACCACCGCTTATTATTGATAAAAACGATATTGACCGTCTGATGACTGCATTGGACAGTCTGCTATAAGAATAGAAGGAGTACGATTGCCGTGAAAAAAGATTTGTTATCACTGCTTGATCTTGAAAAAGAGGACTTTGAAAAATTGTTTGCCCGTGCCATTCAGCTGAAGGAACGCTATGCAAAAGGGATATTTGATAAAATATTAACCGGTAAGACCCTGGGGTTGATCTTTGACAAAAAATCTACCCGGACCCGGGTGGCGTTTGAGACCGCCATGATCCAGCTGGGAGGTCATCCTATCTATATGAGCACCCAGGATACACAGATATCCAGAAATGAACCGGCCAAAGATACGGCAAGGGTGCTGTCCCGTTATATCGACTGCCTGGCCATGAGAACCTTTGATCATTCCCTGGTGGAGGAATTTGCGCATACCTCGACGATTCCGGTGATCAATGCGTTGACCGACTCGTTCCATCCCTGCCAGATATTGAGTGATATCATGACCGTGATTGAACACAAGGGCGGGTATGAGAACAGGACCATCGCCTGGGTGGGAGATGGGAATAATGTGGCCAATTCCTGGATCAACGCAGCAAGCGTGCTGGGGTTCAAGTTAATGGTGGCATGCCCGGATGGTCACAGTATTGATAAGAAAATCCTGGAAGATGCCGGGGTCGATCAAAAGGACAATATCATCCTGACCGGTGATCCCAAAGAAGCAGTTAAAAACGCTGATGTCGTATATACGGATGTCTGGGCCAGCATGGGGGACGAAGATGAACTGGCCAAGCGGATTGTTGCCTTTGAGGGGTTCCAGGTGAATAAACAGCTGTTGTCACATGCCAGTGATGATGTATTGGTTCTTCATTGTCTGCCTGCGCACCGGGGTGAAGAAATTGCAGAGGATGTACTGGAAGATGCAAACAGCGCGTTCTGGGATCAGGCGGAAAACAAACGCCACATGCATAAGGCTATATTAGAAGGATTGATTCTTTAAAAAAAGTCTTCATAAATTGAAGGAATAAAGGCAGGTAAACCATGAACGAAAAACTTTGGGGCGGCCGATTTACCCAAAGCACAGACAGCCTGGTGGAAAAACTCAATGCTTCCATTGATGTAGATAAACGGCTTTACGACTGTGATATAGACGGCAGCATCGCCCATCTGAAAATGATGGCCAATGAAGGCATTATATCAAAGGATGAGGCAGCCACCCTGGTGGCAGGACTTGATAAGGTCAAACTGAAAATTGCGGCCAATGAGATTGAGTTTACGGATAAGCTTGAAGATATCCACATGCATGTGGAGGATGCTCTTGGAAGTGTCTGCGGAGATGTGGCCAGAAAACTGCACACCGGCCGCAGCCGGAATGACCAGGTTGCCCTGGATGTCCGGATCTATCTGAAAAGAGAAACCCAGACCATTATCGCCATGCTCACGGATTTTCAAAAAAGTCTGGTGGGGTTGGCGCAAAACCATCTTGACGTTATTATGCCGGGCTACACTCACATGCAGCGTGCCCAGCCGGTCTTGTTTTCCCACCACCTGATGGCATATTATGAAATGATTAAAAGGGATATGGAACGGTTTGAGGATTGCCTTAAACGTATTGATGTCATGCCCCTGGGTGCGGCAGCTCTGGCAGGGACCACATATCCCTTAAACCGGGAGTATACCCGTCAGATTTTGAATTTTGACAAGGTGTCGGATAACAGTATTGATTCTGTTTCTGACAGGGATTTTGTCATGGAGTTTATTTCCCACGCCTCCATCTGCATGATCCATCTGTCCCGGTTGTCTGAAGAACTTATCCTCTGGTCATCTTCCGAGTTCTCTTTTATTACCATCTCCGATGCTTTCACCACAGGGTCCAGCATAATGCCGCAGAAGAAAAATCCGGATGTGGCCGAGCTTGTCAGGGGAAAAACCGGCAGGGTAGTGGGCAATCTGGTGTCCATCATGACTTTGATGAAATCACTGCCCCTGGCATATAACAAAGATATGCAGGAGGACAAGGAGCCCTTGTTTGACACTGTGGATACACTCCAGGTCTGTCTGGACGTGTACACCCGGATGCTCAATAACATGGAAATACATGCAACGGTCATGTATGAGGCTTGCAAAAAGGGCTTTTTAAATGCCACAGACCTTGCCGATTATCTGGTGGCAAAGGGAATGCCTTTCAGATCAGCCCATTCGGTGGCGGGTAAGGCGGTGGCCTTTGCACTGGCTCAGAACAAGGAACTGGAACAATTGTCTATTGAAGAACTGCAAGCCCTTGAGCCCTTAATTCAATCGGACGTATATGAGTTTATCACCATTGAAAAGATGATTGAAAGACGGATATCTTATGGCGGAACAGGATTTGACAATGTAAAAAAAGCAGTTAATAAAGCCGCAGGAGAACTTGGAATCGCATGAAAAAAACTATTTTTAACAAAACAATATTGATAGTGCTTTTAAGTATACTTGTGGCTGTGGTGTCCATAGGCTGCGGCAAAAAAGCCCCGCCCCTGCCACCGCTTGCCAAGGGAAATATAATCGCTCCTCCGACAGACCTTGAATACCGAATCATCGACCAGGCAATTGTTTTGAGCTGGAAACATCAGGTGGACGTTGAAAATGCCAAAATCGAACCGGATGCGTTTGAAGTGTTTGTGGCAAAGAGGACGTTTGATGACTGTGAAGGGTGCCCCTTTGTATTTACACTGGCCGGAACGGTTCCCATTCCCGACACCACTTTTTCAATGGACCTTGAAAAAGGGTTTAAATACTATTTCAGGATTCAGGCTGTGAATGAAGATAACCTGAGAAGTGATTATTCAAAAACAGTCCAGTATGAGAATAAATGAGAATGGATGGGCACATTGCATTTTTAAGTATCGGTTCCAATGTGGGTGATAAGAATAAGAATCTGGATATGGCTGTGGCGCTTCTGGACAGGTACGAAAATATATCGGTCCTGGCGGTATCATCCTATTATAAAACAGAGCCCCAGAATTTTAAGGACCAGGACTGGTTCGTAAATGCTGCCGTTAAAATTGAAACAAATCTTGAACCGCCGGCACTGCTTGATGCGCTCAAAAAATTTGAAACCGATCTGGATAAAGACGGCAAGCCTTTCAGGTTCGGGCCCCGGATTATCGACCTGGATATCATTTACTACGATACCATTGAGCTGAGATCGCAACGGCTTGAAATTCCGCATCCGCGGATGCATGAAAGGTGTTTTGTTTTAGTACCGCTTTGTGATATAGGACCCAAAACATATCATCCTGTGTTGAACATGACATCGGATGACTTATTAAATAGAATTGAAGAACAACAGACCCAGAAGGTGATCCTTCTGGACAAGGAGGCTTAAATTGAAGTTTTTTATTGATACTGCCAATATAGAGCAGATCAAGGATGCCAATGACATGGGCATGGTGGACGGCGTGACAACCAATCCGTCTTTGATTGCAAAAGAGGACGGGGAATTCAAACAGATTATTGCAGATATCTGCGGTATTGTTGACGGTCCTGTCAGTGCAGAAGTTATCAGCCTGGAATATGAAGGCATGGTAACCGAAGCCAGAGAACTGGCCCAAATAGCCAAGAATATTGCCGTAAAAATTCCCATGACCGTACCGGGACTCAAGGCTGTAAAAACTTTGACTGCCGAGGGCATTAATACCAACGTCACGCTTGTTTTCTCTGCGCTTCAGGCCCTGATGGCTGCTAAAGCCGGTGCCACCTATGTCAGCCCCTTTGTCGGAAGACTGGATGACCTGGCCCAGGAAGGCATGGGGCTGATTGAAGAGATCGCCCAGATCTTTGCCAATTATGATTTTGATACCCAGATTATTGTGGCAAGTGTCAGAAGCCCCCTGCATGTGCTTGACTCTGCACTGCTCGGTGCGGACATTGCCACCATTCCCTATGGTGTGTTGAAAAAACTGGCCGGTCACCACATGACCGACAAGGGAATTGACGCCTTTATGGCAGACTGGAACAAGAAGAACGGATAATCAATATTGCTTGGGGTGTAACCCCAATAAAATTTGATATTTTCCAATTTTAATATTGACAAAAGAGCCGTTCACCTATATAAATCTCTTTTGTTTGCTGCGGGAATAACTCAGTGGTAGAGTGCGACCTTGCCAAGGTCGAAGTCGCGGGTTCAACTCCCGTTTCCCGCTCCAAAAAGGCGGCTTGGCCAAGGGGTAAGGCAACGGCCTGCAAAGCCGTTATTCTTCGGTTCAAATCCGAAAGCCGCCTCCATAAGTAATTCAAGGGTCTTGGAAGTTTTCCAAGACCCTTTTTTTGTTTGCCCGGCATGGCGGGCAAACCCAGCCGGGAGAATCCCGGCGT
>CAZLTD010000117.1:0-17598 GCA_964562385.1 uncultured Desulfobacula sp.
TCTGTGAGAGGGATGAGGCCGGATTAATTAACCGACCTCACCCTACTCGATATTTATTATCTTGGGGGGGGATGGCTTTTGCAAAGGATCTTAAGTCTTTTGATTTTCCCATGACAATGACAGTGTCCTGCGGTTCGATCAAGGTTTCAAAATGGGGATTGAACAACATCTCTCCGGATGCTTTTTTGATCGCGATAACGATAAGGTTAAAATCCTGTCTGATTCCTGAATCCTTCAAGACAACGTTGGTATATTTGCTGCTTTTGGGAACGTAAAGTTCTTCGATCTGAATGGCTTCCACTTTTCTGGATAGGGCAATATCAAGAAAACTGCTGACGCTGGGGCGCAACAGTTTGAGCCCCATAGACAGCGCGCCGGTATCGTAGGGTGATTCAACTATGTTTGCACCGGCAACAATCAGTTTTTTTCTGACCCCCGGGCTGCTGGCCCGAGCCATGATATAGATGTCCGGATTCAATTGCCTGGCGGTGAGGACAAGGAAGACATTTGCCGTGTCAGTGCCAAGCGCCGCCACAAGAAAGGATGCATCTTTTATCCCTGCCTTTAATAAAAGATCCTCATTCGATGCATCTCCGAATAGATAGTGCATTTTATCGGATTCCAGCGCCGGAACAAGCTCTGAGTCCTGATCGATAACCACAATATCTTCTGTTTCTTCACGAACCAGCCGGCATAAGACCCGGCCGATGCGGCCATAGCCGCAGATAATGAAATGATTTTTCATTCTGCTGATTTTTTTATCCAATCGTTTTCTCCCCAATATGGATTGTATTTCACCCTCGACAATGGCCTGAATAATAACGCCGGCGATATAGAGAAAATAACCGACTCCCGCAAATATCAGGAAAATGGTAAATACCCTTCCCGCTGGCGTCATTTCATGAACTTCCATGAATCCCACGGTGCTCAGCGTGATTGCCGTCATATAGGCAGCATCCAGAAAATTCCAGTTTTCAAAGGCCATGAATCCGGTAATACCGCAAATAAATATCAACCCGGAAATGACAACGGCCATCGCAATTTGTTGAAGTCTGCTCATAGCCCTATAGATACTGGTCTTGCGTATAAAAAGCAAGCCACAAATTTAATGGTTCCACTGTGCGTATCTTCTTGACGGGCATAGGGGTTGCTGGTATTAAAGGGTCATGAAAAATGAATCCAAAATATCCATGCGCCAGCGCCGGGAAATGGTTGAAAAGCAAATTGTTTCACGGGGAGTGTCTGATCCTCTGGTGATCGATGCCATGCTGAAGGTGCCGCGGCACCTGTTTGTCAGCGAAGCGCTGGTCGACAGTGCATATGGTGATTTTCCCCTGCCCATCGGTGAAGGGCAGACCATCTCACAGCCTTACATCATCGCAGAAATGACGCAGAGCCTGGGCCTAAAGGGTCATGAGCGGGTCCTGGAAATCGGAACGGGGTCGGGATATCAGGCAGCTGTTCTTGCGCAGATTGTCTACAGGGTCTATACCATTGAAAGGAACAATCCCCTTTTTTTACAGACACGTAAATTATTTGATTTTTTAAAGTACCACAATATCGTGACCCGCTATTCAGATGGTACCCAGGGGTGGAAACAGGAGAGCCCCTTTGATGCGATTATCGTAACCGCAGGCGGGCAACATATTCCGCAGCCGTTAATCGATCAACTGGCCGTGGGCGGAAAGCTTGTTATGCCGGTGGGCGGAAATTTTTCCCAGGAGCTGATCCTGCTTGAAAAAGATGAGAACGGGATTAAAACAGATAATCTGGGTGCCTGCAGATTTGTCAAGCTGATCGGTCAGCATGGCTGGGAAGCTTAGGTGGGAACGCTTGTATGAGTGAACCATCAATCCGCCAGTATTCTCTGTTCAAAGAGTTATTGATCGGTTTTTGTCTTGGATGTGCCAATATCATTCCCGGTGTTTCAGGGGGAACCTTTCTGCTTGTATTTAAAATTTATGAGCGTGTTTTTGCCATTCTTGGCAGAATTAACAAAGCCAATATCCTGAAACTGGTTTCAATGACAGGCGGCGTGATCCTGCGACCGGGAAAACAGTCAATCCGGATACTGGGTGATTTTCTGGTTCAAAATGATTTCCTCTTCCTGATTAAACTGATTATAGGGTCTGTCATCGCCATTATAGGACTTTCAGGCCTAATGAAATACCTGATTGTCTTTCATTTCTCAGTGACATATGCTCTGTTTTTCGGCTTGATTTTTGTATCGGTGATTATTCCGTTCCAGATGTTGAAGAAAAAAAGAGTCGGGCTGCTGTTTTTTATTGGTGCTGGGATGATTGCAACCGTTTATGTAACGTCGGCAGTGGATCCTTACCAGAAAGCAAAGATGAAATCCGATCTTTACCAGAAGAGTTATTCCCAGACAAACAGCCTGGAGCAATCTTCCCGGATGGCGAAAAAAGAGGATGCGTCAGAGAACCGGCTCTTTGCTTTTTCAAAAAAATATACTCTTGATGAATATCTTTATGCCGGGATTTGCGGGGCGGTTTCCATTTCCGCCATGGTGCTGCCCGGGATAAGCGGTTCCCTGGTTCTGATTCTGATGGGAGAGTATTTTGAAGTGGTTTCTGCCATTTCTGACTTAAAAACGCTGAATCTGGATTCCCTGCTTTTTCTTACCTGCTTTTCGGTGGGTATCATTCTGGGGGGATTGTCGTTTGCCCGGCTCATCAACATGGTTCTAAAAAAATATTATGATGAGACCATGGCGTTTCTGGCAGGCCTGGTGATTGGGTCTTTATATGCATTGTGGCCGTTTAAACAGACCGTTCTCATGGCCAGACGGTTTGTGAAACGGGATGGTATTATTCAGGTGCTTGAAAACGTCAGGGTCCATACTAATGTCAATATCTTGCCCGAAGATATACACCAGCTGGCAGTGGCATTGATCGCCTTTGTCTGCGGCTGTGTTATCATGTCCTTTTTTATCCGTAAGGAAAAACAGGGGTAGCCCGGATATTTCACGAAAGGATATTGTCGCCACCCTCCTTGTTTAGGCAGCAATTAAAAACATCTGTAGTGATCCAATAATTTTAAACCACGCCTTATAGGCTTATGAACTATTCGGGTTGGTCCAGGATACTGTGCAGTGCCCGTTTCAATTCCATAATCTGGTAGGGCTTATCCAGATAAGCGCATGCCTTTGTAAACAGTTTTCTCTGCTCCTGGTTGGTGATATGGCCTGAGGCGATAATTACTTTTACCTGTGGATCAATCATTAGAAGCTGTTTGAAAGTTTCTACGCCGGACATCCCGGGCATGATAATGTCCAGCAGTACAGCTCCAATACGGTTCTGGTTTTTTTTGTATATAGCAACCCCGGTTTTTCCGTCGGGTGCTTCAAGTGTGCTGTATCCAAACGATGTTAAAGATTTTACCGCCATGTCCCTGACCATATCCTCATCGTCAATGACCAGAATGGTCTCTGGCTTCTGGGCTGCGCTTATGCGTTGTTTGCCCGCAGATGACGGTTTAGACGCCTTAGGGAGATATAAATGAAGCGTGGTTCCCTTTTCTTGCCCACTTTCAATATGGATAACGCCTTTATGTTTCTTGGTGATTATATTATCAACAATGGCAAGCCCCATTCCCAAATTTTTTTTGTCAGTTACAGGCCAGTTGGTAAACATGGGGTCAAATGCCTGCTTTTGGACCTCCGGGGTCATACCGCAGCCGGTGTCTTCAAAACAGATGTGCAGAAAGGATTTGTCCCGGTCCAAAGGGGAGGGTGGGGTGTGTGTGTCATCAGAAGGGATATGCAGCCTAATGGTGCCGTTTGATCTGTCCTTTAACAGTTCAATGGCCTGTGTGGCATTTATGCCGATATTCATCAATGCCTGGTGAAGTTCGTGTTCAAATCCGAGTACAAAATATTTGTTTTCAATGAGTTCATTTCTTTTTTCAATGAGTCGATTTGTGGTTTGCCCTAAAATGGTGAAAACATCATTGGCAATTTTAAACAGGTCAACAGGACCCGGGATGCTTTCATCAGCCCGGGTCAGGGATTGAAGTTGCCGGACTAATTTTGCCGCTTTTTTGGACGCGATCGATGCGTTGACAATACTATCTTTCTGAGGTTCTTTCAGGTTGCCATTCTCATCGGCATTAAGGTATTCAAGATGTCCCATGATACTGGAAAGCAGATTGTTAAAATCATGGGCAACGCTGCCGGCAAGAGTTGTGATGGCATCCATTTTCCGCTGTCTGGCAAGCTGTGCCCCAAGATTTTTACGGTTCGAAATATCCCTGATAATGGACAATAGATGGTGTTGCCCGTCAAGCGTCAGTGGTCTTGAGGAGATGAGCGTCTCAATCGGGTTCCCTTTGAAAATAAGCGTTGCTTCCAGGTTCTCATATGTTTCTTTCCTTTTGATCAGAGAGATAAAATCCGATCGCTGCTGCTTGTTTTCCCATATTCCCAGATCTGTTGTCACCTGCCCTATCAGGTTTTCTTTTTTTATCCCACAGAGCCTGGTAAACGCAGTATTGACATCAAATATTTTTCCGGATTTAAGTTGTGTAATGATGATGGCATCCGGGCTGCTGTTAAAAATGAGCCCGAATCGTTCTTCAATCTCTTTCATTTCCTTTTGGTTTTTTTCTCTGGCAGAGATATCTTCTCCGATAAAAATTAGTTTCTCTGTGAAACCCTCTTTATCTTTTATTAAATCAAACGTTCCCATAATGGGTTGAAAGTTACCAAGATTATTTTTTATTCTGAATTCGAGCGTGAGGTGGCTGGCGTGACCGGTTATCCCCTTTCCCAAAAAATTAATGAGCTGTATGGCATCATCCGGATGCATGAGGTCAAAAAAAGATGTCCCCCACAGTTTTTCAAAGTCATATCCCAATTTTTTGTGGGCAGGATTGGCAAATTCAAAAACACCATGGGCATCAATAATCGCAATAATGGAGCTTGTGTTATCGGTAATCAGGCTGATCGTTTTTTCTTTTTTCTTCAAAGTTTCGATGATTTGCTTTCGTTCAATAGCCAGGGCGATCTGCTCTGAGACGGAAATCAAAACTTCCATGTGCTGATGGGTAAAATAATCAGCATCTGAATAATGCTGAACTACGATAGCCCCAATTACGGTGTCCTGAATAATGAGGGGGACACCCAGCCAGATTTTTGGGATGCTGCCGATCAGCCGTTTTTTTTGGCCCGCTGGATGAGCATGTTTTCTTTTAAAAAAAGGGGGCGTTTTTCAAGAATAACTTCGCCGGTCAGGCAATTGGGCTCTTTTAAGTTTTCCACGATGGGAAAATCATCATCACACTCATCAATGAAATACTCAAAAGTAATGGTTTTTTTGTTCTTATCCCACATGGCGATAAAAAAATTGGGCAGCGGCATTAATCTGTTAAGTGACTGATAGATTGAATGATACAGCTGTTCGAGACTTCGAGTCTTATTAACGGCATTGGAAATGTCATAAAGCGTATAGTTTATTTTTTGGGCATATTCCAAAGCACTGATTTTTTTATCAAAGGTCTTTTCGATGTGACCGGATCCCTCACTGGAAGGTGTTTGCTGCATAGAACCCCTGTAATAAAGGATTGTGAATTATAGTGATTCATTATACTATTGATACCAGCAGTTTACCCCAAAAGGGGGGTAACAGCAAGAAGGAATGTTGGTTTAAACTCGCAGGGTATTACATAATGGAAAATGAAATATTAAAAATTAATATCTTATCAATCGCCGTTTCAGGACTTCTAATGCTGGTCATCGGGATTGCCCTGTATTGTTTTAAGGGGCACATAGGCGGCAGCATGCGATTCTTTCTGCCCATACCCCCCATCGGGGTGGCGGCATACATCTATGCCTTTAACATGTTTAAACATTATAACTGCAGGGTACCGGCCGGTTCCGCTCTGGTTTGGGAGCTGATGGCGGCAACGCTGGTTTCTCTGTTTTTCTTTCTTGTTTTTTCTGTGGTTTTAATCGGGGTGATTAATCTGTTGAAAGATGTGTGATTGTTTGCCCGGACAGAGCACCGCATTCATCGCTACAGGTTTTCAGGCGTGAATGCCACGACCTCATCAATTGAAGCGGTATCGCAGAACAGCATGACCAACCGGTCGATCCCCATGGCAATGCCGGCGGCATCCGAAAGGCCAGCAAGATCGGATAAAAATTTTTTTGGCATGGGCAACGGTAGACGTCCCTGCTCCTTTCGCAGCCGGTTTTCATGGGTGAACCGTTTTTTTTGTTCCTTCTCATCTGTCAGTTCGGTAAAGGCATTGGCAAGTTCAATGCCGGCAATGTAGAGTTCAAAACGCTGGGCAAGCCTTGGATTGTCAGGCTTGAGTCTGGCCAGAGACGCATGCTGTTTGGGGTAATCAACCAAAAAAACAGGACATGTCCGGCCCAGGTGCGGTTCGATTTCAAAGCTGATAATTTCATCAAAGCTATCGTCTAAAAGAGCGTTCTCCATCGATGTGGATGTATATCGCATAAATGCCTCTTCAACGGTGAGCCGCTGCCATGGAGAATCGAGTAAAATAGTGCCTCCCTGGTATGAAATCGCAGGCTTATCGTTCAGGTGTCTGGCAATAAACCGGATCATTTTTTCACACGTTGTCATCAGATCCAGGTAAGTATGATTTTTTGTATACCATTCAAGAAGGGTGAGTTCGGGCAGGTGGAATGCCCCTCTCTCATTTTTCCGGAAGCATTTACAGATTTGAAAGATTTTGTCAAATCCGCGGGAAAGCAGCCGCTTCATGCAAAGTTCCGGAGAGGCCTGAAGATAAAAATTTTCAGATGTCACCGGATCAATATGTGCCTCCGGAATAATTGATGGGCAGCGAATGGGAGTATCCACTTCAAGATACCCGTTTTGGGTAAAAAAATCCCTTATGCTTTGAATCATAAGGGATCTTTTGATCAGATGAGTCTGTTTTTTTATGGTGTGTGTCACTTTATTGAATAGGAATCGTTGACTCTGTCCTGCAGATAGACATGGCTAAATTTGCTTTTGTCGGCCTTATCGTAAAATTTTAACCCGGCTTCAATGCAGCTTTGACAGGCGTTGATGGGAATGTGGACTGCCAGGATATGGTGGCCGGGGCTGGCTTTGGAATCGATTTCCAGGCAACCGCCGCAATCGTGACAGATTCTGACCTTCTCTTTTTGCTGCTCAAAAAGGTTGTCGGTATCATAAAAAATTTCCCGGTGCCGGACTTGGAAGTCCCCGGGTATGCCTGACTGGAGCCGCAACTGTTCTCTTTGGTGCCAATAGCTGTTAATCTGGTCGGTTGTTTTTTTGATTTTGTCAGTGATGCTGACAGACTGTTTCAGGCGTTCCGGATTATAATCCGGTTCAATAACGCCTGAATAATCCAGGCCGGCCATGGCCAGGATGATACCCAGATTGACATATGGCAGGGCGCCTTCAATGGAATAACCGCCTTCAAGCACTGCAATATCCGGTTTTAGCATGGATGTGAGCTGTGCATATCCCTGGGCTGAGAAATTCATGTTGGTCAGCGGATCGGTGTAGTGGTTGTCCTGTCCGGCTGAATTTACGATAAGGTCAGGTTTGAATTCATCCAGTACGGGCAATACGCAGTTTTTAATGACATACAGATACCCTTCTGTGGAGGTGCCGGGCGGCAGGGGAATGTTCAAATTGAACCCTTTGGCATTGGGACCGCCAAGTTCTGAGGGGAACCCGGAACCCGGATACATGGTTCTGCCGTCCTGGTGAAGGGATATAAAAAGAACATCCGGGTCGTGCCAGAAGATATCATTGGTGCCATCACCATGGTGACAATCAGTATCAATAACGGCTATTTTTTTTACCCCGAATTGCGACCGGATATACTCCACCATAACGGTCTCAATGTTGATATGGCAAAATCCGCGCCCTCCATGGGAGACCCGCATGGAATGATGTCCGGGCGGTCGTACCAGTGCGAAACCGTTTTTAACTTCCTTGTTCATGACGGCGTTGGCCATGGCTTTGGCGCCGCCGGCACTGATCAGATGGGACTGCGTGGTCACAGAGGTTTCATTGGGTACACAAAAATGAGACCGCTGAATATCCTCAAACGAGACCATTTCCGGTTTGTATTCAACAATACCGTTGATATCAAAGATCCCTTCCTCCGTCACCTGATCCTGAGTGTATAAAAGCCGTTCTTCTCTTTCCGGATGGGTTGGGTCGATAGCCCAGTCAAATGCCGGGAAAAATACAAGTCCTGTCTTATGGTGTGCCTTTAACATGATTATTTCTCCAAACTAGTGCAGCACATTTTCAAATCCTTTGATGAGGCCGGGTTTTAACTGCATTTTGGTTCTAAATATTTTCCCGCGTGGTGAAAAATTTCTAACGATGTTGAATTTTTGGAATTCAACGACCTCAATTTCATCCAGGTCATCGGGGTCTGCACCTGAATGAACGGCTTTTTCCTTTAAAAGCGTATATGCAGTTTCAATTAAATCATCATCAGAATATGATTTTGAAATGGGCTCGGCAAAGTCCTCTTCATGGGCGGTAACAATACCCTGTTCCGTGTCGGCGTTCAATGATACTTCACAGGTGGTGCGGGCCAGGGCAGCGCCGATGGCATTGGCCACGGAAGATTCCGGAACCACAAGCGTTTTAATATGGTAGAGTTCCTCGATTTTTTTCGCAAAGTATGGGGCAGGCCCCCCCAGCAACAGGATGCTTCTGGGGCTGATCTTATACCCTTCTAAAAATTCATGGACCGTATAAACCGGCTGGGAATTGATTTTGTCCACCATTTCAAATGTTTTTTTCAGGATAATGGCACAGCATTTTTTAAAGATCTGTTCCGCGGCATCCTGGATGTCGGTGCCAAGCAGATCTGCCAGTTTTTGAATGCCTTTACGAGCATTTTCAGTGTCTCCTTCATTCATCAACCCCAGAACGATTAGGGCGTCTGTGGGCGTGGGCTCAGACCCGCCGAAGGCCATGGCAGGTCCCTGACGATCCGGCCCGATACAAAGGGTGTTATCATCGGATACGCGAACGGTACTGTCCCCTCCGATTCCCTTGGAGTCTGTCCGCAAAGATCGGATCAGGCTTTTATACTGGCCCCTTCGAATTCCCACCGGTTCCAGCAGGGGGGCTTTGTCCACCAGAAAAGAGATGTCCGTTGTGGTGCCGCCGATATCAAGAACGATGGCATCCTGTTTCTCTGTGGCATAGGGGATGGCTCCCATAATACTGGCGGCCGGTCCCGATAATACGGTTTGTCCCGGAAACGCCATGGATGATTCAAGGGTCATTGTGCCCCCGTCAGCCTTTAGAATCTGTATGGGAATACTAAGACCTTTCTCTTCAAGAGAATCCTTTACAGCCTCGAAAAAGGATTTATGAAGAGAGAAAACTGCGGTGTTCAAATGTGTGGTGGCAATCCTTCGGGGGAAATTAAGATTCCCGGATACATGGTGGCCTAAAAAGACTTTTTTAAAATATCTGTTTAAAATTCGACGGATAAGTATCTCATGGCTGGGGTTGCGGACACAAAATTTGCTGACAACCCCAACATACTCGATACCGGCCTTCTCCATCTTTTTGGCCATGTCCTCAATCTGCATCTCGTTGACCGGCGCTTTTTCCCGGCCCCGGTGGTTGATTGATCCGGATACGCAATAGTAATGATCCCCGGTCCGGTACGCTTCAGGATCAATCCCCGGTCCTGAAGAGACGATCATTCCCACAGGTTTCATGTCCTGCTGAACAATGGCATTGGTGGTCAGTGTTGTTGATATAACAATACGTTCCACCTTTTTGGGATCCGTTTTCTCTAACAATTGCGTAAAACCGGTGAGGATCGTGTTAAAAAGATCTGCAGAATCTGTTGATACTTTGACCTTTTTTTCAATACCGTTCTGACTTAAAAGGACAGCATCCGTATGAGTGCCGCCAACGTCTATTCCAATAATCATGGCCAGTTCCTGTCCATATTAATTGCAGCTTATTATTTGGCTTTTCATCATTGCGGAGCTTGTCAGAAAAACCGGGGCTTGTCAATGAAGATTTTATGAGGAATTTACGGGCGAAACAGTAAGATATAATGGATTTATCTTGAATTACGAAACCGTATAATTTATTGGCGATAGCCGCATCAATTTTTTCCCAATGGCAATTGATCTTTTTAAGAGAAATTATGCCGATCATTGAATGTGTAAAAAAGAATCTGTGGCAGTCGTAAATGTATATAATGGAGACATGCCGGACTTAACCCGCGAATTTTAATTCATGAAAAAGGGTGTGCTTCTATGGTTATTCCGGGGTGAATATCAGTATTTGTTTTTTACCGGGAACGCTGCAACGCTCTTTATTAACCAAAATATTTTATTGCAAATTCAATGAATTTATCACACAAAGGTGACACGGTTCGTTTTTTTGAATAGGTCAGATAAAAGAAGCGGTTCAGATCAAGCCCCTGAACTGACAGGGCAAAAAGTCGGCCCTTTGCCAGGTCATCTTCAACCGCAATGGTGGAAAGAATAGAAATGCCCACATTGTTTAAAATACCCTGAATCACAGACATGGTATTTCCCATGGTGATACAGGTGTTTAAAGCGTTTGGATCGAATCCGCTGCGGCTCATGCTGCGGATAATCGACTGCCATGTGCCGGAGCCTTTTTCCCGGTTAATCATATTCTCACGGATCAGCTGATCTAAACTGACCTGTGATTTGCCCGCCCATTTGTGGCCCGATGGAACGATCAGCTTCATCTGATCGGCGACAAGCTTTTCCTGGATGACCAATGGGTTATTTGTCTTTGCGCCGACAATCCCCACTTCAACTTTCCCGGCAGCAATATTTGATACCGTCTGCAGCGTATCCCCGGCTAAAAGCTCAATGGAAATTTCCGGATATTCCCGGTAAAACGGACCGATCAGTTTTGGAATAATATAACCGGCCGGAATGGTGCTGCCACCGATGATGAGGTGACCTTTTGTTTTCCCCAGAAAGTCGAACAGTGACGACTCCGCCTGCTGTTTCATGGCAAGCAGTTCTTTGGCATGCTGGTAAAGAATTTTCCCGGCCCGGGTGGGCTCGGTGGTTTTCCCAAGCCGGTCTAAAAGGGTACATTGAAAATAGTTTTCAAGTTCCTTGATATGGCTGCTGACAGTGGGCTGGGAAAGGTTGATGGCTTCAGAGGCCTTTGAAAAACTCTTGTTGTCAACAACGGATACAAAAACATGCAGTTGCCACAGATCCATTATCAGCCTTTCAGTTTCGGGTATTTTTCCATAAGTTTTATGTGAACCGGTTCCGGTACCATGTCGCTGACATCTCCGCCAAACTGGGCCGCTTCCTTGATGATGGAAGAGCTGGTGAATATCCAGCGCAATCCGGTCATTAAAAAGACCGACTGGATCTCCTTGTTCAGCTTCCGGTTCATTAATGCCATTTGAAATTCGCTTTCAAAATCTGAAATCGCCCGCATTCCGCGGATAATGGCAACGGCATCTTTCATTTTGGCATAATCTACCAGAAGCCCGCCAAAAGAATCCACAGACACAGAACCCAGTCCGTTGAAGCTTTTGGAAATCATGGCCACCCGTTCTTCCATGGTGAACAACGCCTTTTTTGACGGATTGTGGAGAACGGCAATGATGACCCGGTCAAAAATTTCCAAGGCACGCTCAATAATATCAATATGACCATTGGTCAGAGGATCAAAAGAGCCGGGATAGATCGCTGTCTTTAAATTGTCTGTCATGGGAGATCAGTCCTTTGTTAGATTCTGGTTAAAATTGATATTTTTGTCTTTGAGTATTTTTTTTGCTTTAAAATGTCAAGGCCGGGGATATCTATTTTTATTTTTTCCTTATATGAGTATTCCGCAATAATCCAGGCATCCTTTGCCAGCAGATCGATAAAACCCGGTAGCAGGAGTATCTTTTCGATATAGCCCTTGTTATAGGGCGGATCAATAAAAACAATATCAAAGGCATGATCAAAAACAATGTTTGAAAGCCCTTGGCGGACAAGGTCAAGGCGCAGCACCCGGGCGTGGTCTTCAAGTCTGCAAAGCGTCAGGTTGCTTTGGACCATTTCACAGTTTGTGTCAATAAAGGTAGTATGCCCGGCCCCCCGGCTTAAGGCTTCGATCCCCATGGCCCCGGTTCCGGTAAACAGGTCCAGAACATTTGCACCCTTTATCCGGGGACCTATAATGTTGAATACAGCCTCGCGGGTCCGGTCCGATGTCGGTCGGATGTGATGTCCCTGAACGGGCACAAGTTTTCTGCCTCTGCAACTGCCGCTGATAATCCGCATGGGGAATCAGGAAATGATTTTTTTAATATAGGTTACACTGGTGCCAAGTTTTTTCGCTGTTGCACCCATATCGCCGTCTTCCTTGGCCAGCCGTTCTTTGATAAAACGGCGTTCAAACTGCAGCCGTGCCTTTACAAGATCATCCTCATAGGACTCTTTGGGGCCGGTCATGGAATCAACATGCTGGAATGACGGGTTATAGGGGGAGGGGATATCATTGGTGTCAATTACATCGGTTTGAACCATGATAAACAGTCGTTCTATGAGATTTTTCAATTCCCTGACATTGCCTGGCCAGTCATATTCCATCAGCAATGCCAGTGCATCCTGGGAAAGGTTTTTCTTCTGTGAAGCTGATTGTTCCGACAGTTTTCCCAAAAAAGTGTCTGCCAGCAGCGGGAGGTCTTCGATGCGTTTGCGAAGGGGCGGAACACAGATCGGGATCACATTAAGCCTGAAAAACAGATCCTCCCTGAAATTTTTGGCCTTGATCTCTTTTTCAAGGTCCTTGTTGGAGGATGCGATTAAACGGACATCCATATGAAGCGTACGGCCGCCACCGATTCTCTGGAAGGTTTTTGATTCAAGCGCTCTTAAGATTTTAGCCTGGGTATTGATATTCATGTCACCGATTTCATCAAGGAACAGGGTACCGCCGGCGGCCAGTTCAAATTTGCCTTTATTTTTAGACGTGGCATCTTCAAAAGCACCTTTTTCATGTCCGAATAATTCACTATCCAGGTTCTCTTCGGGTATGGCCGCACAGTTCATGACGATCATAGCCAACTCCGCCCGTGAACAGAAATGATGAATGGTCCTGGCCACCATCTCCTTGCCGGTTCCGTTTTCACCGGTGATGAGAATGGATGAATCAGACGGGGCCGCATTCATGATTTGACCGTATAATTGCTGAACCGAGGGACTGGTTCCGGTAATGGAGTTCTTCTCAATGGTTTTTTTGCGAAGGTACAGATTTTCCTCTTCCAGTTTCCTGAAATTCAAGGCATTGTTAATGGTAACCATGACCTTGTCAATGGACAACGGTTTTTCTAAAAAATCATAAGCGCCGGATTTGGTGGCATCCACGGCCGATTCAATGGTACCGTGACCGGTGATCATTACCACCGGCAGGTGCGGGGCAATCTTTTTAATCTCTTTTAACGTTTCAATGCCATCCATTCCCGGCATCCAGATGTCTAAAAGAACAATATCCGGGGAAAGGGTCTCCACCTGTTTTAGTGCTTCATATCCGTTAAAGGCATGCATCACTTCAAATCCGTCATCGGAAAGAATGCCTTCTAAAGATTCTATAATCGTAGCTTCGTCATCAACAATGAGTACTGCAGGATACATTCTTACCTCTCCTGTAACATAAATATCATGCAGGCAGCTCTATTATAAATTTTGCGCCTGCAGGTTTGTTGTCCTGAACTCTTATTACACCATTATGATCAGAAATAATAGAGTTCACAATCGCCAGGCCCAATCCCATGCCTGATTTTTTTGTGGAAAAATAGGGTTCAAACAGCCTGGTTTTCTCTTTGTCTGAAATTCCTTTACCATTGTCGGCAATCTCAATCCTGACGATTTTAAGAATATCATCGTATGAGACATCAATCAGGATCATCCCCGTTTTGTTGACAGCATACACCGCATTATCGATCAGGTTGATGAACGCCTGCTTCATATGCTGGTGATCCAGTTTGAGGATGGGAATATTGTCGGCAAACCGGGATCGGATATCTACATTTTCAAGTCCTTCCCTGTACAATGCAATGGTTTCTAAAATGATGTTTTCAATTTTGACTTTGGTAACGTTTGCATCCGGGAACTTGGCAAATGCCGAGAACTGGTTGACAAGATTACGGATCAGATCAACGTGCTCAACAATGGTATCGGCGCATCCGGTAAAGATGTCGTCGTCAATCTGTTTGCCGTATTTGCGCTTCAGCCGCTGTGCTGACAATTTGATTGGGGTCAAAGGGTTTTTTACCTCATGGGCAATTCTGCGGGCCACTTCCCGCCAGGCCGCAATCCGCTGGGCTTTTTCAAGCTCGGTCACATCATCAAACACCAGAACAGCCCCAACGAGCCTTCCGGTATCGTCCTTTAACATGTTGAATGTCAGGGAAAAATGTTTGGGGCTGCCGGAGACAGTCGCAGATAACGGTATCTCAAGTGTTTCCTGGCCCTGGGTCGCCTGGTCGTTTAATTTGTTTGCAATCTGAAGGTATTCACCCTGAAGCACATCCCTGTAATTGCGGTTTAAAATATCGCGGGAATTGATGTTCAGCATGGCTTCCGCCGCTGTGTTGATCGTGGTAATGACGCCTGTATGGTCGATGGAAATTACACCTGCGGAAATATTTCTCAAGACAATTTCAATGTAATGACGGCTTCTTTCCAGCTCGGTGTTCTGCTGTTTGAGCATTTCGCCGGAAAGCGCAATTTGTTCACGGCCGGATGCCAGCTCAGTGGTCATGGAGTTGAATGACTTGATCAGTGTTCCAATCTCATCATCGGTTTCAAAGTCAATCTGATAATTTAGATCGCCATCGGTCACCCTTTGTGTGCCTTCGGCAAATTTCATGATGGGAATGGTGATGGATTTTGCCATCTGAAACCCAAACCAGACCGCACAGAAAACAACCAGAAGTGCCACAATGGAAAGCGCGATATAATAAGATGTCCGGGCCGGTTTTTTAGCCAGCTTCAGCTGGTGGTATTCTTCAACACCTTTAACAATGGCCTGCAGGTTGATGGACAGTTCCGGTGACACCAGCGTGGTGATAACGATGAAGGCCTGGGCATCGCCCGGAGGAGCCCCAAAGGGGATGGTGGAGACTGTCCGTAAAAGCTCCCCCACTTTTGAATTTTGTGAAATGGTCTTGCTGACGGCATTTTTTTCAATCCCGGTCAGATCGTTGCTGGTCAGCGGACCAAATTGGAGCTGCTCAAGTTCATTGGCCAAAGAGAGGCTTGCTCTTTTTCCATCGGGTGTGTATATTTCCACGGCATGCCGGTTAAACCCCCTCTGGACGACCTGAATATACCTCGTCAGTTTGGATTCGTTTTCGCTTTCAAGCAGTTTGCGTTTCGGGGAAATAATCTGAAACGCCGCCCGTCGGGCATAGAATACATTTCTCTCTTCAATATATTCATACAGTTTTTGACCCACCGCAATTGAACTTTTTAAGGTCTGCTCCACCGGTGTGTTAAACCAGAAGGCAATACTGGTGGAAATAAAATGGATGGAGAAAAAAAACAGCACCGTGGTGGGTAAGAGCGCCAGAATGATGAACGCCGTTACCAGCCGGGTCTTTAGCTTGGAGCCCAGAATATTGTTTTTTTTCTCATAATAGAGTTTGGCAAGATTGCGAAATACCAGCAAAAGAAGGGTGAGTAAAAGCAGCAGGTTGGTGTTGATTAAAATAAACATCAACACAGTGCTGGACAGCGGGAAATCACTGCCAAAGTTGGTGATTCGCGTTTCAATGAATGTTAACACGGCCACGGTGATAAGAATGATTATGATTAATAATCCTTCTTTTCGTTTTCGGGCCGTCTCTTTTTTGGGGTTTTCTGATTGTGCCATATGCTCAATTCAAAGAAAGCAAAACCAACAACATTGCATTAATAGGTAAAATTGATCAAATACCAGTTTGTTTCAAAATCCCAGAATTGAACAAAAAAGAAAACATAGTGCAGCGACAGCGGCAGGGTCACTTTGTCCAGTTCTGCTTTTATTCTCAGCTGATACTTGTTGCCTTTGATCAGCTTGTCTATGGAGATGATTGTCAGGTTGTCAATTTCAGTCATGGCAGCTTTTGCATCTTCAAAGGAGGTCGTGACAAAACTGTTCTCTTTTTTCCAGGGACGGTGAACGGAAAATTCCTTTTTAAGCGGATTGTATTTTAAGGTTGATTTTATCTGAATGTCGGCAATCTTTTTATCCAGCCAGGAGTCATCGGAGTGATACAGGGTGACATAAAATGAGAATGTTGTGGGGATCCCGTTTAAAACCGCCTGGTTGATTTTTTCGGTAAAGGCTTTTTTAACGTCAAAATAGGTTAAAAGGTCATCCCGGGTGTTGGCAAGTTTGATGTTTTCAATAACCGCACTCTCTTCCGGTGCTGCAGATGCGCTGGCAGGTGCCCCAAGGACAAGGGCCACCCCACAGAGTATGAGAAAAAACAACAGCGGTGTGAAAATTTTATATGGCTTGAAAATAGTCATTATTCTTTACATTTCTGCGGGTCCTGTTTCCCAGGCGTCCTTGTTTTCCAAAAAAGTTTTAATGAATAAATGATTCAGGGTATGTCCGGATTTGTGGGTGACGATATGCCCCTGAATGGGCATGCCCAAAAGGGAGAAATCTCCAAGACTGTCTAAAAGCTTGTGCCTGACGAATTCATCAGGAAATCTTAGCCCGTCTTCATTTAATATTCTATCTTTATCGATAACGATAGCATTGTCAAGACTTGCGCCTTTTCCAAGGCTGAATTTTTTTAGCAGTTCATGGTCTTTTATAAAGCCAAAGGTTCGTGCAGCGCTGATCTCCTTTTCAAAATCATTTTCATCCCGGTCGAAACTGACGGTCTGTTTTCCGATTAAAGGGTGGTCAAACTCGATATTGCAGGTGATTTTAAAACAGGGTGCCGGTGTGACGATAACCTGCTTGTCCTGGTCAACCACCTCAAAAGGTTTTTTAATGATAAAAAAGTGTTTGGGTGCGCTTTGCTCAACCACTCCTTTTTCTTTAATAAGACTAGTGAAAATTTTTGCACTGCCGTCCATAATGGGGACTTCATATTCGTCGATTTCCACCAAAGCGTTGTCAACG
This sequence comes from uncultured Desulfobacula sp., assembly GCA_964562385.1. Lineage (GTDB taxonomy): Bacteria > Desulfobacterota > Desulfobacteria > Desulfobacterales > Desulfobacteraceae > Desulfobacula. The sequence goes on from CAZLTD010000117.1 coordinate 17,142, forward strand.
CCCAGGCCTGCGAAACTTGCCATCAAATGCTCAATTGTGGAAACAATGGCGCCATTGGTTCCTAAAACCGTTGCCAGGCTCGTGTCGACCACCCGTTTGAAAAGGGCCTGGATATCCTGGGTTCCGGGAAGATCGACCCGTCTGAATTTGATGCCGTGATTTTCAGGGGCGGGATGAATGGTCAGGGTTGTCTGTTTTCCTGAATGAACACCGATTCCCGTTACGCAGACGGTGTGTGCCAAAGTTTTTTGTAAGTAATATTTTATCATGCAATATGTTCAATTAATTTAGATATCAAAATAAAAGTGAGCTATATATAGCTGATTTTAAAATACAAAGCAACAAATGAGAAATATCTTTGGTTATGAACAAATTTTTGATAGACAAGTAAAAATAACCTCGCAATTTGTATCCATTCACGGGGTGAAGCAGGCAAACCCGATCAGATCCAAGATAG
>CAZLTD010000118.1:0-17466 GCA_964562385.1 uncultured Desulfobacula sp.
ATATGAAAACGGATTATACTATAAATGCTGAGAATTATTAAGAGCCATATAAAATATTAAAAAAAATACAACAAGTAATTTGCCCAGGACCCGTGCCTTTTCTGCGTTTTTACAGATACGCTTTGATCTTGAAAAAAATCATCGATAGTTCTCTTTGGTGATCATAAAGAATCCTTAACAGGGAATTGTCGGCATAATTCTGATACCTGTTCTTTAATTTGTTTTAGTGCATCCTGGTTATTGCGGCTTTTCACGGCCTGGTCAGCCAGATCGACGATCTGCCGCATCTGGGAGGGCCCCATCCCTCTGGCAGACACCGCACCGCTGCCGATCCTGATACCGCTGATCCTGCCGGGAGTGTGTGCATCGCCCGGTATTACGTTTCTGTTTAAAACAATCCCCACGGATTCGAGACAACTTTCGGCAATCTGTCCGCTGATATTTTGTCCGGTCAGATCAACCAATACCTGATGATTGTCTGTTCCCCCTGACACAATCCGGTATCCTTTTTCCAGGAAAGCGCCGGCGATCTGTTTCGCATTGGCAAGGGTCTTTTTTTGAATATGGATAAACTCTTTTTGGGTCGCCAGTTTGAAAATCAGTGCTTTGGCAGCCAGGCTGTTGACCGCACTGGTACCCTGACATCCCGGGAATACAGAGTGATCTATTTTTTTCCCATAAGCTTTTTTGCTTAAAATAACACCGCCCCGGCCTCCCATCATGGTCTTGTAGCAGGTGAATGTGACGAAATCGCAAAACGGCACAGGACTCGGTATCAGTTTTGCGGCGACCAGCCCGGCCAGGTGGGCCATGTCCACCAGGAAAAAGGCCCCCACTTCTGCGGCGATCTCACCGATCTTTTTATAATCGATCAGACGGGGATAGGCGCTGGCCCCGGCCACAATCATTCTGGGTTTCACCTGCTGGGCAAGTTCACGGATTTTTTCGGTGTCAATGCACTCGGTTTCCGGATCCAGGCCATAATGTGTGAACTTAAAACATTTGCTTGTAATTGATGACGGATGCCCGTGAGAAAGGTGACCGCCGTGGGGCAGACTCATGGAAAGAACAGGATCGTTTACATTCAGGACACTGAAATAAACAGCAAGATTGGCCGAGGTTCCGCTGTGGGGCTGAACATTGATATACTCAGCCCCAAAAAGGGATTTGCCCCGGTCTATGGCCAGCTTTTCAACCTGGTCCACGATGTCGCATCCTGCATGAAACCGTTTCCCCGGATATCCTTCAATGGTTTTGGTATTGAACACTGATCCCATGATCTGCAAAACTGATTGGGGGCAATGATTTTCCGCAGCAATAAGGTTGACGGTGTCATTGAGTCTGTCAGTTTCAAGATCGACGAATCGTTCAAGTTCAGGGTCGTCCTGCGTCAGGTGCGACATCGCTATTTTCTCCCAAATGATTTATATGGCGGTATATGGAAACAGACCGTATCAGGAGACTAAACAAATATCAATAAGATACTTCTCCCCGCATGAATGGGCCGGGTCGGGGCGTGATGATTCGCCTGACCAAAGATTGCGTGTGTAAAATATCGCTGATATGGATTTGCCGGTGGATACTTTTTGTTAACAGCCATGATCCGGAAATTTCACGAAATGATTATCTCCCGGACAGGATAGAAGAGGCCTCCTTGTTTTGTTTGACACAAAGAAAGATATTTTGATACAGATGTGGTTGAAATTATTCGCAACAAATCATAAGGAGAATCCTATTCATGGATGAAAATATGTCCCGGCTTCAAGCTCTGGGCGAAACAATGACGGATCACGGCACCTCCATCGTTTTTGCCCTGGTTATGTTGATATTCGGTCTTTTAATTGCCCGGTGGATTCACAATACCCTGAGCAAAAAAATGAAACAATTTTATCCGGAAAGCAAGGCAGCGCCTGTGGCCTGCAATTCACTGTATATTATTCTGGTCGGGCTGACCATCATGGGGACTGCCGTTGAAATGGGTGCCTCGCCGGTTAACATGGTTCGTTTAACCGCCATTATTGCGTTGGTGATCATCGGCATAATGGTGTTTTTAAGGCCCTTGCTGCCAACCCTGCCTTTCAAGGTGGGAAACTATGTCAAGGCCGGCGCATTGCTCGGGAAAGTCGAGGGCATTACATTCCTCAATACCCAGATGCGGACATTTGACGGAAAAACATTTTTTGTACCGAACCGGCAGATTTTAAATGAGATCGTCATTAACTACCATTTTACCAAAACCCGCCGTGTTAAAGTGGATGTGATGATCCGGTATGACCAGGATATGATCAAGGCAAAACAGACCCTGGAAACGATCATGATCCGGGACCCACGGGTAAAAGAAAAGCCGAGCCCTGTAGTATATGTCATGAACTTGGGGGACAGAGGTGTACACCTGGGCGGACGCTGCTGGGTAGCCAATAAGGACTTCTGGTTTACCCGGTGTGATCTGCTGGAAAAGACCAAGCTGGGGTTTGATATCGAAGGTATCAAGTTTGCTTTTCCACAACTGGATCTGCACATTGAGTCAAATGACCCGTCTATCGATGAAATGGAAAAATCCTCCCTGGTATAAGGGGAGAGTGCCAACATATTGAGGAGTAATTATGGATATCGCCGAAGGAATGGAGATTATAAAAAACGGATGGGTGCAGAAACCAGCAGGGTTTCGTGTGAAATTTCAAGAGCGGACAGAAGACGGGATCACGGAAGTCTACTCCCCGCCCATTGGAAAAGCTTCGCTGAAATCAGATGTCACAGCCTGGCGGTATGCCTGGAAACTGTGGCAGTCCACCCAAAAGAAAGCATCGAATAATGAAACGGGTGGTATGTACAATATCACTGTGGTGGATGAAGAGGATGCGCCTGTTCGATTTTACGGGTCTGGTGAATTTAAAATATACAATCAAGGCACGCCTGCCTGAAAAGGGGTGTTAAGAATCGGTTCCAAAATTACTTAGGGGCAAAGCTGTGCATTGCCTTACTTGAACTTTTGTTTTTAAAATACTCAGTCTTTTAAGGGGGGAACAAGTGAAACGTAAAATTAACAATGCCGTTCTGGCGGCTTTTACGGCCGATGCATTGTCTCTGGGGGTGCACTGGGTTTATGACACTTCACAGATAAGGCAAAAGTACGGCCGCCTGGATAAAATGGTGGCACCACAACTTGCCGAGTACCATCTGCCCAAACAGGCTGGGGAGTTCACCCATTACGGGGACCAGATGATGGTTTTGCTGGAATCCGTTTCAACGATGCAGGGATTTGATTTAAGGGATTTCTCCCGTCGGTGGCAGGACCTTTTTGAATCCTATAAGGGGTATGTGGATCATGCCAGCAAAGAGACGCTTGGCAATCTTAAGGCTGGAAAATCCATTGATACAGCCGGGTCCGGATCTGCGGATCTTGCCGGGGCGGCAAGGATACCTGCCTTGTTTGCGGCAGGCATTGATGATGAACAAAACGTGATTGCCGCCGCCAGGCAGCAGACCGCCATGACACATAACCATGCCGATGTGGTGGATGCTTCCGAATGGATGGCACGCACGGCTATTATGATTTTTAACGGCCTGACACCCACAAAAGCCATGACCGAAAGCCTGGATGCGATGCCGGATGCGGCTTTGCTCCATCGTTCTATAGCGTCGGGGATGAACAGCAAGTCTGAAGATACCCAAAAGGCCATAGGGGATTTTGGCCAGATGTGTTCCATTCATGCAGCCCTGCCGTCGGCAGTCCACCTTGTCGCAAAATATGAGGACAACTTTGAAGATGCCATGGTGGAAAATATAATGGCTGGCGGGGACTCATCAGCCAGGGGGGTAATGGTGGGTTTTCTCATAGGGGCTAAACAAGCAGATGATTTTTTCCCGAAATCATGGCTGGCTGACATGGCGGCCAGTCCCCGTATCAATACGCTTTTAGCCGGATAGAAAAAGGCTGTTGGCAGCAAACCTGCCAACAGCCTTTTCGTTTACAAAAAAATTCTTATTTATATGCCCAGATAGGCTTTTTTGACCTCTTCGTTTGCCATAAGATTATCACCGGTATCTGTCATTGTGATCGCGCCGTTTTCCATGACATAGCCGCGGTGGGCGGCCTTGAGTGCCAGGTTCGCGTTCTGCTCAACAATGAAGATGGTGGTTTTCTGCTCCTCATTAATTTTTTTGATGATATCAAAAATCTGCTTCACCACAATGGGAGCAAGTCCTAAAGACGGTTCATCCAGCAGTAAAACCCTGGGTTTGGACATTAATGCCCGGGAGATGGCCAGCATCTGCTGCTCACCACCGGACAGGGTACCGCCCTGCTGGTTACGCCGGTCGGCAAGGATGGGGAAAAGTGAATAAACATAGTCAAGATCTGTTTTTATGTTTCCAGTGTCATCCCTTAAAAAGGCGCCCATATCCAGGTTCTCCGCAACGGAAAGGTAGGGGAAGATCCGGCGGCCTTCAGGCACCTGGCAAATTCCCATTTTAACGATGTTGTCCGGAGAGATATGAGTGATATCCTCACCTTCAAATATCACCGATCCTTTTTTGGCCGGAACGATTCCCGATGTTGTCATCAGGGTCGTGGATTTGCCTGCACCATTGGCACCGATCAGAGAGATGACCTCTCCTTCACTTACCTCCAGGTTTATTCCCTTCAGGGCATGAATATTACCATAATATGTATGTACATCTGTTAATTTAAGCATCTTCAGACTCGTCTCCAAGATAGGCTTTGATTACGTCGGGATTGGATTTAACCTGCTCAGGATTTCCTTCGGCAATCTTTTTGCCGTAGTCCACCACATGAATATTGTCTGATAAGCTCATGACAAGCTTCATGTCATGTTCAATCAGCAGAATGGATAAATCTTCATTGTCCCTCAACCAGATGATCAGATCATCCAGTTCTTTTGTTTCCTGGGGATTCATCCCGGCAGCGGGTTCATCCAGCAGCAGCAGAAAAGGATCCGTTGCCAGAGCACGGGCAATCTCCAGGCGCCGCTGGGCACCATAGGGCAGATTGACGGCCATTTCATTAACGTATTGATCCAGCCCGATTTTTTCAAGGATCTCATAGCTGTCATGGACAGCCTTTTCTTCCTCTTTTTTCTGGCTTGAGGGTCTTAGCATGGCACTGATAATGCCTGAATGAAGCCTGCAGTGCCGGCCGATCATGACATTCTCAAGTACGGTCATCCCCTCAAACAGCCGGATATTCTGAAATGTTCTGGCAAGCCCGTGTTCTGTAACATAGTTGGCTTTTAAACCGTTCAACCGTTGCGTGGGTTTGCCGGGCGGGGTTATTTCCACCTGGCCTTCACTGGGATCGTAGATACCGGTGATACAATTAAAAAATGTGGTTTTCCCAGCGCCGTTCGGCCCGATCAGGGCAGCAATCTGCCCTTTTTCAACCATAAGGTTGACATCGTCCAGAGCTTTGAGCCCCCCAAAATTCATGGTGAGGTTTTTTACATTTAATATAGGTTCCATAAATTTATTCTTCTATTTTTCATATTTATATGTTTTACGGACACTTTGAATAAGCCCTTCTGGTTTAAATACCATAACGATTACCTGTAGAGCCCCGAATACGAGCATCCTGTATTCAGCCACCGCCCGTAAATATTCAGGCAGCAGGATGAGCACAAGGGCACCGGCGATAACACCGATGGCCGACCCCATACCGCCGATAACAACAACGCACAGAATGGTAATGGATTCCCAGATGGTAAACGACATCGGGTTGATATAGGATGTCTTGGCCGCAAATACAACACCGCCGAGACTGGCCCAGGTAGCACCCAGTGCAAAGGCAGTCAGTTTGGTTTTAAATTTATCAATACCCATTGCCTGGCAGGCGATCTCATCATCCCGAAGCGCAATCCAGGCACGGCCGATCTTTGAATTTTCCAGCCGGCTAACAAAGAAAATTGTTAACAATACTAGAGCAATGACAATGAAATAAATGTAAATAACCGAGTTGTGCTGCCCGAATTCGTGCCCGAAAAAAGTAGGGGCCGGAATGTTGGGAATACCGCGGGGACCATTTGAAAAATCATTCCAGTTTTCAAGAACGATCCGGATGATTTCTCCAAATCCCAGTGTTACAATGGCAAGGTAATCTCCTCGCAGCCGCAGTACCGGGTAGCCCAGTAAAGTACCAAAGATGGTTCCCAAAAGCGCACTGATAGGCAATACCACCCAGAAGCTGATACCAAAATGCAGATTGAGCAATGCATAGGCATAGGCCCCGACCGCGTAAAACGCCACATATCCTAAATCAAGAAGACCGGCCAGACCCACAACGATATTCAAACCCAGACCCAGCATGACATAGACCAGGGCCGATATCATAATACTGGTGTGGTACATGGGAAATATGAACGGATAGGCCAAAAAGAAAATGGCAAGGGCTGCTAAAAAGGGTATTTTGACTTTTTCGTTTTGAAGCCATCGATGAACCAGAGGGATGTCGTCACCCACCGCGCTTTTTTTCTTTTCCTCTTTCCGGCGTAAAAAATAATTCCAGATTAAAGAGGCAAAAAAAGCAACAAGAGCAACCCAGAGGATGTTCATCCACCTGAAAAGCACGATCCCTTTTATGGTATTTACTTTGATCACCATGATGGGAAAGGTCAGCACCATAAACCATAAAGCGATAAAAAACGATTGTTTGATCTCTTTTTTATTAACCATAATTAACTTTCTAAAATAAAAAAATTAAACTTTAGATATCTCGTGTTTGCCAAGAATACCGGAAGGTCTGAAAATCAGGATGATAACAAGAATAGTAAAGGCAAAGACATCTTCGTACTCACTCCAGAAGTAACCGGTGAAAAAGCTTTCACAGATACCCAGTACAAGGCTTCCCAAAACTGCCCCGGGAACACTTCCGATTCCACCTAAGACCGCTGCTATAAAAGCTTTAAGCCCGGCCAGAAATCCGATAAAAAAGTTGATCTGACCGACATGGCAGGCAATCAGGACGCCGCCGATGGCGGCTGTGGCCGATCCAACAACAAAGGTGGTGGAAATTACATTGTTCACATTGATACCCACCAGGGATGCCATGATTTTATCCTGGGCTGTGGCCCGCATGGCTTTACCGATTTTGGTGAATTTGATGAGCATACCCAAAAGGATCATAACAATAACAGTGGTGACGATAATCGTCATCTCAACTGCGGTAATAATGTGGGCAAACCGTTCCCAGAATTCAAAATCAGGGATCAGGCTTTCAAAGGGGAGAAAGTTGGGGGTTTGCGCCAGCATGACATAGTTTTGAAGAAAAAGGCTCATCCCGATGGCTGAAATAAGCGCAGAGAGTCTTGGTGCTGTCCGTAACGGTTTGTAGGCAATTTTTTCAACAGTGAATCCGTAGGCACAGGAATAAAAGATGGCAAATGCGATCGCAAGAAAAACAATAACACCAGAATTCCATCCCCATAAGCCCAAGACGCTTGCAACAATCAGGGCCGTCATTGCCCCGATCATGTAGATCTCACCGTGGGCGAAGTTGATTAGCTGGATAATACCGTAAACCATGGTATACCCAAGGGCAATCAATGCATAGATACTGCCGCGGGTCAGGCCTCCCAGGAAAAGCTCTAAAAAATAAGTAGGATCGACAATCAGCTCGCGAATACCGAAGAATCCAAGTATCCCGATGATTGCCACACCCGGTAGAATTTTAAACAAGCGCATGTTAATTAATTTAATACTCCTAAACTTTGTTAAATTTAAGTAAAATTACTGCTTAAAAAAACAGGAGCGATAATAAATTTTGCTTATTACGCTCCTGTTTCATGTTGGTTCAGATATTTAATTAACCTGCACGTATTTTCCATCTGTAATCTGATAGACGGAGAAACCTGCACCGATAACGTCGCCTCTCTCATCAAAACCAATGGTTCCAAGGGGAGTGTCAACTTTGTTTTTCAACAAGGCAGCTTTCATTTTGTCAGCGTCAAGAGAACCGGCAGCTTCGGCTGCGCCTGCAAGAGCTTGAACACAGGCATATGCATTATGGAAGAATGTACCTGGATCTTCGTTGTATTTTTTCTGATGTTTGGCAGTGTTTGCTTTGAACATCGGATTTCCAGAAGTGTCATTGGGACCAGTTGCATAAACGCCTTCACCGTATTTACCGGCAAGCGTAATATACTCAGTACCATAGATACCGTCACCGCCGAAGAAAGTAGTTTTAACGCGTTTCTTTTTCAGCAGAGAAACAATTTTGGATGCATCTGAATGATATCCACCCCAGAGAGTGACATCAGCTTTGGATCTTTTAATTTTCTGTACAATGGCTGTAAAGTCAACCGCACCAGTAGTTACACCTTCAAAAAGAACCATTTCAACGCCACCAAGTTTTTCAAAATACTTTTTGGCAAGTTCCATCTGGCCTTTTCCATAATCACCTTTGTCATGGATCAGAGCAACTTTTTTGGCTTTCAAAGTGTTTTTGGCAAAAGAGGTCATCAGGTCAGCCTGGGCACCGTCATAGGAAATAGTTCTGAAAAAGTTCGGGTGTTCGCCTTTGAGCGTCAGATCGTCATTTGTGGATGCCGGAGAGACAACCAGAAGTCCTGCATCTTTGTAAATTTTATTGGCAGCGATGGTGCAGCCGGAGCATACGTGACCAACGATCATCTGGGCACCGTCAGAAACCAGTTTGGTTGCCATATTTACAGCAATCTCAGGTTTACAAACGTCGTCACCAATTAATAATTCAACTTTTTTTCCAAGAATTCCGCCGTTTGCATTAATATCTTCAACTGCGATTTCTACGCCTCTTACTGAAGAGATACCATAGGGTGCCAGGTCGCCGGAAATAACGCCGCCAACACCAATTTTAATTGTATCGCCGGCAAAACCGGGTGCCGCGAATACAACCATGGTTAATAATGCAAGTGCCAGTGTTTTGAAAATACCTTTCATGTCTTTACTCCCCTCTCGTTTAAATTACTGGTTTTTGTACAGCATAACTACAATTTTAATTGTAAGTTTTGCAACTATAAAATCAAGGATACCCATAGTCAAGCAAAAAATGGATGACCCGGATAAAAATCACCTTGGGTGAAGCTTGAAACCTTTGAAAAATAAGGACTCTGTCTTGTATATACAGGTCAAGACATCCGAATAATATTCGCTGGTTTTTTTCCAGATTACAGGGCTTTAAAATGACAGGTAAAGTGTCTTAAAAACCGTGTCTGGTATGTGATTCTGTATCCTGGAATCCTGTTTTTATTTTTCCAGACCTCCTTTATCACCTCAATGAGGTAGTCAAAGTGGCTCTGCGTATACACACGTCGTGGAAACGCAAGCCGGACAAGCTCCAGCGGAGACGCGATCTCGTTCCCGTCTTCATCAAAGCTGCCGAACATGACACTGCCAAGTTCAACCCCCCTGACACCGCCTTCAACATAAAGCGCATTGATAATGCCGATCCCCGGATATTCCAGGGCCGGGATATGCGGCAGCATTTTTTTGGCATCTAAAAATACAGCATGGCCACCGGCAGGCCGGACAATGGGAATTCCCAGCTCTTCAAGCCGGGACCCCACATAACGGACCGTGGCCTGTCGATACACCTGATAATCGTATTCCAGGGCTTCATTCAACCCCACGGCAATGGCTTCAAGATCCCGGCCGGCAAGCCCCCCGTAAGTGGGAAAGCCTTCCCGGATAATGAGCAGATTCCTAAAGTCTTCAGCCCATTGATCATCATTACAGATCAGAAAACCCCCAATATTGGCCAGGCCGTCTTTTTTACAGCTCATGGTGGCGGCATCGGCATAGGAGAACATTTCCTGTGCAATCTCCAGCAGTGTTTTGTCCTGAAAGCCCTCTTCGCGTTCCTTGATGAAATACGAATTTTCGGCAAACCTGCAGGCATCGATCACAAGCGGGATTCCATGCTGTTTCAGAACGTTTTTTACCGCTTTTATGTTTGCCATGGATACCGGCTGGCCGCCTCCGGTATTATTGGTCACCGTGATCATGGCAAAGGGAATTTTTTCTTTACCATGGGTTTTGATGCACTCTTTTAGTTTTTCAATATCCATATTCCCCTTAAAGGGGGATCTATCGTCGGTGCGGGTTCCTTCAACGCACAAAAAGTTGGCAGCGATCCCGCCGACAAATTCAATATTGGCCCGGGTGGTGTCAAAATGAGAGTTGTTGGGGATAATCTGGCCCTTCTGTACCTGGGTCTGGGCCAGTATGGCTTCGGCTGCCCGGCCCTGATGGGTCGGGAAAATGTGCTTGATACCGGTGATGTTGCGAATCGTGCGCTCAAAGGTGTTCCAGGACCGGCTGCCGGCATAGGACTCGTCTCCCATCATCATTGCAGCCCACTGGGTGGTGGACATGGCACCTGTGCCGCTGTCCGTTAAAAGGTCAATGCAGCAGTCTTCGGCGTCCAGAAGGAATACGTTTAAATGGGCGGCATCAAGCGCCCGGATCCGTTCTGCCTTGGATATGATCTTGATGGGTTCGGTCGTTTTAATTCTAAATGGTTCGATAATCGTCTTCATTTTATAGGTCTTTCTTTTTTTTATTCAGGTCAACATAGGTTTCAAACATTTCCATGAGCGCGTCCAGGTTTTTATGATATGTCCCCTCGTCCATGGTCGGGATGATCTGATGGGAGCCGATGTAGAGGCAGTACCGGATCAAAGAGATCATTTCAACCTGTTCAGGATCATCGGTCATCAGGGCAAACATGGATTTCAAAAATCCCATTCTCTGGTTGTCGATTCTTTCCTGGAACGTTCTGGCCAGCGGATCTCTGATGGCCCACGCACGAATGGCCACCTCGACTTCGGGGTCCATATTCTCTTTAGACAGCTTTAACAGGGTCGCGTTGATACCTTTAAAGGTTTGTTCCTGTTTGCTTATTTCAGAAATATCAAAGGTCTGTTTCTCTTCCCAGAACAGTAAAAGCTGTTCAAAATAGTCATCGCGGTTTTTAAAATGATGGTAAAAAGAGCCTTTGGTTTTGTTGAGTCTTTTAGTGAGGTTTTCAATGGTGAGATCAGCTGCACCGCCGGCTTTAAGGATGTTGAATCCTTGTGTGAACCAGGCGTTTTTATTGAGCTTTCTCATTATTGGTCTCCATTAAATTAAACCATACCGTATGGTATGTTATAATCACATAACAGCTATTTTTTTTCAAGGCAAGCAATTTTTTACAAAAAAGCGGTCTTGACTTCCTGCAAAAATCCTTGCCTCTTGCTTTGGTTTGTTAAAGTCAGAAGACAACTATCCTCCAATTGAAGCAAGCAGTAATAAATTCATCTTAAATTCACCCTAAATTTAAAGTGGATTTATGTCAAGCCATTATTTTTCTCCCAAGAAATATGAAAGTATTTAAAGTAGTAAGGACAGTTAAAAATTAGAAAGGTTCGATTATTTTTAGCGTAAGATTGAAAAATGGTCCGGTTTGAATGGTTTGACTTTTTTGGGTGTCGGGAAAAAATAATTTTCACAGGCCGGTCAAATAATGTATTATCAACAAACTGAAATATTCGGGATGATATTAACTTTTAGTAAAAGGGCAAAGGTGAACAATGAATTTTTTTTCCTTTAAACTGCGGCAGAAAATATTAAGCGTCATTATTCTGGTGGTTGCCACCGTGATGGTGGTATCAAGCGGTTTTGTATCCTGGGTGATTTATAAGCAGAATGTGGATACGACCCATGCCAATATCTCAGTGGCAGCGAAAAATCTTAAAAATAAAATTTTTGAGATCCAGGACGATTATGTTAAAAAAATTACCCAGATGAACGGTGTATTCAAAGTGGGTGAAAATGTAAAATTCATTGTCGAGTTCAAGGAAAAGTTTGATCTTGGCATGACGGAAACCTCTTTTCAGGATCTTGCCAATGCGATTTTTGCCACATCGTCAGCCAATGATATTAACAAAATGGCAGTGTATGATGCCTCAGGAGAGCTGGTCGCGTTTTCCCAGAAAACAGGCCCGGGCGAGCGGCGGGTGGGATATTATTATATCAATCCCCAAAAAGCGTTTAACCATACCTTGGTGAAGGACAATGAGGATGCCAAGAAAAGCAAATGGGAAACAAGTGAACTAATCGATGATCTTAAATACCCGGTGCAAAATAAAGAGTTGACGGCTGATCAAGATCAAAAAACCATTGGGATCTCTGACGGGCGCTTATCGATCAATATTGTTTTTCCCGTGATGGTCAAAGATTATAACAAAGAAACTGAGCAGATGGAGCCTCGCCTGTTTGGGTTCGTGACCCTGTCAAAGGATCTTGATAATGCTTTTGTAAATCAGATGGCAGCGCTGACAGGAATGGATATCAATATCTTTGCCAATGGGAAGCTTGTGGCGGGTAAACTTGTTTCCTACACACGCTTTGCCGATGCCGGGGTTGACAAGAAAACAGACACACCATGGCAACTGGAAAAACAGACCATTGTGCCCGGGGAAGCAGACATCGATGGGGATACCTATCTTCAGGGAGTGCTGCCGATCTATGAAAATAAAGGGCTCATCGGGGCAATGACCGTGCTCAAATCCACGAAAACAATCATGGATAATACGCTTCAGGTACTTTGGGTGCTGGTGATTGTGTTCTTAGTCTGCCTTGTTTTGATCATTCCAGTGGCACTTCTCGTATCCGGAACCATTGTGAAATCACTTATCAATGTTACACAAAATTTGAAGGATGTCGCCCAGGGAGAGGGGGATTTAACCCGGCGTATCAAAATAAAATCAAAGGATGAGATCGGGGAGCTTTCCCAATGGTTTAACACCTTTATTGAGAATCTTCAGACAATGATCCGTGATATTTCCGGCAGTTCAAATGCTATTTCCAGCCTTGCCACGATCACAACCGGTCAGGCCTCGGACATTTTTGAGAACGCAGACAATATGTCCCAGATTACAGGGACCATTACCGGATCCACCACCCGGATGAGTGAAAATATCTCTTCCATCGCCAATGTTGTGGGCCAGGCATCGGATAACCTGGATATTGTTGCCTCATCCACAGAAGAGATGACCGCCACCATTAACGAAATTGCGAAGAATGCGGAAAATGCCAGGGGCATGAGTGTTGAAACAGGTGAAAAAATAAAACGGGCCGCCTCCCATATTGACCGGCTGGGAAAGGATGCCAAACAGATTGATACGTTTACGGAATCCATCAATGAGATATCCGAACAGACCAATCTTCTGGCTTTAAATGCAACCATCGAAGCGGCCAGGGCAGGGGAGGCGGGCAAGGGGTTTGCCGTGGTGGCAGGAGAGATCAAGGAGCTTGCCCGCCAGACAGCTGTCGCCACCCAGGATATTAAAAGCAAAATTGATAATATCAGGAATTCAACCGATGTCACGGTCAGGGAAATGTCCAGCATTTCAGAGGCTTTCGGTGACATGGATGATGTGGTCAACGAGATTGCCTCCGCCATTGAAGAGCAGTCCGCCACGACCAAGGAAATCGCCGATAATACCGCCACAGTCGCCGGTGGTATCAGTGATGTGAACATGAGTGTCTCCCAGTTCGACAATCTGACCACGGAAATTGCAACCGATATGGAAAAGGTCAATGAGGCCAGCACGAAAATGTCTAACAGCTGTTCAAAAATAAATTCAGATACAAAAGAGATGAACACGCAGACCCAGGTTCTGGATAACCTGGTCAATAAGTTTATCATAGAGTAATGGAGCCGGTTTAAGGCTGGCAGGCGATAACCAAAATGAAGGATTGTCATGAAGACAGATGAGAAAATAGATCAGATCAGGCAATGGATGACAAAGCGCAATCTGTCCGCCATTATTATTCCCAGTGATGACCCCCATAAAAGTGAATATGTCACCGAACACTGGCAGGCCAGAAAATGGGTAACAGGGTTTTCAGGCTCCGCCGGAACCGCTGTGATCACCAAAGATAAGGCGACCCTCTGGACCGATTTCAGGTATTATATTCAGGCAGAAAATCAGATCAAAGAATCCGGGTTCCAATTGTTTAAGATGGGAGAACCCAAGGTGCCGTCATATCAGAAATGGCTGGCCGATACCATTGCACCGGATCAGGTGATCGGCCTGGATGCAAATGTCTTTTCCCGATCAGATGTGAAAAAATTAAAGAAACGGTTTGATCAAAAGGGCATCCATTTAAATACATCTGCCAATGTCATTGATGAACTCTGGACTGACCGGCCACAACTGCCCGAATCAAAAGCTTATGCCCTTGACGTGAAATATGCCGGCAAAGACCGGAGGCAGAAGATATCACAGATCAGGGAGAAAATGGCGGAATATGGCGTCAACTGCCATCTGATGGCCACTTTGGATGATATTGCCTGGACATTTAACCTTCGGGGAAACGATGTCCATACCAACCCTGTGAATATAGCATTTGCATTGATCCTGCCGGAAAAGACCATGCTTTTTATCAGTCCGGAAAAAACAGACAAGGAACTGACAGAAGAACTAAAGGCAGACGGTATTGAAACGGCCGGGTATGAGGCGGTTTTCTCTTCTCTGGAACAATTGGACGACAATCAATCTATCCTTATCGATCCGGATAACACCAATCTCAAATTATTCCAGTCCATTAATGATCACTGCAGGATCATCGAAAAACCCAATCCGGCCATTGCTTTAAAGGCAAGGAAAAATGAAACGGAAATCAGTCATATTCGCAACACTGCCGTTAAAGACGGGGTGGCTGTTGTCAATTTCCTTTTCTGGCTGGAAAATCAGGCCGGTGAAGGCATCACGGAGGTCAGTGTGGCCGACAGGCTGCACGCATTTAGAAAAGAGCAGGACCTTTTTGTGGACAACAGCTTTGATCCCATCATGGCATACCGGGATCACTCCGCCATGTGTCACTATTCAGCCTCTGATGAGACAGACGTGCCCATTGGAAAGACCGGGATGTTTTTAACGGACTCCGGCGGCAATTATCTGACCGGGACCACGGATATTACCCGAACGGTCAGCCGCGGAAACCCAACACAACAGGAAATCAAAGATTACACCCTGGTGCTCAAGGGGCATATAGCTGTTGCCACCACACCCTTCCCCAAAGGGACCAAAGGGTTTCAGATCGATACCCTGGCCCGGCAGTACCTGTGGAATTGTGGCATGAATTTCGGCCATGGCACCGGTCATGGCGTGGGATTTTTCTTGTGTGTCCATGAGGGACCCGCCCGGATCAGCCCTGTGGCCAGTGATGTTGCCCTTGAAACAGGGATGCTCTTGACCAATGAACCCGGTGTCTATAGGGAAGGCGGCTATGGCATCCGGCTGGAGAACCAGATCCTGGTGGATGAGGCCTTTGAAAATGAGTTTGGTGCTTTTTTGAAATTTGAGAACGTGACCTTCTGCCATTTTGAACGCGATCTGATTGATCCGGGGCTATTGTCTCAAAAAGAGAAAGAGTGGGTGAATGCCTATCATCAGGAGGTTTTTGAAAAAGTGTCCCAGTATCTGGACAAGGATGTAGTGGCATGGCTTAAAGAGAAGACCAGGCCGGTTTAATTGAAAATTGATAATGGGGAATTAAGGAAGGCTCTGCATTTCGCAATACTCGGATTTAAGGATGAAAAACAGGTTGTAAAAATCATACAGGCAGAACCGGATTGCCGGTTCTGCCTGTAACCGCGGCTACCCCATTCCGATCATTTTCAGTCCCTCTTCAACATCCATGAACGGTTTGAATTCATACTTAAAATCGGGTACCCCGAAAAATATCGCCATGTAATTTCCAAGGAACTCATATGCTTCAGCCATCCTGGATTTATCCATCTCATATATCGATAATGTGTGAATCCCTTTATCCACAGAAGAATTAATATACGGGCCTTTTCGCGTCATGAAATCCGGCACCTGAGGTGCTTCCAGAAAACGTTTTGCAATATCCTGGGCACTTTCCGGGGGATATGAAATATTTGATACAATAACCATGAGTCACTCCTTTTTAAATTTTTTGTTTATGAAAAGTCAGTTGGAAATTTTGTGCCAGGCTCCCCGAAATATTGGAATCCAGGGAGCCATGATGGGCATAATTTGAGAAGCCTCTTCATTTTTGTGTCCTTAAACAGGGTGAAATATTGTTATGGTTTCAGGCAGGGTTTCGCCTTTGATCTCATAATTCAGAACGCGACGACAAAAGAATGCAACAGAATGTAAATTTTTTATTTCTCAGGAATCAAAAAGGTGGTTCGCACAGCTGTTCAAACACAGATAAAATCAGATTATACTATATGCTCTTTTATCGAGGATGATGGCATGTGTCAATAGTGATAACTGTCTATTTTAATAGAAAATTAATTATTTTTCGTATAGAGAAGGATATTGAGAACTATACTTCTCAATATCACGTTTTTCTGCCTCAAAAAGACCATTTGCATAGCATACGGCAGGGACGCCCACACGGGGCGTCCCTGCATCTAAAAGCTAAGGCCAATAGCTTTTATCCAAAATTCAATTTATGGATGGGCACTAGTTAAAGATCTTGGTCAGAGGGCTGCCGGGACATGTCAATGCCGTCTTCGATCAGCAGGCGGATCGATTCAAGGTCCGACAGAACTTTATCCTTGGGCACATCCTGCCAGCCTTCTTCCCTGATCCGGTTGACCTCTTTTAGAAACCGGCCTAACGCCTGGGTGTATTTTGTGGCCCCACCCAGGCCGGTGGTCAGCTTCCCCTTTATTTCACCGCTTTCCCGGCGGATCTCCTGGACTTCCTGAAATGCCTTGTTGATGGATTTTTCACCTGCCTTGACACTTCCTTTTATCTCATCAGTCCCATGTTCCATAACCTTGCGGGCCTTATCAACCTTGTGCGGGCTGATGCCCAGTTCCTTAGCCCGGATTTCATTGGTCGCTTTCCGGGTCAACGTTGGGGTGTCCTCTCTTTCCTCCTGTTGTGGAACAGTATGGATCGTGTCAAGCAGTTCAAGGCATCTCAGGATATCATCATCCGACATGTTCCTGCGGTTCCGCTGGACATGAAAACTGTAAAGAATGGCGTCGTCCTCATTGTCAAAATCTTTGAAAAGAACCGGTACTTCTTTAAGTCCAACTGCCTTGGCGGCAGCAAACCGTGTGTGGCCATCCACTACAATGTTTTTTTTGTCCCACGCAATGATGGGAAAAACCGGGTCAAATCCCTTTGTATCCATGTCCTGTTTGATCGACTCAAGGGTATCATTCCCAATGGGGAAGATTGACGCAAAAGGATCCCGGACATTCAGCTCAGAAATATTAATAAAATCAGTTTTCATATACATCACCATAATATTTTTTTATTTTCACGTTATTGTGCCGATTAAAGCGAAGGCCGTTTATACCCCATCACAGGACCACAGTGCAATCTTTGATTTTAATACGGCGTAACTTGATTTTATCTTATTATTAACACTGGCTCGACATAGGCTTACAGGGAGTACCAGAATAAAGTCAACCCCTTTTTTCCATATATTTTATAGGCG
>CAZLTD010000119.1:0-17400 GCA_964562385.1 uncultured Desulfobacula sp.
GCCGCGACAGAAAAAAAGTCAGCGTTTATGAAGCGTGAAGTTTGTAGATGAAGCAATTATCACCGTCAGGTCCGGCGACGGCGGTTCAGGATGTACCAGTTTTCGACGAGAACGGTATATCGAAAAAGGCGGACCTGATGGTGGAGATGGCGGAGATGGCGGTCACATAATCCTGAAAGTTGACCCGGGGAAACGTACCCTTTACGATTATCGCCGCCAAAAATTACTCATAGCCAAGAATGGCGCGCCTGGCCAGGGCAAACAAAAACATGGCAAAAACGGTTCCCACTGCACTATTCTGCTTCCTGCGGGAACAATCGTAACCGACGTAAACACCCAGAAAACTCTTGTCGATCTGGCAGATTCCAATGACGAAATTATTATTGCCCACGGCGGCCAGGGCGGTCGAGGAAACAAGCGTTTTGCATCCGCCACCAACCGGGCACCCCGGCATTCTCAACCCGGCATTCCCGGAATAGAACTAAAGCTTAAACTGGAGCTAAAGCTATTGGCGGATGTGGGTCTTGTCGGGCTTCCCAATGCCGGCAAATCAACCTTAATCTCGTCTATTTCTGCGGCCCGTCCAAAGATTGCGGATTATCCTTTTACCACGCTTACCCCAAACCTTGGAATGGTACAGACACCCTTTGGCGAACCCTTTGCTGTGGCAGATATTCCAGGACTCATCGAAGGCGCCCATGAAGGTACCGGGCTGGGCATCAATTTTTTAAAGCATATAGAGCGGACCGGCATTCTGGTTCACCTGATCGATACCTTTCATATTGACCCGGATGATCCTCTGGCAGCCTTCAAACTGATCAACAATGAATTGACAAAATATAGTCAGAAGCTGGCCCAAAAGACACAGATCGTGGTCTTAAATAAAATTGACTTGCCAGACACCCAGGATAAAGTGTATGCCTTTCAAAAGGCCCTGCCCAAAATCCGTGTTTTTTGTATCTCTGCTGCCACCGGAAAAGGAACCAAAACGCTGGTGAAATTTATTTCCTCGCATCTGTCAAAGAGTTAACCATGAATATCGGGCTTTTTGGCGGCACATTCAATCCTTTTCACAATGGTCACCTTGAAATAAGCCAATACGTACAAAAAAAATACAGCCTTAATAAAATAATATTCATCCCCTCTGCCACACCGCCTCACAAACCCGGCAGCAATCTCGCACAGGCCAAAGACCGATACGACATGGTAAAATGCAGTATTGATGATTTCCCGGGGTTTGAGATTTCCGACAAAGAGTTTTCCAGACGGGGCCCATCATTTACCATCGACACGATCAATGAATTTAAAACCGAAGGGGGAAAGCATACCAATTTTTTTCTCATTATGGGATCAGACGCCTTTTTGGATATCCCTACCTGGAAACAGACAGAAAAAATTTTTACCTCTATCCCCATTATCATAATGCTGAGGGGAGGCAACGACACACCGGACATTATTGCTGCCTTTATTGACGAACATATTTCAAAAGGGTACACATTGAATAGGGGTACCCATGAATTTACCCATGAACAAAAACAGATGATAAGTATCTGCATTGTACCGAAAATCGATATTTCATCCACCATGATCAGAGACCGTATAAAAAACGACCTGCCCATTCAAGGACTCGTGCCAGCAGCCGTTGAAGCGGTCATCAAAGCAAAGGATTTATATAAATGAACACTCCCCTCACCGATGACTTAAAAAGATACCTGGTCCCGGCTTTTGAAAGAAAAGCCCTGTCCATTACTGCACTTGATGTCAGCCAATTGACCTCCTATGCAGATATCCTCATTATTATTGAAGCCCTTTCCAGCCGGCAGGTAACCGCCATCGCCGGCCACATGGTGAAAAAACTCAAGGCACAGAAGATAGAATCTCTGGGTGCCGAAGGCGTTAAGTCCGGTGATTGGGCATTGCTGGACTACGGTCATGTCGTTATCCATATTTTCGATTCCGACACAAAGGCATTGTATGATCTTGAAGGATTCTGGACCGACGCACCCAGGATCGATCTGTCGCAACTGGCTCCTCCGGAATCCCGGGAGAATGATGATGACTTCTAAACAGGATCCTGTTCATCTATTGATGATACTGGATGGCTGGGGGATCAACGAAGATTTCCATGGCAACGCATTTGCCGCGGCTAAAACGCCGTTTATAGATTCGTTGATAGAAAATTTTCCCGGCTGCGAACTGGCCTGCTCCGGAAATGCCGTGGGCCTACCTGAAGGAACCATGGGGAACTCTGAAGTGGGGCATATGAATATCGGGGCCGGCCGGCAGGTCCCACAGGATTTTGTCAGGATAAACAGTGCTATCAAAGACAGGTCCTTTTTTAAAACCCCTGCCCTAGTAAATATCATGAATGCCCTGGCCGGTACCGGCAAAAGCCTGCATTTAATGGGCCTTTTATCTGACGGCGGTGTGCACAGTCATATGAGTCATTTATTTGCACTCATCGACATGGCACAGCAAAAAGGGGTGGACCATGTCTTCATTCACCCGATTTTAGATGGACGGGACACCTCTCCCAAAAGTGGTGTTACCTTTTTAAAACAATTGCAAGATTACATTGACGGGCTTTCTAATACACGGATTGGCACCATTGTCGGCCGATACTGGACCATGGACCGGGATACCCGCTGGGATCGCGTTGAAAAAGCCCATCAGCTTTTTACCGGCCTGAAAGGCCAAACAGCATCTGACCCTGTTGCCGCAGTACAAAAAGCCTACGATGACGGCCAGACCGATGAATTTGTCTCCCCCATTGTCATTGATGTTGATGACAGCCGTCCGGATCCGGCCATAAAAGATGGTGACGGAATCATCTTTTTCAACTTCAGGGCAGACCGGGCCAAAGAAATTACCCGGACATTCACACAAAAAGATTTTACTGAATTTAAAAGAGAGATCACACCAAATCTTGAAGGGTTTGTCTGTATGACCCAGTATGATGAAACCTTTAAACTGCCGGCAGCATTCGCACCACAGCACCTGGACAAAATTCTGGGGCAGATATTAAGCGAGCATCAGATCACCCAGCTTCGAATCGCCGAGACTGAAAAATATGCCCATGTCACCTACTTTTTCAACGGTGGCGATGAAAACATTTTCCCCGGAGAAAAAAGACTGCTCATTCCGTCGCCACGGGATGTTGCCACCTATGATGAGAAACCCCGGATGAGCGCTTTTGAGGTGGCTGACAACGCCGGCAAAGAGATTCTTTCCAAAAAATTCGGCTTTGTTGTACTCAATTTTGCCAATATGGATATGGTGGGCCACACCGGTATTCTTGAGGCTGCCATTAAAGGCTGTGAAGTTGTGGACCAATGTGTCAAAAAGGTGGTTGAAGCCATCTGGCAGACCGGTGGTACCGCCCTTGTGACAGCCGACCATGGAAACTCGGAGCAGATGATCGCCAAAGACGGCAGCCCGCACACGGCCCATACTCTGAACCCGGTCAGGTTCATTGTTGCCGGGGAAAAGTACAAGGGAACCACGCTGCAGAACGGTATACTCGGAGACATTGCGCCAACAGTGCTGAAAATTTTAAATATTGATCAACCCGAAGAGATGACAGGAACTTCCCTGATATGAATATGGATTACATTATAAATGATTATATTACCGGCAACGCGGTCAGGAATGTCGGTCCCGAAGCCAGCCGCCAGCTGTTTGAAAAACTCCTTGTTGAAGAAAAAGGCTTTGACAAAAAAGATGTCCGTGTGGATGAAAGCATTATTGTCCAGTTCAAGGGTGAAGACTATGCATCAGCCATTGACCTGATTGTTTTTTGTAAAGGCAAAGCGGTCATGGCCATCACCTGTGTGGCAGGCTCCATTGGGTCCTATGAAAGAGAGATCCTTGCCGGTGCCCGCCTGGTCTATGATTACCAGATTCCCATTGCCGTCTCAACCGATGCCAGGGATGCCGTTATCATGGACTCATTAACCGGGAAAACAATTGCCAAAGGGCTTGACAAAATACCATCAAAACAGCAGATTCTTGCGCAGTGGGACCAGCTGGAATTTAAAGAGTTTGACGAAACAAGAAAGGAGCGGGAAATGATCATTTACCGCTCCTTTAATATTGAAAAAGTGAATTATTAAGGATCGGCTCCAAAATTATGTGATCTTTTGTTTTAAAAATACCCAGTCTTTTAAGGGTTTCTGGAAACAATTTAGATCACGTTAGTTTGAAACGATTCCTAAATGCCGCCCCTGGGGGGGGGCGAGCTTTTAGCTATTAGGTCTTAGCAGTTAGCCCTACTCCCATTCGACTAAACTATCGCCTTACGCCCGTGAAATTTCTTTATTGCAATGCTTGCACAGCTTTGCTCTTTTCTTAATAATTTCTGCGCAATAGGGGCATTCGCGGGTATAATATCTTTCATGAAGCTGTTCAATGGCTTTGTTTACACCCTCTTGCAGTACCGGCGTGGGGAATTTATGATTCACAAGATGCTCGCAGGCTTCGGGCCCTCCGATCTCTCCGACCATTTCAACAGCCTTCAGCCGTGCCCGATCCGGTATTTTTGCATCCAGGCAGATTTTTAAAATCTCATCCCAGTCTTTGGACATATAGTAGTCTGTTAAAATAGAAAAGGTCTGCTTCATCAGCTCTTTTTTTGCTTCCTGACGAATCAAAGTGGCGTCATCAAGTTTTCCCCCATGACCGCCCACCGGGCTGAAGACCGGCATGTATTCAAAATTATCAGTTCCGGGTTCAAGATAGCAGCGGTAGGACGCCGGGACTTCCATCTGGTCTTTTAAATCTTTCCAACCGCCCTTGTAGCTGGAACAATCATCATTAAAACAGACAAAAAGATAAGGGGTTCCCCACCCAAGGCCGTCACTGAAGTTGATGGGGGGTATTTCCCACAGAGTCATCTCAGTATTGCAGTCAGGGCAATGGGGTTTATCCATTTTTATATATTTTTCAAGAAGTTCTTCTTTTGTTTCAAACGCCATGTACTTTTATCTCCTTTGGTAGTTGAATCAGTTTTTCGTCTACCAAAATAAGCATGCAGTTTGAATTGTCAAACTGCATGCTTAGGGCTGAAATCATATAAATTCCACTATTATTTTAATGATTTAGATCTTAGGAGTCGTCACAAAACAACTTGATCTAAATTGTTTCCTAAAGCCCTTAAATGGGTATTTTTTATAAAAACCCTTACTGGGCATTTTGAAAGCAAAAGTTCAAGTAAGGCAATGCACAGCTTTGCCCCTAAGTAATTCTGTAGCCGATCCTTACTCGATTACAGCAAGAACTTCTCCTTTGGCAACGGAATCACCACTGGAAAATTTAATGCCTCTTACAACACCGCTGGTGGGTGCCGGTAAGGCATTTTCCATTTTCATGGCTTCAATGACCACAACGGTTTCGCCTTCATTTACGGATTCACCCTCATTTTTGGCATATTTAATAATCATACCCGGCATGGGGGCGGCAAGAGGCGTTCCGTCGGCTGCCGGAGCCGCTGCTTTTTCGGGTTCAGGCGCTTTTTCGGCGGCCGGGGCCGGCGCTGCCGCAGGTGCGGGTGTGGGTGCCGGAGCAGGTGTGGGTGCCGGTGCAGCAGGAGCCGCTGCCACGGGCTGGGGAGCTGCATAGGTAATCACCGGTGCCCCGCCGACCTCATCCACGCCCACTTCAAAATATTCACCTTCAACAAAGACATTAAACGTACGGGCATTCTCACTTTTATCAGGGGCTGCCGCAAGCACTGCCTTGTCAAGCAGTTCGCCTTTTTTGGCTTTCTCGATCATCTCGTTTTGTTTTTTCACATCATCCAGCGTGATGGGTTTGAGATCCTCTGGCACCTGCTCTTTACCATATTTTTGGTTCAGGTATTTTTTACCGGTTACAGGGAAGAGAGTGTAGAGGATCAAATCTTCATCATCCACGGCAAGATCGCCGATTTCCGATCTTGCTTTTTCAAGCTCCGGTTCAAGCACTTCCGCCGGACGACAGGAGATGGGTTCCTCTCCGCGATCATATCCTTTAAGCGCTTTTTTCTGTACTTCCGCATCTATAGGGACACTTGTTTTCCCATAAAGTCCGTAACAAAGGTCCTTTACCTGGGCTGTGATCATATTGTACCTGCTGTCATCTTTGTCAAACAGTACATTATTAACTGTCTGGGTTCCGACAATCTGGCTGGTGGGAGTAACAAGCGGAATCTGGCCCAGCTCTTTTCGAACTCTTGGCAGCTCTTTATAAACCTCTTCAATCTTATCAAGGGCATCCATTTCACGAAGCTGGTTGACCAGGTTGGAAAGCATGCCGCCCGGAGTCTGATGCAGGAGCACATTGATATCAATTCCGGACACCTTGGTGTCATCCAGCAGATGTTTATACTTGGGCATGACCTCTTTTTCCAGAATTTCATTGATATCCGCAAGCTTTGTAATATCAAAGCCGGTATCCCTGTTTGTCCCTAATAGTGACATGACAAAGGGCTCCAGGGCTGCATGAGAGGTCCTGTAAGCATACGGGGTAACACAGGTGTCAATAATATCAACACCGGCTTCAATGGCTTTAAAATGGGTCATGGGTGACATGCCGGATGTAAAATGGCTGTGCAGATGAATCAAAGGAGAGACGTTTTCTTTTAACGCTTTGACCAGATCATAGGCATCATATGGCGACATGAGACCTGCCATATCCTTGACACAGATACTGTCCGCGCCCATGGCTTCGAGATCTTTGGCCTTGTTGATGTAATAATCCAGGTTATACACCTCTCCGCCAAGACGCGGTTCGGTCAGGGTATAACAGATACAGCCCTGAAAATGGGCACCGCACTCCTTGATCACCGGCACGACTGTCTCAAAATTGCGGTAATCATTTAAGGCATCAAATGTTCTGAAAACATCCATCCCGTTATCAACGGTTTTTTTAATAAACAATTTGGCCACGTCATCGGCATAATTTCTGTATCCGACCAGATTCTGCCCTCTCAGCAGCATTGAAAAAGGTGTTTTCTTTAAATATCGTTTTAAGGTCCGCAGTCTTTCCCAGGGATCTTCACCCAGAAAACGGTGCATGGCGTCAAAGGTCGCCCCGCCCCATACTTCAACCGCCCAGAACCCCACTTCGTCCATCTGTTCCGCCACAGGGATCATATCTTCGGTTCTGCCGCGGGTGGCAAACAGCGACTGATGGCCGTCACGCAGTGATATATCTTCAATCAATAAAGGGTTCTCCGCTTTAGGGCGGTCTTTTTCATAATTCATCTCGACTATTTTTACTTCGCTGTGATCACTCATCAAATTTCTCCTGAATATATAATTATCTTTATTTTATTTAAACATTCTCATCTGCATCATTGAATTTGCCTGCATGTGAGTCTGGCGGCCGGATATTCCCCAGACGTTTGGCTGCTGGGCGCTCTGCGGTGGATCCGTTTGAACATTTTGTGCCGCGTCGGCTGCGTCATATGCTGCCTGCTGGGCATAAACGGATGCTTCTTCAGATGTCTTTATATAGGCAAATACAGCTGCCATCGCGGCAGCAAGTTTCTTTTTATCCATTGTTTATCCTTTGTCCTATACCGGAATATTTCCGTGTTTTTTGGCCGGTCTCAATTCCCGCTTGGTCACCATGGCCTCCAGTGCATCAATCAGCCGCGGCCGTGTCTGTGACGGCTGGATCACCGCATCCACATATCCTCTGGCGGCTGCACAATAGGGATTTGAAAACTGATTATTGTACTCTTCGATCTTCTCCTGGCGTTTTGCCGCAGGATCATCCGATCCCTTTATTTCCCTGGCATGGATGATGTTGGCTGCGCCTTCGGCGCCCATCACGGCAATCTGGGCTGTTGGCCAGGCAAATGCCATATCCGCGCCCAGGTGTCTTGAGCACATGGCAATATAAGATCCACCGTAATCTTTTCGGGTTATCAACAACAACTTGGGTACGGTGGCTTCGGAATAGCACCACAACAATTTGGCGCCGTGCCGGATAATGCCGCCCCATTCCTGATTGCTGCCCGGCAGATACCCCGGCACGTCTGCGATGGTCAGCATGGGGATATTGAATGCGTCACAAAACCGGATGAACCGAGTGGCCTTATCTGAAGCATCGATATCAAGGCACCCTGCCAGATGGGCCGGCTGATTCGCAATGATGCCGATGGTCCGCCCGTTGAGACGCGCAAAACAGATCACCATATTTTTTGCAAAATATTCGTGGGGCTCAAAATATTCACCATCATCTACAACGGATGCAATCACATCTTTGATATCATAGGCACGGTTCGGGTTATCCGGTATAATCGAATCCAGCGCCTCATCGGTTCGGCCCGGATCATCCGTTGTCGGCACGATTGGCGGATCTTCCATATTATTGGAAGGCAGGTAGGATAACAGCTTTTTAATCTGTTCAATGGCATCTTCATCCGATTCACAGGCAAACTGGGCTACACCTGATTTTTCATTGTGTGCCATGGCGCCGCCAAGCTCTTCAAAGGTAATCTCTTCACCCGTAACCGCCTTGATCACATTGGGGCCGGTGATGAACATGTAGCTGGATTCCTTGACCATGAAAATGAAATCGGTCATGGCCGGAGAGTATACTGCGCCGCCTGCTGTGGGTCCCATAATCGCTGAGATCTGGGGAATAACGCCTGAGGCACCGGAATTTCTAAAAAAGATCTCTCCATATCCGGACAATGCATCAATCCCCTCTTGAATTCTTGCACCGCCCGAATCATTCATGCCGATGATCGGTGCACCGGCCTTCATGGCCATATCCATTACCTTGGTAATTTTTTTGGCCTGCATCTCCCCTAAAGAGCCTGCCCGTGATGTAAAATCCTGTGCATAGGCAAACACCACACGTCCATTGACTTTTCCATGGCCGGTAACAACACCGTCCGCCGGAATTTCTACATCCTGCATCCCAAAGTTGGTGCACCGATGGGTGACGAACATATCTACTTCTCTGAAAGTGCCTTCGTCAAAAAGCAGATTGAGTCTCTCTCTTGCGTTAAGCTTTCCTTTTTCCCGTCTTTTTTCCAGGGCTTTCTCACCGCCCATTTTCATTACCCGTGCTTCTTTTTGCTTGAGTTCTTCGATTTTGTCAGATGTAACGCCCATAATTCACAACCCTTTTTTAAATTTATTTAACTAATTTTTTTCATCTTCAATAAAAAAACGCCATGCACAGAACCATTCTTGTGGATGTGCATCCGGTGGACAACCAATACATTGGGTTCTAATCCGCTTGTCCAGTGCCCTTGCAAAATACGTGTACTCGACCAATCCGGCGGATTTGCATGGATAATCAGCCAGATTTCTCCTCTTTCTTGCAGACTGAACCCTACAGTCATTCATCTGGAATACAAAACTTTTTGGTCCTTCGTCAACAATAGATTGCGTATTAATTAAGGAATACATCCTGAAATTTAACGCTCTTTTCAATCCTTTGAGGCCGCAATCGTCTTCAATCTGTAAAAAATCTTTAATCATGGCGGCCTCAAAAGGTGAAAATTGAGCCCAGCAGGAGTCGTTGCATCGCTTGGCATCATTCATTCCGGAATCGAACTCCACAGCTTGAAACCACACACCGTCATTGACCAGCCAGTTCTTTGCAACCGAACTCATTAAAGCGTCCATTTTTTGCGGTGCCATCTCAAGCAGCGCCTTTGGCAAATCCTTTTCAACTTCAAAATCCAACACATCGGAAAAACGCTTCAGGGCGATTGAGACACCTTGACGGGTAGCCTTTTGAAGTACCTCCAGCGCTTTATCCATCCCCATCTGATGCCTGACTTCTGTAAACCATAAACCATAATGGACCGCAGTTCGTGTCAGCATATCAACTATTAGCCTGGCCTTTTGCTCGTTGTTCAGGCTGTCAGGGTTCTCTTTGTGGTCATTCATGGTTTCATTTTCCTTTTTCATCTTTAAGGATTCGCTGAAAAATGGAGTTTTACTTTCACGCAGAGTAGTCCATGGTTTTTTTTCTGTCAAGATTTAACTATATTACAGCTACAATAAAGCTGAATATTTCCCATAGTTTAACCCGTGCCAGAGCCTTTTTTTTAACACTTCACCCCATTGAGCGTGTTGACTATTGTCTTGCAAATAATTATATAAACCCTGTATATTGTTACATTATTAAAGCGCTCAACACCGATTGGAGACAAAAAGCAATGACCGTAAACATACATATTCATGTGACCCACCGCCAACATACCGATGGACAGGAAACGATTAAAGCCGACGGGGCTACAGTGGGTGAAGCGTTGGACGATTTTATCCTTCGTTATCCAGGCATGAAAAAGGAAATATTCGATGATAAAGGTGAATTACGCCATTATATAGAGATCTACCTGAACGGGGAAAGTGCCTATCCTGGCGAACTTGAACGGGCAGTGAAAGACGGCGACGATATCCAGATCATTACTTTTTTGGCAGGAGGTTAACCTCCTGTTGCAAGGGCTTTTTCAGTTGATTTTCATATAAATTGGGGATAAGATTCTTTAATGGTGACCGGTTTTTAAGGATTCGGTCACCAAAACATAAGGGATTGTAGAATGGACGCCGATTTTCCCCATAAAGTACTTGTCGTCGATGACGACCCGCAGGTGGTTGAAACCATCGGAGAACTCCTTGAAAATGACGGCATAAAACACCTCTCAGCAGACAGCGGGCCCGATGCCTTAAAATTAATCAAGAAGGCGAAGCCGCCCTTTTCTTTAATTATTGCGGATCAGAGAATGGAAGAGATGCAGGGGACCCAGCTGCTTGGACAGGCCAGAAAAATCAGCCCCGATACCCAGCGGTTTCTTTTAACAGCCTCCTCAGATATCACGATCATAATCAATGCGGTTAACAAAGGCGCCATTCAAGGGTATATTCAAAAACCCTGGGAAACAAATCAGATACGCAGCGCCATTGCTACCGGACTAAAGCACTTTGAACGCTGCCTGGAAAATGATAAGCTCCTGCGCCTGGCCAAGGATCAAAATTCAAAACTCTATGATCTCAATTGTGAATTGATGGAAACGGCAACCTGCCACAACAACGAAATTCAAGCCCTTGAAAAAGAGATTGGTGCACTTCAAGCCAAAATCAAAGAACTGACACCCACACAAAATATCACACTGCCCGCCCTGTTCAAACTACTTGACGGGGAGACCGGGCAGCAGGACAGCGTTGATACTCAAAAAGTCCAGTTTATTTTAGATGAAACCATCCGGTCTCTCTATGACCGGTTCAATGAGATTGCCAATAGAAACGGTTTTGAAATGCCGGATATGGGAAAAGACAGCGAATGTTAGAAAAAAAGAGACCCAGGGTCATTCTTCTTGAAGACAACGATGCTATCCTGCAAAGTGCCAACGCCATTTTGTCGCAGCAAGGCTGGGATGTTACCTGTGAACAGGAGTCAAAAAAGGCGCTGGCCACCCTACAGGAATCAAAAGATGGCCCTTTTGCTTTATTCATAAGCAATTTCAAGCTTCCCAAAATGGAGGGTGATGATGTTCTCAAGCTGGTGAAAAAAATATCACCGCTGACACAAAGGATGCTGATGATCTCTTCAGAAGAACCGGACATCCTTATCAATGCCATTAATAAAGCCGAAATAAATGCCTGTATCACAGCGCCGTTTAAAGCCGAAGACCTGATTGATCAAACGCGGAACTGTTTTCGCCATTTCAAAAGCGAAATAAAGCGCCGACGCCTCAAACGTGTAACCGTCCATCAAAATAAGCAGATGTTCAAAGTGGCACAGAAACTTAGAAAAAAGGATGAAAGTGCCCAAAAAAAAATAGAGGACAAAAAGCAGAAATTATTCAAACTTAACTCAAAAATCAGAGCCTTGGAAAGTAAAAAGGAACTGAACAGCGACATATCCCTATCTACCTTTATTGATCACAAAGACATAACACCGGACAAAGATACTTTTAAAGCAGAATTTACAGAGTTGTCCGGAAACATCAAATCTGTATTCGATGCATTCTCATCCCACAAAAAAATACCAGTTTCAGACCTGGATATGGGTCGGATATTTTCGACTTCAAAAACATCGCAAAGCAGTGAAGAAGAGTCAGCTCCGGAAGAACAGGTAGCAGAAGAGCGGGATGCAAAAGAGCAGGCTGTAGAAAACCGGGAAACAGAAGAAGAAGTAACCGAAGAACTGCCACCGGATGAACAGGCAGCTGACGGTGAGAAAGAGGAAGAAACGCAAGATTCAGAGACATCCCTGCCAGAGGATAACAACAGGATAAATCCGGATATTTTTGATACCATTGTTAAATTTGCATTGATCCAGTCTCTGGACAAACCCGCCGCAGACCCTGATCTGAACAGTGCCCCCCCTGAAGTCCAGAACGACCACCCTGATGAAGCTTTGGATGCGCTGTTTGAAATCCGTATTTCAGACAGTCAGACCCAGGCCTGGATCAAAAGAAAAGAATCCTATGACCCGCAGTCAGCCCCGGATGTTACAGACATACTGGACTGGCTGTCTAAAAAGATGATCTCCTACGGCATCCTGGGTGATGATTCCATTGAAACCTGGGTAAAAAAATCCAAGGTTGACGAAATTGTTATTGCCCAGGGTGAAGATCCTGTTTTTGGACGCCCGGGCGTTGTGACCTACCATTTTGAAACCGATTTCACCAATCCGGGCAAGATCAATGAAGACGGCAGTATCGACTTCAGGGACAGGGGAGATATCCCTTTTGTTCAGGCAGACACCCTGCTTGCAAAAAAAGTTCCTGCCAAACAGGGAACGCCGGGTCTCAGCATTGCCGGTATCCCCATACCGGTAGATGAGGTGGAAGATCCCGTGTTTGAAGCCGGCAGCGGCGTTACCCAGTCCGAAGATGGCCTGTCCATCCATGCCCAGATTGACGGCCAGCCCCATGTCGATGCCATGGGAACCATCAGTGTCAACCCGGAACTCGTGATTCAGGGGGATGTTGATTTTGAAACGGGTAATATTGATTTCAACGGTAATATAATTGTTAAAGGGATGATTAAAGAAGGTTTTGTCGTCAAAGGTGTAAACCTGACGGTCCAGGAGATAGAAGGCGCGAATATCGAGCTGTCCGGAGACCTGAATGTTTCCGCCGGGATCAATGATGCCACCATTAGTGTACAGGGCAATATCTATGCAAAATTCCTAAACAACTCCACGGTGATGGGATTTGGAGATCTGTCTATTTCCAAAGAGATCATTGATTCAAATATTCTTTTGAGCGGGACCTGCCAAAACGATTCCGGCCATATCATATCATCACAGATCTGTGCCAAACTTGGCGTTACGGCAGGCAATATCGGAACGGCAGCATCAAGACCCTCCCAATTTAAAATCGGCACAGATGAACACATCCTTACGCTGACATCAAAAATAGACGAATCTTTGGAAGCATCCGTCAACAAGACCAACCTGTTTAAAAATGATATCAAGGCTCTGGAAGATGAGGACCAGGAACTCTACCAGAAAATTACGGAAAAAGCACATGTTCAGGACCGGTCTCAAATTGAAATAAAAAAAATCAAAGAGTCCCTGCCTGAACTTGAAAAATCCAATGACATGATCAAGGTCAGCCAGGCCACGGATCAGATAAAAAAGCTTGTTGAAAAGGCAAAAAAGGCGGAAACAGAGCTAAATGATATTTTTGAAGCCCAGGACCGCATTGCCAAACAGATTGAACAAATTAAGGATCAGCTTAATATCCTCCAGGATAAAAATAAGGCCTTAGTCCTTGAAAAACGCGCATTAACGGATTTTTCAAAAAAGCATGCGCCCATGCCCCGGATATCGGTTAACAAAACCATTGTCCAGGATACCGTCATCAAAGCGCCCCACGCTTCCATTGTCATAAAGGAAGACACTTCCAAGTGCAAAATTGTAGAGATTGAGAAAAAAGATGAAGGGGTCCAGTTTTTTGAGATTGCATTTGCAGATCTTTAAGAAAAGCGCCTCATATTGATTGACCCAGCGCCAGGTAATATTCTCCTTCGGTGACTTTTCCCCGTTTGATGCAGCCGTTCCCATAAATCTCACATTTCTTTTTAAGTACTTTAACAGCACTTTCTTTGTGCTGCTCAGTCAAATCTCCGTTTTCTATGATGGATTTCAAAGATTGTATCCTGTACTTATCCTGGGAATGAGAGCGGGACAACTGATCCTTATGCCCCCCGTGTTTTATGGTATACGGCTTGTCTATCAAAAAGACAGGAAGAATTGCGCTGACCCTGAGCCACAGGTCATAATCCTCGCACACCGGATAATCCTGGTTAAAAACCCCGATCCGATCAAACAGACTGCGCCGCATCATCACCGCAGAGGGGCTGACCAGACACAGCTGAAGGCTGGCCTCAAAAATCATGCCGCTCGGCTTTTTGTGTTTCACTTTCGGATTGACCCGCTTCTGGTTCCTGATCCAGATCTCTTCTGTCTGGCAGATCATGGCATCCGGGTGGGACTTAAAAAAGTCCACCTGGCAGGATATCTTTCGTTTATCCCATGTATCATCCGAATCCAACAGGGCAATCAGTTCTCCGTTGCCGTGTCGGATACCGGTATTTCTGGCAGCACTGACACCCTGGTTTTTCTGTTTCAACAGGGTGATTTTACCTTTATAGGCATTTAAAAGCTGAGGGGTATTGTCCGTGGAGCCGTCATCGACAATGATCAGTTCGATATGGGGATAGTCCTGATTCAGCACAGAATCAATGGCCGCCTCAAGTGACCAGGCACGGTTAAATGTGGGCAGTATAACGCTGACAAGGGGATTTTCCATTAAATTTTTCCACGCTCCACAATTTTAAAATAAAACAAAATATAACGATTGATCGTCTATTTACGATAGAGCGGGCAATCCGTCAAGCAATGGTCGCTTTTCCAGGTTCAAAAACTATTGATGAAATGATTCAGGATTGATGAAATCATCAAACACAGCCGACCGCCTATCAATTCAGTTGCTGAACAGCCAACTTCGGTTTCGGGTTAAAAAAATTGAGCAATTGGACAAGAAACTGAAATAAAGCAACCACCGGTTTGATCAAATATCAGGGAAGCACATTCTGGCATGAAGATTGCTGCCCAAAAAGGCGGGAAAAGCGGATTAAAAATTTTATATAGCAAGTAATGTTACGACACTAAAATTTAAAGGAGACCGCTAAAACAGAACCAGAACATTTTAAGAATCGGACGGTGCAAAAATTATCGAGATACGAGCACGCGGATTCTGATTTTTAAAGCACAATAATTGGGTCGGTTCAACCCGGACATACGGCTAAAGGCCTAACCATTCTACTTTTTTATAACTTGTTTTTTTCCCTTGCTTTTCTTCCTAAAATAAAAAAGAATGAATAAGATTCATTTTAGTCGTTATAATCCTTGACAACCGAATACAAATCACTTAATGAAAGGCCTTATTTTACAGGTATTGTTTATCAATTAAGAGGATATTATGGGAAAAGGCAAAAAAGTCAAACATCTAATTGACAGAGAATGGTGTAAGGGGTGCGGTATCTGCATTCATTTCTGCCCTAAAAACGTGCTTGAATTTGACAGCCAGGGAAAAGCAGTCGCCGTAAGACCTGAAGATTGCATTGCATGCAAATTGTGCGAGCTTCGATGCCCTGATTTAGCAATTCAAATTTTAGAAGACCAGGAAGGGGAAAATGGAAAACAAGAATAACATAAAATTTGTCCAGGGAAACGAAGCCTGCGTTGAAGGTGCAATTTACGCCGGCATCGAATTTTTCGCAGGATACCCGATCACCCCGTCCACGGAAATAGCTGAGCATCTGTCTCAACGACTGCCGCAAAACGGCGGAAAATTTATTCAGATGGAAGACGAAATCGCATCCATGGGCGCCATCATCGGTGCTTCTTTGACAGGGAAAAAATCCATGACCGCCACATCAGGCCCCGGGTTTTCACTCAAACAGGAAGCCTTAGGCTATGCCTGCATGGCGGAGATTCCGTGCGTCATCGCCAATGTTCAGCGTGGCGGCCCCTCCACAGGGAACCCGACCCATGTCAGCCAGGGGGATGTTAACCAGGCAAGATGGGGAACCCATGGCGATCATTCTATTATTGCCCTGACCGCCTCCAATCATCAGGATGTATTCAAGGTTACGGTTGAAGCCTTTAACATGGCAGAAACTTACAGGACCCCCGTTATCGTCCTTTTAGACGAAATTGTCGGCCATATGCGTGAAAAACTGACCGTCCCCGCCCCCGGAGATATCTCTGTGGTGGAACGGTTAAGAACCTCGGTTAAAAAAGGGGTTGATTACCACCCCTACCTGCCCCGTGAGGACGGCAGACTGCCCATGTCCGATTTCGGTGCCGAGCACCGGTACAATGTGACCGGTCTTTTCCATGACATGTGGGGATTTCCCAATAATAATCCCAAAGTTGTCAGCGAGCTTTTGCGCCACCTGGTGGACAAGATTGAAAACAATGTTAACGATATCAATATGTACAAGGAGTACTGGCTGGATGATGCCGAATACATCCTTGTATCGTATGGATCTTCCGCCCGGTCCGCCATCCACATGGCAAAGAACAGACGCGCCCGGGGTGTAAAAATCGGTGTACTTGAGCTTCAGACCCTGTGGCCCTTTCCCGTTGAAATGGTCAGAGAAAAATGCGCCGGAGCCAAAGCCACCATCGTGGTTGAGATGAATATGGGACAGATCGTCACCCAGGTGAAAAACGCTGTGGACAATCCCCACAACGTCTTTTTGGCAAACCGCATTGACGGACAATTGATTTCACCCACTGATATCAAAACAGTGTTAAGAATGATTCAGGGGAAAGGGGTATAAAAATGACTGGCAAACCATTTGATTTTAAAGATTATATTCGTCCGCGATTTTTCCCCCATATCTGGTGTCCCGGCTGCGGCCACGGCATTGTGCTCGGGTCTCTTTTGCGGGCTGTCCATGAACTGGGGCTTGATAAAAATGAGATCGTCATGACATCCGGCATCGGGTGTTCGTCCAGGATATCCGGGTATGTTGACTTTCATTCGCTTCACACCATCCATGGCAGGGCGCTCTCCTTTGCCACCGGTGTCAAGTTGTCCAAGCCCAACCTGAAGGCAATCGTTCCCATGGGAGACGGTGATGCACTTGCCATTGGCGGCAATCATTTTATCCATGCTGCCAGAAGAAATATCGACATTACCGCCATTGTGATGAACAACCGGATTTACGGCATGACCGGCGGACAGTTCTCACCATTGTCCGGCAGCGGCAAAAAGGCCACAACAGCTCCCTACACAACCATTGACAGGGAATTTGATATTGCAGGGCTTGCTGCCAGCGCCGGCGCAACCTTTGTGGCGCGCTCAACGGTCTTCCATGCCAATGAATCCAAGAACCTGATCAAGAAGGCCATCATGCACAAAGG
>CAZLTD010000120.1:0-17188 GCA_964562385.1 uncultured Desulfobacula sp.
TATCTTGGATCTGATCGGGTTTGCCTGCTTCACCCCGTGAATGGATACAAAAAATCTTATTTTTAGGGGTACACTGGTAATAAATAAGGCATGAAGATTTAAAATCTTCATGCCTTTAGTTTTTTATGTAAATAACGTGTTAGGAATCGTACCAAAATAACTTGATCTAAATTATTTCCAAAAACCCTTAAAAGACTCGCTGCTTAGAGGTTTTTAAAAACAAAAGTTTAAGTAAGGCAATGCACAGCTTTGCCTCTAAGTGATTTTGGAGCCGATCCTTATTCTTTGTCCAGGTTAAATGCCGAGTGAAGGGTTCGAACGGCAAGCTCCGCATACTTGGCCAGGATTACACATGAGATCCGGATCTCAGAGGTGCTGATCAACCGGATGTTGATGTTTTCAGAGGCCAGAGCCTTGAACATGGTGGCGGCAACGCCGGAGTGGGATTTCATTCCCAGGCCGATAACCGATACCTTGGCGATCTCTTCGGCGGTCAGGACATCATCTGCCCCGACCTCTTTGGCCACCTTTTCGGAAATCTCTTTGGCCCGGTCGAAATCATCTTTGGTAACGGTGAAGGTGACGTCTGTCTCTCCCCCGGAACGGGTGTTCTGGATAATCATGTCCACCATGATTTCCGCTTCCGCCAGGGGGCTGAAGATCTTGGCGGATATGCCGGGCTGGTCCGGTACACGCTTCAGGGTGATTCTTGCCTCGTTCATATCACAGGTAACACCCGAGACAACAACGCTTTCCATATCAGAACTTTCATTAATGACCATGGTTCCCTCCTCCTCATTGAATGATGACCTTACGTGTATGGGGACATTGTATTTTTTTGCAAATTCAACAGAACGGATCTGGAGAACTTTGGCACCCAATATGGCCATTTCAAGCATTTCTTCGTATGATATTTTGTTGATTTTCCGGGCAGATGCGCAGATCCTGGGATCCGTGGTATAGACCCCGTCCACATCGGTGAATATCTCGCAGACATCCGCTTTTAAGGAAGAGGCAATGGCCACGGCCGACGTGTCTGAGCCGCCCCGGCCAAGGGTGGTGATATCACCGTCTTCACCGGCTCCCTGGAACCCGGCCACGACACAGATGGTCCCCATATCCAGTGCTTTTAAAACATTCTGACCATTAATATCCAGGATCCGGGCCTTGCCGGATGTACTATCGGTTTTGATCCCTGCCTGGAATCCTAAAAATGATTTTGCCTTGTACCCTCTTGATTTGAGGATCATGGCAAGAAGGGATGCAGTTGTCTGCTCTCCCGTGGCAAGGAGGACGTCGAGTTCCCTTTTGTCAGGCCGGTCAGAGGCCTGTTTGGCAAGGGAGATGAGACTGTCTGTCACACCTGCCATGGCAGAGAGTACAACCACCACCTTGTCGCCTT
This sequence comes from uncultured Desulfobacula sp., assembly GCA_964562385.1. GTDB lineage: Bacteria > Desulfobacterota > Desulfobacteria > Desulfobacterales > Desulfobacteraceae > Desulfobacula. The sequence continues at coordinate 1,403 of CAZLTD010000120.1, forward strand.
GATCATGTGCTTTTGATACCCGGTCTGCGACATTGTTGATACGCTCAATGTCTGCAACGGATGTCCCGCCATATTTTTGTACTCTTAAAGCCATAATATCTCCGAAAATGTTAAGGCCACCTCTGATATCAGATCTTTAGAAATCGTCACAAAATAACTTACCCTAAATCATTTTCAAACCCCCTTAAAGGACTGGGGATTTTGAAGCCGATCCTTAGAGATACCCTTCAATTATAAAAGTCCCGGGATCTAAAAACCCCCGGAGCTTCTGCCATATCATCGGCAATTATAAAGCTAAACTGCTTAGCAGATTTGTACCCGCTTGTCCAGAGGAAATCATGGATATTATTCGGTTGTACTGGTCGTCGAACTGAAAATTTATCTCAAGATCGAACTTGAAAGAAATATCGTTCAGTATTTGCGGCCATTCCACAACAATAATATGGTTGGCGACCAGAAGATCGTCAAACCCGATATATTCCAGCTCGTCAGGTGCGCCCAGGCGGTAAAGATCCAGGTGGCACAGGGTAAAAGGATCTGCCGGATAGGTGTTGATAAGCGTATAGGTGGGGCTGGTGATATAGTACTTTTCCGAGACGCCAAGGCCTTTTGCCAGCCCCTGGACAAAGGTGGTCTTTCCGGCCCCCAGATCCCCGATCAGGGCAATGCTGATTCCGGATGTGATGGTTTCTCCCATTTTTTTGGCAAGGCTAAGGGTGTCGTCGGTGGTTTTTGAAACAATTCGGGTCATAGCAGGTCCTGAAAAATGGCTTTGGGAATGTCGCTGACAATATCGGATGCAAGATATCCAAAGGGGCCGATGGCGTCTGCCAGGCGGTCGGCGCACAGTCCGTGAATAAAAACACCGGCCACGGCAGCATCGTGGGGGGCCATCCCCTGGGCGCAAAAGCCTGCGATCAGCCCGGTGAGGACATCTCCCATACCCCCCGAGGCCATGCCCGGATTCCCGGTGGGGTTGATGAAAGATCTGCCGTCGGGAAGCGCAATCACCGTCTGGGCGCCTTTCAGCACAAGGATAACATCATACTTTTGGGCAAAATCAGATGCGGTCTTAATCCGGTCTGCCTGGACATCGGCCGTGGATATCCCGCACAAACGGGCCATTTCACCGGGGTGGGGTGTCAGGATTGCAGCCGCTTTTTTCTTTTTCAGGATATCGGGTGTGTCTGCCAGGCAGTTGAGACCGTCAGCATCAATAACCATGGGGATGGGGCAAGCTTTGACCAGGGATTGCACAAAGGCCACGGTATCCTCATGGGTCCCCATGCCGGGGCCGATGGCCGTAGCCTGTTTGCCGGCCAGAAGGGTCAGTGCCGGCCCAAGGGCAGCAGAGGTGATGATACCGCTGTCATTGTCATCAATTAAAAAGGTCATGGGTTCGATTACCAAAGGTTCCATCTGAGGGTTCAGGGGGCCGGCAATACCCAGGGTGACAAGGCCTGTGCCGCATCTTTTTGCGGCATTGGCACACAGGGCAGCCGCCCCTGTTTTGCCCGGGGAACCGGCCAGAACGGCCAGATGACCATAGCTGCCTTTGTGGCTGGAAAAGGAGCGGTCTGGGAAAAGGGATCTTATCTGTTCTTTTTCCACTAGGCTAAGCGGGATCTTTTTTTCTTTGGCCAGAAACGCCGGGATACCGATATCGATCACTTTAAGGGCTCCGGTATGTTGGTTGCCGGGGAAAAGGATGTGGCCTTTTTTGGCAAAGGCAAAGGTGGCGGTGGCATCGGAATTTACGGCAATACCCAGCGGCTGGCCGGTATCGGCATTCAATCCCGAGGGGATATCCACGGCAAACACCGGTTTGGATGAGGCATTGAGCAATTCAATGGCATCTTTGAAAAAGCCCCTGACATCAGAGTTCAGACCGGTGCCTAAAATGGCGTCGATAAAGAGATCATGGTGGGCCAGGGCAGCGCGTTGTTTTTTAAAGGCAGCGGCATCCGGGATTTCAATGATGGCGCCTTTGCGGGTCTTTTCACACATTTTTTGGGCCAGATCCAGGTTCACCCTGGCATCGCCCGTGACTTTGTCTGTTGTGGACAATAAAAAACAGTTTACACAGATGCCTTTGTCCATAAGGTACCGGGCAATGACAAATCCGTCTCCGCCGTTATTCCCGCGCCCGGCAAGAACCGCCACTTTTCTGTTTTTAAGGTCAGGGAATTGTTCGATGATAAAGTCAACAGCGCCGCGGCCGGCATTCTCCATCAATACCAGGCCGGGAATCCCAAAAGTGTCAATGGTCTGTTTGTCCAGGTCCTGCATCTGTTCGGCAGTAACGAGCAGCATTTTTATTTTCCTTTCATCCTGGTTTGCTTAAAATAGTCTTGTTTCTAACAGTCATGTTTCTATCTGGGCAGTTTTATAATAAATGCGGTTCCTTTTCCAGGGGAAGATTCAATAAGGAGTTCTCCTTTATGATCCGTGACAATAATAAAATAGGATACCGACAGTCCAAGACCCGTACCCTCTCCCACGGATTTGGTAGTAAAGAAAGGCTCAAACATCCTTTTCCGGGTCTCCTCGTCCACGCCCGGACCATTGTCCTCAATTCGAACACAGGCCATGTTTTTCGCCATGGTTGTGGTTAGGGTAAACTGTGGTGTGAAGCTGTCGGACCTTTTCTTAAAAAGGGCCTGGGCCCCGTTTTTTAATATATTTAAAAACACCTGCTGAATCTTACTTTTGTCGCACATCACATGGGATACATTTGGATCATAATTTTTCAGGATTTTTATCAGTTTGAAATCATATTGTTTTTTCAGGTCATAGTCATTTCTGGCAAGCTCAATGGTTTTGTCGAGCAGCCGTGCCAGATCACAGGTCTCCAGAACGGTGTCGCTTTTCCGGGCAAAGGACAACATGTTTTTAACGATCCTGGCAGCCCGGTTCCCTGTGGCGTGGATCAGATCAAGCTTTTCAAGGATCTGCCTTTTTTCCATGTAATCCCGGAGCTGTTCCATGGAAATGCCCGCTTGTGCAGCCGCCTCATTATTGACGGGGATATCGTTGACAAGCCGATTATAGACAACCTGGGCATTCTGCATCATCCCGGCCAGGGGATTGTTGATTTCATGGGCCATGCCGGCGGCCAGACCGCCGATGGACATCATTTTCTCAGACTGGATCATGATCTCTTCAAGCCGGACCTGCTCGGTGATGTCATCTATCCGGATGACGGCACCGTCCATGCTTTCGGTGCTGACCGGGTAAATGATGATATCCTCATACCGGGTCTGGTTTCCCGACGGGTACTCCTGTTTCAGGAGGGTTCTAAGTTTGTTTTCCCGGATGCTCTCTTTAATGGTATCGATGATCGTGGAGAGCCTGGGGAAAACGCTGACCAGTCTTCGGCCCACGGCAAGTTCCGCCGTTACCAGGGTCTCAAGTTCTGCCTGGAAATTCCACTGGGTAACCCGGCCCTCTTTGTCCAGGGCGATCAGGATGGAGGGCATGGAGTTTATAATATTGTAAAGATAGTTTTCTAAAAGATCCCTTTCCTCCAGGGACTGTTTTCGTTCTATGGCAAGCGCGATATGGTTGGAGGCTGCCACAATAATATCCACGGTCTCTTTTGTAAAATAATCCGGGTCGGTATAGCTTTGAATGGCAACCACACCGATGACTTTCTGGCGGATCATCAGCGGGACACCGATCCAAATTTTGGGTAACGGACCAATGATCTTCTTTTGTGCGTTATAGATCTTGAGCTGCTTTTCTTTCAGAAACAGGGGCTCTTTTTTCATTATGACCTCACTGGTCAGAGAATTGCCCTGATGATATTCTCTGTCGGCAAATTTGGCCTCTTTGTTCTCATCTTTGTGAAAAGGGAACCGGATCATGTTCTGTTTTTCGTCAAAAATAGCAATGTAGAAATTGGGCAGCTTCATCAGGCCGTTTAAGGAATCATAGATGGATTGATACAAATCGTTTAAATCGTGGGTTTTGCTGACGGCGTAGGTGATACTGAAAAGAGTGCGTGTCAGTCTGTCTGAATAGGTCTTTCGATCTGCTTTTTTTTCAAGGTCATGGATGCGTTTTTCAAGGTCTTTATATGACGGTTGCCGGCTCATAAACACTCCCTATTAGTATGAAGTCAAGCTCTTATGCATCTCAAAACAGTCAAGTATTTGAATTATAGGAATAATGTGACACAGATTACTGGAAATTAAAAGTCTATAGTGATGCTCAAAAATATGTTCCTAGAAAAAAACATAAGAAAAGAATCATCCAAAGGTAAATCGATTGTCACTTAACGGGCTTTATGATTTGAGTGATGGAAAACCATGTCCGTGTATCGGAACCTGCTTCTGCTATTTGCTATAATCCGGATATTTCACCTGTGACGAATTACCATTTGGCGAAATGCTCTTCAGCCACACCGCCGATGTTGCTGAATTTTATTTCGGGTGATCCGGGAATCCGGATGGACCCGGAATAGGCGCCGCATGGCTGGATAAAACGGCTTTTAACAATACCGAAATTATCATTGGCGCTACGGATGCCTTCGGGATGGAATACCAGTTTTACCTTATTGTCGCGGCTGTTCACCTGCCAGGATTTTTGAGGATCTGTGGGGTCATAAATGAAATCAACCGCACCGATCTTTTCCGGGACCCCGTTAATCCAGACAATGTTTTCCAAAAGTCCGCTGGTATAAACCCCGGCGGAAAAATTAAACCCGATTCGGGTGTTATCCTGGCCCATCCCGGCACCGCAGGCCCAGTTCCAGAAGGTCTGCCGAGGGTAGAAACCATTGGTCCAGTCCAGAACGGCAAACGTGTCAGGCGAGTCCAGATCGATTCTTTTTTGATTCAGTAAGATCGTGCCGTTGGCATCAAAACCGGCTGCTTTGGTGGTAAAGGCCCGGCGATCATTCTCCATGGGCATCAGAAAATGCATGGGTGACAAACCCTGCTTTGGCATCCGCATCTCAAGGTTGGCTTCAAGTTTTTTCCCCGGCAGGCGGAACGCCGCATTGATCCGGGTCGTGTCGGCTGGCAGACCATGGGACATCCGCAGGTGCCCTGCCAGGGATCGGTAGCTGCAGATCCCTTTTTCCGGATTTCTGTCATACCGGGCCTGGCCCATGGGCGGAAAGACAAAGGTGTGTTCGGTCATCTGATTCTGTTCTCTGTCAAACCCGAATATAAAGGCGCTTGCGATGTATCCCAGGTGAATGACGGCACATCCGAAAATGATATCCGGATGGAAGACGCCCACGTAACACCATCGTTTTTCCATGATGCGCTGTAAAAAGGAGCGCCGTTCGGATATATTGAGCATCTCACATGTGTTGGAATGGTCAAAGTTCCCGGCCCAGCTTGTTCCCGGCTGGATACCGGATATGTCGGATGAGGCAGTTCCTCTCATTTCGCCATTACCTCCTGGTACCGGAAACAGGAAACCAGGTGGTCATTAACCATACCCATGGCCTGCATGTGTGCATAGATGATCGTGGAACCGACAAACTTGAAACCCCGCTGCTTAAGATCCTTTGAAAAAGCATCCGACTCTTTGGATGTGGCCGGCACCTGGTCAAGGGTTGTAAAGGCATTGACCTTCTGGCGTCCATCCACAAACCGCCAGGAATAGGCGTCAAAGGAGCCGAACTCCTCCTGGATTTTTATAAATGCCCGGGCATTGGTCACGGCCGCGTTTACCTTGAGCCGGTTCCGGATAATGCCCGGATCAAGCAGCAGCTGTTCAATCTTCTCCGGTGTATAGGAGGCCACGGTTTCAACATCAAAATCGGTAAAAGCCTTTTTGTATCCAGGCCGGCGTTTTAAAATAGTCAGCCAGGAAAGTCCTGCCTGGGCGCCTTCGAGAATAATAAATTCAAACAGCTTTTTATCGTCATGAACGGGAACTCCCCATTCTTCATCGTGATATTTGATATAGGCAGGGTCATTTCCGGCCCAGGGGCATCTTTCCATTTTGTTTCCTTTTTTTATCCCATCCTAGTCAGCTTTAGGACTCTGTTGGGGGGATTGCGGTGTGGTTGATTTATAGTAGGTCAGGTATTCGTTGATCCACAGATCAATCTTTGACTGAGCGCGAAGTTGTTTGATCACGGCATTGACCTGTGGAATCAGGTGACGGTATTTTGATTTTTTTGAGAACGTCATATAAAAATGTTCTTCCAGGACAGGTCTGGAAAGTGCCGTTACCTTATCCTTGTATCCTCCCACGGTGGCGCTGGCAAGCCCCGGATACAACCCGATAATCGCATAATCGGATCGTTCTGCCACAAGTTTCATGAAGTTCTGCCGTGTTTTTGGAACCCGCTCAATGGTCAAATGGTCAATGATATATTGGTCAAAGGCAGGGTCATAGCTCTCCCCTATATTGGTGTTTCCGTTTTTGCCGATAAGATCTTCCCATTTATCGAAGGGGAAAACACGGCCTTTTTTAACAAATATGACCACCGGGTCTGCCATAAAGGCGTCGGTACAGTCCATGTAGGTGACTCGGTGCGGATTTTTGTAAGCCGCCAGGATCACATCAATAATTCCCTTTTCAGCATACTTTTGGACTCGCTTCCAGGGGCCGGTGTACTTGATTTCAAAGGGGACGCCCAGCTCTTTGAAAATGTGCCGGGCCATGTGGTCGGCGGCGCCTGTTATGGTATTACCCTGCTGCCACATGATCGGGGGATATTCCGGATGCCCGGAGATGATCAGGTGGTCTTTTGAAAAACAGGATGTAGATCCGGCCAGGAAAATCAGGCAACTGACCGTAATTTTCAACCATACAGGCATTTAAAAATCCTTATTGAAAGCTTGAAATCAGGAAAACGGCACATAAATTATAGAGCAAAATACCATATTTCCCCCTGGCGTGAAACAGGGGATTCATTTTTTTGACATTTGAAAGGAAGATGGATATATTATGCATCACCTTTTGCAAGGGGTTGAAGCGCAATGATAATAATACGGCGGCAAAGATGATAGAACCGGCATTCAAAATAGGAAACGGATACGATGTTCATGCATTCAAAACCGGCAGGAAACTGATCCTGGGCGGTGTTTCCATTGATTTTGACAGGGGACTTGACGGCCATTCCGATGCCGATGTCCTGGTTCACGCGGTATGCGATGCCATCCTGGGTGCTGCCGGGCTGGGAGATATTGGAGAGCATTTTCCGGATACGGATCAACGGTACAAGGGTATATCCAGCATGGTTCTTTTAGAACGATGCCTTTACCTGATCAGCAGCCGGGGATTTAAAATTTCCAACATGGATTGTATCATCTTTGCACAGGTGCCGAAGATCAGCCCATACAAAAGTCAGATGGAAGAGAATATTGCAAGGGTATTGAAGATGGATCAAACCCTTGTCAACATAAAGGCCACCACAACGGAAAAGCTGGGATTTATCGGTAAAGAGCAGGGAATCGCCGCCCAGTGTACAGTCTTGTTAACCGCAATTCGGGAATAATTACATGAGTCTAAGAGTTTACAATACGCTACACGGAAAAAAAGAAGAATTTGTCCCTATAAAAGAAGGCAAAGTCAGTATGTATGTATGCGGTCCCACCGTTTACGACACAAGCCATATCGGCCATGCCCGGTCTGTTGTGGTATTTGATACCATCTACCGCTGGCTGAAAGAAACAGGGTACGCAGTCACCTATGTCAGAAATTTCACCGATGTGGATGACAAGATTATCAAAAAGTCCAATGAAACCGGGGAAGCGTGCACAGCCATCACTGAAAAATACATTGATGAATTCCATAATGAAATGGATGCCTTAAATGTACTTCGTCCGGATGTCGAACCCAAGGCCACAGAGCACATTACGCATATCATCAATTTCATAAAAATGCTGATTGAAAAAGGTAAAGCCTATCACGTGGAAGGCGGGGATGTCTATTTTTCCCTGGAGTCCTTTAACGATTATGGACAATTGTCCGGCAGGAACCCGGACGATATGCAGGCCGGTGCCAGGATAGCCGTGGATGAGAAAAAGAAAAATCCCCTTGATTTTACCCTGTGGAAACCGGCCAAGCCGGGTGAGCCTTTCTGGGAAAGCCCCTGGGGCAACGGCCGGCCCGGATGGCACATTGAATGTTCTGCCATGAGTTATGAATATTTAGGGGAGGGCTTTGATATCCATGGCGGTGGAAAGGACTTGATTTTTCCCCATCATGAAAATGAGATCGCACAGAGTGAGGCTGTGTTCGGCACCCGGTTTGTCAAGTACTGGATTCATAACGGGTTTGTGGATATCAACAATGAAAAGATGTCCAAATCCCTGGGCAATTTCACCATGATCAAGGAAGTGCTGGAGAAATACTCCCCGGAAGTGATCCGGATGTTCCTGCTGTCCAAGCAGTACAGAAGTCCCATTGATTATTCCGAAGATTCCATGCGCGAAGTATCTTTAGGGCTTGACCGGGTCTACGCCTTTATGCTGCGGCTGGATGAGGCAGGATTGAATACCCCCCAGGACAAGCCAGGAGAGTTGTGGCAGTCCTTTGCAAAGGCCATGGATGATGATTTTAACTCTGCCAGGGGCCTGGCTTCGGTTTTTGAGGCTGTTAAAAAAGGCAATAAGCTGCTGGATGACTGCAATGACAAACCATCTGCTGCCGATGCCCGGGAGTTGGAACAGATCAGGGCAGATATAAAGCCCATTGCCGACATTTTGGGAATTTTTATGGTCGACCCCGCAGCCTATTTTGCAGATAAAAAAGACAAGGGCATGGCCGATGTTGCCATCACGCCGGAACAGGTGGAAGATTTGATCCAGCAGCGGGCCGATGCCCGAAAGAACAAGGATTTTTCAAAGGCGGATGAGATCCGGGATACCCTTTTGGACATGAATATTGTCCTGGAGGATGGGCCCCAAGGAACCACCTGGCGGTTTGAGTAATTGAGAATTGATAATGGATAGTTGATAATTTAGGAAGATAGCCGATTGAGATAAAAAGGTCCGGTGATCAGAAAGATCGACGGACCTTTTTTTGTGGATTAAAATGATGGCCCCCCTTTTTTTGAAAATACCCGTTTCGGGGTGTTCACCTTACCGGCGTCGGTTGCTCATTTTGATAAATTCTAAACTCACTTCATTAAACGTCAAGAACTCCGGTCCGGTGGGTCCTCACACAGCTTGCCGTTCTTTACATTCCGTTTCGTTAAGAATTTTTAGCAAAATGATCACCTGATTGGCGCCCGGCAAGGCAAACACCCCTGCACTAGTCGTCATAGTTTTTTCCTCCTATGTTTAAAATGGCAGGGATGCTCAAAACTTGCGAAAGGGTCGGGTGATCTGTGAGACGTCATCAGAGCAATATTTTCTTACAGATTTTTAATGAAGCATAGCGTCAAATGACGTGCTTTTTGAGGAGAAGCTGCACCGCAGTCCACGGCATTTAGGGCAGCGAATTTAAAAGCTGTTGAAAACTGTGCTCAGGCGCGAACAGATTGGCCGGCCCGAAGCTAAGATATGCCAAATTATGATTTGTGCCTGACACCTATGTAAAAATGGCATCCTTGCATTCCCTGGTCGGGAATGATTATTCTTTATGAAGAGTTGAATCTTAGAATTAATGCAAAAGTTCATACAAACTCACCATGTAGTTTTTTGATATTATTCAAAGCCCCCCTTTCATCCGGAAATCAACAATGCTATGGGTATTAATATATTAAATATTATACGGGTTTTTATGAGTATAGTAGGAGAAATCATGAAACAAAAAGGGACTCTAACATTCTTTTGTGGAAAGATGGGAGCAGGGAAATCAACGAAATCAAAGGCGCTTTCCGGTGAGAAAAATGCAGTACTCATATCGGAAGATGATTGGCTTTCATCGCATTATCCTGAGCAAATTAACTCGTTTGATGATTATCTGAAGTATTCAGCTCTCATCAGGCCATTTGTAAAATCGCATGTCATGAGCATCTTGAGTACGGGTGCTAACGTAATTATGGATTTTCCTGCCAACACGGTTGGACAACGAGATTGGTTCAAACAAATGTGCGGGGAAGTTGGTTGCAAACATGAGCTTATTTTTCTCGATGTAAGCGATGCTCAATGCCTGTCTCAAATTGCGAAGCGACGGAGCGAACAGCCGGAGCGGGCTCAATTCGACAATGAAGCTGTGTTTAATCATGTTACCCAATTTTTTGAGCCCCCATCTGACAGCGAAGGGCTTAATATCATACATGTGGCTGGAAACGCATAACAAATTGTTCAGCTTATAGATTATTTTAATAGGGTTTTTGCAATTTCCGATTGTTTGTGATGATATGTAAAACAAATAATTTTTTTGGAGGAATATGAAACGTTATTTTTTTATATTTACAGTATTGTTGTTCTATCCAATTTGGCTGATCTTAATACTGATACTTAAACAAACCGTATACAAAGACGAAATTACTAAAAAACATTTTATGCCCTGGCTCTATTTAAAACGGGGAAGTTAAAGTTGGTAATACCAAAGGATTTTTATCCCTGTTTGTAATTCCACTCTGTGCAGGAAAAATCTGATCCCGGGGATATCTTACCCCTGATTCTTCCGGGTTTTTGGGATAGGTTTTTTTCAATAAAAAAGAGCCCTGAAATCAGGGCTCTTTCTTGTGATGATCAACAATGATCTAAACTTGTTTATCGTCTCTTTCTGGCCTGCTTGGCCCACGCATCCCTTAAGGTTACGGTCCGGTTTAAAACCGGGGAACCTTTGGTGCTGTCTTTTTTGTCCATGCAGAAATAACCCAGCCGCTCAAACTGAACCACTTTTTCAGGTTCAAGATCTGCCAGGCTTTTTTCAAGTTTGCAGTTTTCAAGGACTTTCAGGGAATCCGGGTTCAGGTTGTCAATAAAATCCTGTTTCCCGGCCTCAGGGTTTTCATCTTTGAACAGCCGGTCGTACAGGTTCACCCTTGCGTCAATACAGTCATTGACATTGGCCCAGTGAATGGTGCCTTTGACCTTGCGTCCGTCCGGTGCATTGCCGCCTTTTGTTTCCGGATCATAGGTGCAGATCAGTTCGATTACCTTGCCCTGGTCGTCTTTGATCACATCGGTGGAGGTGACAAGATAGGCATACCGAAGCCGGACTTCACGGCCGGGTCCCAGCCGGAAAAATTTCTTGGGCGGGTCCTCCATAAAATCATCCTGCTCCACCCAGATCTCTTTTGAAAAGGTGATCGACCGTGTCCCCATCTCCTCTTTCTGGGGATGGTTTTTGGCCACAAGTTCCTCTGTCCGGTCACTGGGATAATTTTCAATGGTGACTTTCAAGGGGTTGAGAACCGCCATCACCCGGGGGGCTTTTTCATTGAGGTCATCGCGCAGGCAGCTTTCTAAAAGCCCCATGTCAATCCGGCTTTCTTTTTTTGAAACGCCTATAATATTGCAGAAAGTCCGGATGGATTCAGGGGTATAACCGCGTCTTCTCATCCCTTCCAGGGTCGGCAGGCGGGGGTCGTCCCATCCTGTGACATGGTTGTCTTCCACCAGGCGCTGCAGCTTTCTTTTGCTTAAGACCGTGTAGTTGATGTTCATGCGGGCAAATTCAATCTGCTGGGGATGGCAGGGGGTTTCAAGTTCATCTAATATCCAGTCATACAGGGGCCGGTGATCCTCGAATTCCAGGCTGCAAAGGGAATGGGTGATGCCCTCAAGGGCGTCTGACAGGCAATGGGTGAAATCATACATGGGGTAGATGCACCATTTATCCCCGGTCTTGGGGTGGCTGGCCTTTTTCACACGGTAGATAATGGGATCGCGAAGATTGATATTGGGCGAAGCCATGTCGATTTTGGCCCTTAAAGTGTGTTTACCTTCATCGAACTCCCCGTTTTTCATCCGGGTAAACAGATCCATATTTTCGTCAACAGACCGGTCCCTGAAAGGGGAGTCTTTGCCCGGTTCTGTCAATGTCCCGCGATACTCTCTGATTTCATCGGCAGCCAGGCTGCAGACGTATGCTTTGCCTTTTTGAATAAGCGCCACGGCAAAATCATACAGCTGGTCAAAGTAATTTGAGGCAAATAACGGATCTTCGTATTTAAACCCCAGCCATGAGACCGCCGACTGGATGGCATCAATATAGATCTGTTTTTCCTTGGCCGGGTTGGAATCGTCAAACCGAAGATTACATTTTCCATTGAATTGCCGGGCCATGTTGAAATTCAGGCAGATGGATTTGGCATGGCCGATATGAAGATATCCGTTGGGTTCCGGGGGAAACCGGGTTACAATCTTGCCGCTGTTTTTATTGTTTTCAATATCTTCTTTTATAATGGTTTCAATAAAGTGTCCTTTGGGGGTGTCAGCATCCATTGGCCTAATAATCCTTGCATTAATGGGTTTGTCTAAAGGCCACCTCTAATAATTGCCTTTTGTTCCGATTTCAGCAGTGCCGGAAAAATTGAATCCTCAAAGTATTTGCCATACCCCTCCGGGTAAATTTTTCCTGAGCCTTGAACTCAAAACAAAATTCTAACTATTAGAGATACCCTAAAACCATCTATTTACCACAGATTGGTTTTGACTGGCAATAGGCAGGCAAGTGTTAATCTAAAAACCATGCTCATCATGCAGACTCAGCTGGTCGTAGTTTTTTTTTACACAAATGAGGGCGGCTGGTATTATATTGTGTAATTGATCGATACCACCCTCAGGTTACGAAATTATCTTCGTTACACCCTAACTATCAATAACCGTACCCGATTGCATTGACGGGCGATTTTTTATCGGAGTAAATTATGGGATATCAGGCAAGCATCCGGGATAAACTCATTGGTATTTTTATTCTTATTAAAGTCATTCCACTTGTTGTTCTGGCCTGGTTTGCCTGGACTGAAATAGCCTCCCTGTCAGTCACCCTTGAGACCCACGTCAACAATATGGCCGGTGCCAGCACCCAGACGACCAAACAGGTGGCACAGCTTGCCACGACAAGTTCAATCAGGGCACTGGATGTCCGTTCAAGGGAGGCCATCGAACGTCTGACAACAGATACAGCAAGACAGGTGGCTGCATTTTTAAAGGCGCGGGATGTTGATATACGAACGGCGGCTCTGCTGAAACCGGATAAGAAAAATTATCAGGCCTTTGTAAATGCCCGAAGCCGGGAGGTTATTTTTCATCATCACTGGGTCATGAATAAAAAGGGCAGTGCCTGGATTCCGGAACAGGCCGAGGCTCCCGGGCATGACACTATCTTTGCCCGGAACAGGGATAATAAACTGGATTTCCATTACCGTCCCCCGGAAAGGGAAGGGCTTGTTAAATCCATACCGTTGTTTCTTGAGATGTCCTATGTTGACCTGACAGGCAAAGAGATCATCAAGGTGACAACCTCCGGCCATATGGATGGCCGCCTGAAGAATATTTCAGATCAAAAACAGACCTATTGTCGTGCCGAAACCTACTTTAAGGCGTTGAAAACGCTTCAGCCAGGTCAGATTTATGTTTCAGAGGTGATCGGGGCATATGTGAAAACGCATATGATCGGGCCCTACACAAAACAGCGGGCAAAAAAGATGGGAAAGAATTTTTCCCCCCATGCATCCGGGTATGCGGGCAAGGAAAATCCGGTTGGCAGGCGATTCCAGGGGCTCATCCGGTGGGCCATGCCCGTGGTTGAAAAAGATGAAATTGTCGGGTATGTCACCCTGGCTTTAGATCATACCCATGTTATGGAATTCACGGACCATATCGTTCCCACGGAAGAGAGATACTCGGCGATTTCAGATGCCGCTTCGGGCAATTATGCTTTTTTATGGGACTATAAGGGCAGGAATATTTCTCACCCCAGGGATTATTTTATCGTGGGATATGATCCCGCAACAGGTTTGCCCGCAGTTCCATGGCTGGAGCAGGCCCATTACCGGGAATTTGAAGACAGCGGAATTCAGATTTCACAATTTTTAGCCGGTTTAAAAGAATTTGACAACCAGGCCCTTTCAAAGCCGCCGTCAAAAGAACTGATCCGGCAGGGGCTGGTGGCCCTTGACTGCCGGTATCTCAATTTTGCTCCCCAGTGTGACGGATGGGTGAATCTGACGCAAAAGGGAGGTTCCGGATCTTTTGTGATTCACTGGAGTGGCTTGAAAAAGCTGACCACGGCTGCCAGTGTGCCTTACTACACCGGCCGGTATGGCCATCATAAAAGGGGGTTCGGGTTTGTTACCATCGGGGCCAATGTGGATGAGTTCCATAAACCGGCCATGGTCACCGCCCGGGACATTAAGCAGGCTGAAGATACGTTTGTTCATACGATTAAACAGCAGAATACGGCCAATCAGGCCGTTATTGTCGCATCCCTGCAGGACACGGCCACCCGCCTGACGGGTTACACCATTGTCATGATCGTCCTGGTGATCATCATAGCCGTGATGATGGCATCGGCTCTGACCGGTAAAATTACCACCATGATACGGGGGATTTCCCGGTTCCAGAGAGGAGAGATGGGCTACCGGCTGGACATCGGCTCCTCGGATGAGATCGGGGTGTTAAGCCGGACGTTCAATGCCATGGCAGACAGCATCCAGCTGGCCATGATTGAGCTGGAGCAGTCAAAGACAACGGCTGAGGATTCCAATGTTTCTTTGCGTGCGCTGCTGTCTGAAATTATTAACTCCATGCCGTCCATGATCATTGGGGTGGATACCGGAAATAATATCACCTTGTGGAATAATGAAGTGAAAAAGATGACCGGGAAATCTTTTGAACAGGTGACCGGGAAAAATATTTTCGAAGTTTTCCCTTTGCTGAATCAGGGGAAGCATTTGCTGAGCCGGGCCATTGAAAAAGGGAAGGTGGAAAAAAAGGAACGCGTGGAAAACAGGATGGGCAATGAACAATATTATTATGACATCATTGTCTATCCTTTGATCAGTGAAAATATCGACGGTGCGGTTGTCAGGGTGGATAATATTACCACCCGGGTTTTTATGGAGGAGATGATCATCCAGACGGAGAAAATGCAGTCCATCGGTGGCCTGGCAGCTGGTATGGCACATGAAATCAATAGTCCGCTGGCCGGGATTATTCAAAGTGCCCAGGTGATTGCAAACCGGGTAAAGCCGGATCTTGAGGTCAATCGGGAAGCTGCCCGGCAATCCGATGTCAATCTGGATAACCTGAATCATTATTTTGAGAAAAGAGATATTTTCATGATGTTGTCATCAATCCTGGATGCCGGCCGCAGGGCTGCTGATATCGTTGCCGGTATGCTCACCTTCAGCCGGAAAAGTGACAGTGCCTTCAGGCTTCATCCCATTGATAAACTATTGAATCAAACCATTGATATCCTGAAAAAGGACTATGATATCAAAAAGATGGTTGATTTTGAGCGCATTGAGATAACACGGAATTTTGACCCGGCCATGCCGGACGTTCCCTGTGATCTGGGCAAGATTCAGCAGGTGTTTTTTAATATTCTTAAAAACGGCGCCCATGCCATGATGGAAGATTCATCTGGCCGTCCTCCTAAATTCATGGTGTCTGCCCGGCAAAATGGTGATTTTGCTGAAATCGAAATAGAAGATACCGGTCCCGGCATGGATGAGGCCACAAAAACAAGAGTGTTTGAGCCCTTTTTCACCACTAAAAAAGTGGGTATCGGCACCGGGCTCGGGCTCTATATTTCCTATTTTATCGTGGTGGAAAATCATAAGGGCGCCATCCATGTCCACTCAATACCGGGCAGGGGAACAAAGTTTATCATAGAGCTGCCGTTCAATCAGGATCTATAGAAAAACATTTTTAAATAAATCAGGGTGCTTTTTTTTTCAGGCTTGTT
>CAZLTD010000121.1:0-16942 GCA_964562385.1 uncultured Desulfobacula sp.
CAGGACGCAGATTCCACCTTAGCAAGTGGTCCAAAAATCGGGGTTAAGCGCACCCCTTTTAAATGAATCCGTTCAATGAAACTCACAAACGGTATTCCCCTGTACGGTGGTCAGTTCCGTCGGATTCGCATTACAAGGAGCATCAGATGATCTATGGGTTACAACTTCTTGTCCTGTGGAACGTGAAGAACTTCGAACTGTCCGAGGACATACTTGCCCGCAGTTTTCGAAGTTTAGTGGAACAGGATTAGAGGTTGTTTCCATAAATCAATCAGCGACGGTAATGCGGATGCGATGGAACGGGTATTGTCTTTACTCTCGAAAGATGAGTGGGCAATCTAAGCAAAGTTGCATATCTGGATTCAAACTTGCCAACATCTATTGTCTGTTATATGAAAGAATACAGATTCAATTGACATCTCTTCATTTTTTTAGAAAGCCAAATCAACTACCCCGCCGCAAGCGGCGGGGAATTAAACCCAATCATGATCAAGAGGAAGGTTTATGAAAAATCCAGTTAAGCCGCGCCTTTGCTTTTTTTTATCTCTTGCCCTTTTAATAATTTGCGCTTGTTTTGTGGATCAGGCCGTTGCTCAACAGCCGGGAACGCTACCCCCTGAGGCAGGATGGTGTTGTAAAGACGGAAACATATTTGATTCCACTCTCATGGACTGTAAAAGAGCTGGTGGATGGTTTTTCTGGCCCTGGGAAGTCGCTGAAAGATTTTGTTTACAAAACAGAAACCAGCCGAATACCTCTTCTCCCTGCGGTAACAGTAGATGTGAACCACAGTCAGGGGAAAACTGCAGCACATGCCAAATAGACTGCCCATGCCCGCAAGGCCAACGATGTATTAACGGCAGATGTGTCCCGACGACCTCCTGCGGCAACAGTAGATGTGAAGCTCAGTCAGGGGAAAACTGCAGCACATGCCCCAGAGACTGTCCATGCCCACAGGGTCAGCGTTGTATTAACGGTAGATGTGTCCGCCAATAAATTCACCATTTACCATCAATCAACAAGGCATTCTCAAGGCCATAGGTATTACGCCGGGGTTTGCCCTGGCAGGCGCATCAGATGATTGATGAATTACAGTTTCCTACTCCGGCAGATCGTAAAACACTGCGACCGGTGCCCTTTCATCCTTCACCCTTGCTTCACCGACGGGAATCTTGACCTGTCCGTATGGGGATAAAACTTGGCGCCGGAAAACATATTCATAAACTCCTGGTTCACATTAAGCTCAATATAGGTGATCGCCTCACGTATCGCGAGCAGCCGGTCAAATGCGCCGGGCTCTTTGAGTAATTTTTTGGCGCCACCAAGAGAAGAGTTGCCCAGCACTTCAAAAGTTTCCAATTCAATATCCGGCAGCATCCCGATTGAGATGGCAGATTCAGGGTTGATAAACGACCCAAAGGTTCCGGCCACATAAAATCGTGACAGCTCTTCAAATTCAAGTCCGGATGTATTTTTCACGATCACTTCAAGAATCGTGTACATGGCGGCCTTAGATGAGGTCAAAGAGTTTAAATCCACCTGGCTCAGACAGATGGGAGCCCCTGTTCCGGAATCCTCTTTCTCCACCAGGATAAAGCTGGCAATCCCCTCTTTTTCAAATAACCGGTCTTCACAGCGTTGCTTTGAAAACTTACCCCGGATATCAACCCGGCCGGATAAAAAGAGGCTGGCGGCCAGATCGATCATGCCGGACCCGCAGATCCCTATGGGAGGTTTATCGTCAATGGTATGAACCTGCATATTCTGATCATCATCCAGCCAGACCCGGTCGATCACGCCCGGTTGCGCTGTCATTCCCATTTTGCTCACCCCGCCCTCAAGGGCCGGGCCGGCTGCACCGGCACAGGCTATTAGCCAGTCCCGGCAGCCCACAACGATCTCGGCATTGGTTCCCACATCCACCATGATGCAGGGCATCTCTTTTTGATCCAGATCTGAGAACAGGATACCGGCAATCAGGTCTCCACCAAAATAGGAACCAATATTGGGAAACAGGAATATCTTAGCGTTTGAATTTACACAAAGCCCCAGTTCTGCGGCATCAAATGTATCCGGGATATTCACACCGGGGATATAGGGTTCTTTGATAATGTCATAGGCCTCTATGCCTAAAAACAGATGGGTCATGGCGGTATTGCCGGCCCCGGTGACAAGATAGACATCGTCTGAAGATATCCCGCAGGACTCACACAGTGCTGACAGGTGCCGGTTCACCCCGTCGATGATAAGCGACTGAAGCTGCGCTAATCCCCCTTTTTCATTGGAATGATGAATCCTGGCCAGAACATCCGGGCCAACGGTTTTCTGGGGATTGTCAAAACCGATTTCTCCAAGATCCTGACCTGTTTCAAGATCCACCAGCGCCATGACCA
The DNA here is from genome assembly GCA_964562385.1 of uncultured Desulfobacula sp. Taxonomy (GTDB): domain Bacteria; phylum Desulfobacterota; class Desulfobacteria; order Desulfobacterales; family Desulfobacteraceae; genus Desulfobacula. The sequence continues at coordinate 2,394 of CAZLTD010000121.1, forward strand.
CCCGGGTCGTACCGATATCAATGGCCACCCCGGTTATCGGAGATTCGCCATCCGGCGGCAGAAGGTCAAGAAGGAACCAGGTCTGACGATCCCTGAAAACGACGACTCTGGTTTCCCAGTTCCAGGCCCTTAATTTTGAGGGCATGTGCAAAAGCACGGTCAGCGGGATATGAAGGCTTTGTATGCCCACCTCTTTTTTAAGGCACAACTCCAGGCGCTGGGCATCTGAAATGTTGTTGTCCAGGCTGGGTTTATCAAGCCTGACATGCCTGACAAACCCTTTGGGAGGCGTCATTGCCGTAACCTTTCCAGCCGTTCCTTAACCTTGGGAAAATAATTAAGCTCGGTATGGGGCAAAAACAGTGCTCCCATGTAATGATCCATGTAGGAGGGGGTGGATGCCAGTTCAAAATTGGTCATCATGCCCACCACCTTGCCCACATCCCGGCGCAGGGCATTGGTCAGAGAATTGATCTTGCACCCCAGAAGCGACCCATTACCAAGATAGGTCACCTTAGAGGGGTCAATTTCCGGCAGAAGCCCGATGGTGATGGCACTTTCCAGATCCACATAGGAACCGAACCCGCCGGCCAGGATAATCTTTTCAATATCATGGATACTCAGGCCGATCTCTTCCAGCAGGGTTAAGGTTGCACTGTACATGGCCCCTTTGGCACGGATCAAATTATCCAGGTCCGGTTCGGTGATGGTGATGTCCCGATCAATTTGGGTATCATCCTTATAGACCAGGACATACTCCCAGATTTCATCGGTCTGTCTGATCCTGGGGGTATCCAGGGCTTGATTAAATTTGCCCCTGGAGTCAATCACCCCTGTTTCCAGCAGCTTGGCTGACATGGTGATCAGACCCGACCCGCAGATGCCCTTGGCTTTCTTGTTACCGACAGTGATAATCATGGGTTCATAGGTCACAGGATTGATGGCAAAATCCTCAATGGCGCCTTTGGTGGCCCGCATGCCGAATTTCACACCGCCGCCTTCAAAGGCAGGCCCTGCCGAGGCCGCCGTGCAGACCATCCAGTCCTTATGACCGATGGCAATTTCCGCATTGGTCCCGATGTCCATATAAAGGGTCAGATCACTGCCGCGGTACATGCCCGATGCCATGATTCCTGCAATAATATCTCCCCCCACATAACTTGAAACCCCCGGATAAATCAGGGCAATGGTATGATCAGCAAGATCAATCCCGATTTCGGAGGCATGAAACGGTGGGTACATGATTGATGCCGGGACATAGGGGTCTCTTCTGATATACCTGGGATCTATCTTGAGCAGAAGCTGGGTCATGGTGGAGTTGCCGGCCAGTGTAATCGTGGTGACTTCATGTCTACCGATTCCGGCCTTTTTAATGATTCTTTCAACAATTTTATTGATGGTCTGGACCACTTTTCCATGGAGGACCTCAAGGCCATCTCCTTTTTCGGTAAAAATAATCCGGGATATCACATCTTCGCCGTAACTGATCTGACTGTTGAATTCTCCATGCTGTCCCAAGACTTCTCCTGTGTGCAGATCCAGTGCCTGTCCATAGACCGTTGTCGTACCGATATCCACAGCAATGGCAAAATTTCTGTCACTGGTGTCGTTGGCTTCAATATTGGCAATTTCGTTTTTACCGTCCTTTCTGACTGGCCGGACAATGGTGGCTGTGACTTTAAAATCCCCTTCACGGATGATCTTTGGGACTTTTCGCATCAGGCCCAGGCTCATGGTCAACCGATGCTCGTCGTGATTAAGTCGCAAATGGTTAATGATGCGTTCCACATCGGCCTGGTTGTCAGCCTCACTTGCCGGGTCAAGCTCCAGGTATATTTTCTCCACCGGCGGGATAAAAAGCCCGTCTTCTCTGAGTTCGTCCACATTGGTATACATCTCTTTTGCCGTGTGGCGACTGGTGGCCTGGGTGTTCAGACGACCGGTGTCAACCTGAGATTCCACCGGTACCCGGACAACAAGATCTTCTACAACCTGAGACATGCATGCCAGACGGTACCCTTTTTCCTGGTCCTCTTCGGACAAATGCTCGGAAATGCCGCCTTCAACACTTCCCTTTTCAACCATTACCCGGCATTTACCGCACACGCCCCCGCCGCCGCAGGATGCGTTGACATGCACACCGGCGTCCATGGCCGCCCGGATCAGGGTTTCATTATCCTCTACATCAACCTTCACATTATGGGGAAGAAATTCAACTGAATATGTCATAAATGGGTCCTTGTCTTTATATTGGAAGCCGCAAATTCCGTCATCCGATTTTCATTTTTTATTGCAGGCAGCCCCCCTATCGAACACCGAAGCTGCCCGTGGCCGTTGGAATCCATATTACTTTGTTTGAAACCAGCATGAAGTATAAACTTTTAGCCCCGGGTTTGGCAAGCTGCAAGACCTTTTATTCTTACATTATTTTTACAACTTTGGACCGATTAGCATTGAAATTTTAGCCCTTTTATGGAAATATGAGACGTTTGCCGCTAAAAACGATTTAGTTAATATAATAGATTCATCAAAAAGGGAGCCTAAATGAAAACGATTGATGAAGCAAAATTAAAAGATATTGTGGGGGAAGAGAACCTGAAAACTGATCCGTCGGACCTTTATGTCTATGGTTCGGATTCCTCTGTCCATCATGCTGTACCCTGGGCGATTGTACGCCCTGTCAAGACATCGCAGGTTCAGGGAATCATGCGATACGCCAATGAAAACAAAATCCCAGTTATTGCCCGCGGCGGCGGGTCAGGCATGTGCGGCCAGACCGTACCGGTCCAGGGGGGTATTATCCTGGATATGAAAGGAATGAATAAAATACTTGAAATCAACCTTGAAGATGTTTACTGCCGTGTGGAACCGGGCGTGGTTGACGATGATCTGAATCTTGCATTAAAAAAATACGGGGTATTTTTCCCGCCCACTCCTGCATCCAGCAGGATTGCCACCATCGGTGGTGAAATCGCCAACAATGCCAGCGGGGTACGCTCGGTCAAGTACGGCGCCACAAGAGATGCCGTCCTGGGGATGAAAGTGGTACTGCCCAACGGAGACCTGGTTAGCCTTGGCGCCCGTACCCGCGTGGAAGCCTCCGGATATCAGCTCCATAAACTGATGGTGGGGTCTGAAGGCACTCTGGGTGTAGTGGTTGAAGCCACCTTAAACTTTGTACCCATCCCGGAATTCCGATGCATGGGGGTTGCCAATTTCGACACCCTCAAGGATGCCGGCGAGGCCATCGGTTCCGTTATGGCATCCGGGGCCAACCCTTCCATGCTGGAACTTGTTGATTCGGTTGCCATCAAGGCAGTGAACAAAACCATGGATTTAGGCCTTAAAGAAGTGGCAGCCGCGTTGATATTTGAGGCGGACGGCATGGTTAAGGAAGCGGTTGATTATGAAATCGACAAGATGAAGAAAATCTGTCAAAAGCACAACGGCAAAGATATTCACGCCAGCTATGACCCCAAAGAGAGGGCAAAAATATTTATGGGCCGCAAGAAACTGTTTCCGGCCCTTTCAAAATATGACGACAATCTGGCCAGTACCGCCCTTGCTGACGACATGGCGGTCCCCTATTCCAAAATGGCGGAGATGGCCGGTAAAATCCATGAAATTGCAGCGAAAAACGACATTATCATGACCGCATACGGCCACTGTGGTTCCGGCTGCATGCATACCAAAATTTTGATGGACACCAAACGGAAGGATCAGTGGAAATCAGCCCAGAAAGCCATTACCGAAGTGTATGAGTATGTCAGGTCGGTCAATGGTACAACCAGTGCCGAGCATGGCATCGGTCTATCAAAGGCTGAATCCTTTAAAGTGGAAAAAGCGGACTCCATCGGGCTTTTGAATACCATCAAAAAAGCGCTTGACCCCAACAATATTCTCAATCCGGGCAAATTGATGCAGGCTCCGGATGACTGGGTCAATGTTACTGATTTACGGTATTCTGTAGATGCCTGATCGTTTTGCACTAAAGGGGAAATGATTTCCCAAGCGGTCTACCCATAGAATAATAGCAGCAGGCCGCCTGAAACAAGATTCATATGAAAACGTTATAAAGGGTTAATAATATGGAAAGTAAAATTAAAGAATTCAAAAACCTGGAAAAATGGCAGGGAACACTTGCCAATTGTATCCGCTGCGGCTATTGCTTTGAACACTGCCCGATGTTTAAACATACCGGATGGGAATCCGATGCTCCCAGGGCAAAAATAATCACTGCGTTCGGTCTTCTGAACGGCGAAGTGGAACCGTCGGAATCATCTGCAAAAAAAATGTTTTCCTGCTTTTACTGCAAACGGTGTGAGGCAGCCTGCTCCTCAGGGGTTGCGCTGACCGATGTTTTCACGGACGCCAAAAAAGACCTGGTTGAAATGGGGTTGGACGGTCCCGGAACGACATCGATCACCAAACTCAATTGCGCCCGGTGCCTGGTCTGCCTGGAAGCCTGTCCCCATGACGCCAGATCCTATAAAGATGAAAAAATCACCACAGATCCGGCAAAATGTCAGTCCTGCGGCATCTGCCTTGAAGTCTGCCCGGCCGGCGCCGCCCAGATTGAAAACAGCTTCGGCACAGACAGAGAAGAGCTTGTTGAAAGAGCAGCCCAGTTTTTGACGACCCATGACGCGGCCCATTCCATCGTGTTTGCCTGCAACTGGTCATATCACCCCGAGCTTCAGGCATCTGTCCTTCCTGATTCTGAAACAAAGGACGACAGATACGAAATCCTGGTGAACATGTGCGGCGGCCGTCTGGACCCACGGCTTTTGATGGCCCCCTTCCTTCACAATGCCCGGGGCATCCTGATTGCCTGCTGTCCTGACGGGGACTGCCAGCATGACGGTAATAAAAAGGCAAAAATGCTTGTGAACAACCTGAAAAAAACCTTTGAAAAACTGGAAATGAATCCGGATCGCATCGGATTGGTTGAAATTCCTGCCGGGGATAAAGACCTCTTTCAGGCGGAAATCGATACCTTTGTTGACCAGATGAACCAGATGGGCCCCATACGGTAAAGGAGTAATATTATGAAAATAGATGTACCGTATGGAAAAGACGGTTCCATGTCTGCAACGCTGAATGATGACCTGAACATCAAATTCCTCGAAGCCAATGATGTTGAAATCGGTGATGAATCTCAAACCATTCAGGATGCCATCAACAACCCGATTAGCTCAAAAAACTTCACAGATTTTTTAAGTGATGCCAAAAAAGTACTGATCATTGTCAATGATGCCACCCGCCCCACCCCGACAAAAAGGGTGCTTGATTTCATTTTTGATGATTTAAAAAAGACCGACTATAATTTCATCATTGCCACCGGCGCACACCGGGGGCCGTCCGAGGAAGAGTATATCCAGATCTTTGGGGGCTATTATACACAACTTAAAGACCGTATTATTGTCCATGACGCCCGGGCAGATGAAGACATGGTCTATCTGGGAGACTCCACCAACGGCACGCCCATGCATGTCAACAAGGCCGGTGTTGAGGCCGACAAGATCATTATTATCTCATCGGTTGAGCCCCACTACTTTGCCGGATATACCGGCGGCAGAAAATCATTTCTGCCCGGCATTGCCGGGTACAAGACCATTGAGCAGAATCATAAACTGGCACTGGTCCCGGAGGCCAAGGCACTTGCACTGGACGGCAATCCCGTTCACGAAGACATGATCGATGCCATTAAAACCGTGAAGCAGGAAATCTTCTCCATCATGACGGTTTTGGACAAACACCACAAGGTGTATGCCACCTGCTGCGGCCATATCAACGATTCGTTTCATGCCGCCATAGATCAGGCCAATGAGGTGTTTGCCGCCCCCCTGGATAAAAAGGCCGATATTGTTGTCTCTGTGGTCAAATTTCCCCAGGACATTGATCTTTATCAGGCCCAGAAGGGAATTGACAATGCCAAGCTGGCACTGAAAGAGGATGGGATCATGATTCTTGTTGCCAAATGCCGGTGCGGCATCGGCGGCAAGGCCTTTGCCGATCTTTTAGGATCCAGCGATACGCCCCAGGCTGCCCTGGATACCATTGAAAAAGGGTATGTTTTAGGATACCACAAGGCCGCCAAAATGGCTGAAATTGGGCTTTGGGCACAAATGTGGGGGGTCACGGATGTAGACCCCGAGGTGATCTCAAAATTATTCATTAAGCCTTATGGGGATCTTCAGACAGCCATTGACCAGGCCCTGGAAGAAAAAGGGAAAGACGCCAGCGTATTGTTTCTCATGGATGGCGGCTTAACCGTTCCACTGGTGAAATAAAAAAACAGAGAATTTACTGCGTTCAACCTTTAAAAAAACCCCGCAGGAGCATGAAGAACTGCTGCTGTGGGGTTTATAATATTAAAACCCTTGAACTCACTATTATTAACGCCAAAGAGAAGTAATCAGTACAAACTAATTGATCTTATATTTCTTCAATCTGCTGTACATCCCGGACCTGGAAACCCCGGCGATATCACATGCCATTTTCACATTACCATCGGTATGGCTGAATAATTGTTTCAAATAGTCTTCCTCTGTTTTTTTCATCAATTTTCGCAAGGTTGGAAAATTGCCGCCGGCATAGCTATGGTCATCCTCTTTGTCTGATTGTGTACTTTTTTTAATCAGATCTTTAACCACTTTGGCTTTCACGTAAGACGGCAGGTGTATCGAATAGAGCGTGGGCTCATTTTTGGCCGATGCAATGGCTTTGTCAACGGCATTGATCAATTCCCTGACATTCCCCGGCCAATCATATGCCGTAATGATATCAATGAATTCCGGTGACACCCCTTTGGTTTCTATATGATATTTTTTGCAATACTGATTGATATAGTGCAGAGCTATCTTAACGATATCTTCTTGAATCTGCTTCAATACGGGCAGCTGCAGGTTAATCCCCTTTAATTTAAATAGCAGATCCGCTCTGAATTCTCCTTGTTCGCCCAATTGATCCAGATCGTTTGTCGTGGAGGCGATCACCCTGAAGTTACTGGACTTTGCATCCTTTGCCCCAACGGGCGTAAATGTAAAGCTTTCTATAACCCGCAAAAAGGATTTTTGTATTTTCATTGGCAGCTGTGCCACTTCATCAAGAAACAAGGTGCCGTTGTTGGCACGCTCCATCAGCCCGGTTTTCATATTCACCGCACCGGCAAACGCCCCTTTCTCATGTCCGAACAAAACATTTTCAACATTATTTTCATTCAGGGCGGAGCAGTCAATAATAACGAAACTGTTTTCGCTTCTGTCGCTGTTAAGATGAATTGTCTTGGCAAACAGCTCTTTGCCGACACCCTGTTCTCCGCTTATCAGTACGTTGGTGTCGGAATAGGCTGCGATGGATACCTGATCAAGGCATGATTCTATCTGTTCCGATTTTCCAACAATGCCGTTGCGCTTCAATACACCGGGCGTAGATACATTTCCCTTTTCCTTTCTAAACTGCAAAGCCCGGCTGACCTGCAGGTTCAGCTCCTGCCTGAGGAAAGGCTTTTCCAGATAATTCCATGCGCCGCTGTTTATGGCCATTTCCGCGCCATCAGGGTCACTGTCACCGGTAATGATGATGACTTCGGGAGAAGAGGGGGAAGTTTTAATGGTTTGTATCAAATCCAGGCCATTGGCATCCGGCAGGTTGACATCAAGAAAAACGATATCAAACATCCCCTGCCGGGCTTTTTCAAGGCCATCGGCACCGGTCAGTGCCCAGCGGCTTTCATGACCGATTTTTTCCATCATCTTTGCTAAAATATCACATATCAATCTGTCATCATCAATAATCAGAACATCCGCCATCAAATCACCTTATTTTCAAATCTTTTATCGAGTTGTTTCCCATTCAGTTTTTTCAGGGCGACACATATATTATCAACATTTACTTTGATTCATTATTTTCGAACACATTGCCAATAGCAAAAAAAATTACCACGTCCTCCCATTCCTGTCTTGCCCGGGATCTATTTTTCACTCAACAGTGCCGGATGCAGATTTTGCTATCACACGTTTTTATCTCCATTGGAAAACGCAGTTCAAGAGCAATTACAGAAATCACTTTATCACGAAGATCGCTTACTTCTTTCACATCATCTGGTATTCCGGGCGCAGTGGAGTTGCGCGTCATTCCGACGATATCTCTAAGCACGATAGAGAGTGGTCAGGGTTGCCACAGTGTACTCCGGACGCCATATGGTTTTTCAATTTCAAAAACCGTGAATTACCGGGTTAAAGAGTCTACAACGGTACAAATTAATTACATGATCCATTGGATCATGTCAAACATTATGGGAAGATTCTCAAAGGCTTCAAGCAGGAAGCACAAAAAAAAAGGGACCTTTTAAAGGCCCCTTTTGAATAACTATATAAATCTCGTGTTTCTACAGATCTTCTATCGCTTCTGCCAGTTCCGGCATGAAATCGAGGATATCCTCAACAATTCCCACATCGGCAACCTGGAAAATAGGTGCTTTCGGGTTTTTATTGACGGCCACGATAAAGGGATTACCTTTGACGCCGCCCATGTGCTGGAAAGATCCTGAGATCCCCATGGCCATGTAAACCTTGGGTTTAACAGTCTGTCCTGAGGTGCCAACCTGACGTGATTTCTCAAGCCATTTAGCATCTACGATCGGTCTTGAACAGGAAACAACGGCGCCCATTGCGTCTGCCAGTTCCTGGGCCTCTTCGATATTGTCTTCATCCTCAATGCCGCGGCCAATGGATACCAGGACATCAGACTTGGTAATATCAACATCACCGACTTCCGCTTCAACCACTTCAAGAAATTTACGTTTGGCGGACAGATCGCCGGCATCGCCGGATTTATCCACAACAGAACCGCCTGCAGAACCGTCTTCAACCGGTGCAAAGGATCCGGGACGAATTGTCATGACGGCACCGGATGCAACATCAACAGTTACATGGGTGCTGACAGCACCGCCAAGTTCCTGGCGAACAGCTTTCAATACACTGCCGTCCGTGCCTTCAAAATCTACAACATCGGCGGCATAAGCGGCATCCATTTTCACGGAAAGACCGGGAGCCAGATCCATACCAAATGTATCATGCGCCACAAGAACTATCGCGTCTGAAGGCAAAACCGCTACAAGTGCTTTTCTCACGATTTCCGCATTGGGGTATGCCAGGTCTGCATTGTCAATTTTTATGACTTCTGCATAAAGCGAGGTCATATCCTGGGCCACTTTATCGAGGTCTGCACCGGAACCTGTAAGAACCGCAGTTACGGATGCTGCGTCATCAATTTTTTTGGCAGCTGAGGTAAACTCCATTGCCACATCTTCCGCAGCACCGTTTTTATAGGGAATATATGCATAAATCTGTGTCATGATTAGAGCCCTCCTTTTGCTTTAAGCTTCTCAATGAGTTTCTCAATAATTTCATCGGTGGAGCCTTCAAGCATTTCCGCACCATCGCCAAGATCGGGAACAAAATAGTCCACCCGTTTGGTTTTCGCACCGTCACTGCCCACGGTGGCGGCATCAATACCAAGATCAGCCGCACTTTTCTCAGGAATTTCAACACTGGCAACTTTTCGGATGCCGCGTATACCGACATACCGGGGTTCATTAATACCCGTCTGAATGGAAAGCACGCAAGGCAGCTGTATTTCATTCATTTCCTGATTGCCGCCTTCGATTTCTCTGCCCACGACAATTTTTCCATCGCCCGGCTCAATCTTATTCACCAGGGATGCATAGGGCATATCCAGCATTGCTGCCAGCATACCACCAACCTGGCCTGCGCCTTCGTCAGCCTGTGCACCGGCAAAAATAAGGTCGTAACTGCCTTTTTCCACTTCTGCCTTTAGAATTGAAGCGATTCCTTTTCCGTCAGACCCTTCAAATGCATCATCTGTCAAAAGGATACCATTATTAGCACCCATGGCCATTTCACGTCTCAATACTTCTTCTGATTCTTCATCGCCAACGGTAATGACGGTCACACTGCCACCCACTTTATCAACGATCTGGATTGCCTCTTCAACTGCGTAGTTATCCCATTCATTTACGGAATAAACCAGATCATCACGATCAAGATCATTGCCGTCACTGTTGAGTTCGAATTCGTTCTCAGCAGTATCCGGGACTCTCTTGACACATACCAAAATTTCCATTATTGCCTCCTTTAGATCAATTACCTGCTGCAGGCTCTTTAGCCCAAAAACCCGCAGCCCATTTTTATATGAAAGTCCTTATAAGCAAAACCTGTAACTTCCATGTTTGGTTTAGACAGCCGGGAATCATACTTAGGAACGTACATTAAATAACTTACCCATAATTATTGCTTTTTTCGCCGTCTTCTGCGTTTCTCGTCGGTCACATAGCTCGCTATGCTTCCTCCTCGCGCCTTGAATACGACAAAAATATCTGCTAATTTTGTACAACTTATTTAATTCCCGTTCCTTACCGTAACCGTCTTTCGTCGTTATGCTAAATGCTGCTCAATGAGTTCGGCAAAATCCAACGCTTCTATCTCACCTTCTTTACCTGCGACCTTGATCGCATCCTGGATATTTACCAGGCAGAACGGACAGGCGGTCACAATGACATTTGCGCCGGCCTCAGCAGCCATATTCACTCTTAATACCCCCATTCTTGTCTCCTCTTCCGGTTCATAGAAGAGCATCAATCCACCACCGCCGCAGCAAAAAGATCTGTCACGACTCTTTTCAAGCTCCACGCGGGTCAGGCCATCAATGGCATCCAGTGCCTCTCTTGGATCTTCGTAAACACCGTTGTGACGCCCCAGATAACAGGGATCATGGTAGACAAACACCTTTTCAGGCGTTTTGCAGGCGGTCAGCTGGATCTCACCGGCCGTAATTTTTTGTGCCACTACCTGGCTGATATGCTTCACTTCGGGCAACCCCTGATAATCATTTTTCAATGCATTATAGGCATGGGGGTCTGCGGTAACTATCTGTTTCACACCGGTTTCCAGTATCGCGTCGGTATTCTGATCTCTCAAGTCCTGCCACAGCATTTCCTCGCCGAACCGGATTACTTCATTACCGCTGTCTTTTTCCAATTTTCCCAGAATACCGAAATCTACACCCGCCTGGGTCAGGATACTGGATGTTCGACGGGCGATCTCCTGGATATTGTCATCATAGGAGGTGATACTGTCAACAAAGTATAGTGTATCTGCCTTGTCCTTTGCAAGATTCTTAATCTGGAATTTTGCTTTAAATTCTTTGTCCTTAGCCCACCAGTCAGCTCTTTTCTTTTCCATTTTCCCATAGGGATTACCGCGTTTTTCAAGCGCCTTCAAAGGTTTTTGCAGAGACTGGGGAACCATGCCCTCATCCACCATGCCTCTTCTAAGATCAACCATTTTATCGATGTATTCAATACTCAAGGGGCACTCTTCTTCACAGGCCCCACAGGTGGTGCAGGACCAGATTTCATCCTCGGTATAAATATCTTCAACCAGCAGGTTGCTTTTATAAATTTCCCCGGACATGGGATAATTTTTAAACATCAGATCCCTTGCCTTGATGGTGATAAACCGGGGAGACAAGGGTCTTCCCACGGCATTGGCCGGACACTGGTCCGAACACCGGCCACAATCGGCGCAGGAATAAAAATCGAGCATGTGCTTCCAGGTAAAGTCTTCCAGTTTTTTCACGCCAAAGGACTCAAGGTCATCCAGTTCTTCGTCTGACACACCGTGCATGACCGGTTTGATGTTCCCTTTTTTCACTCTCCCGAAAAAAACATTGAACACAGATGTGATCACATGGAAATGTTTTCCCATGGGTAAAAAACAGAGGAAAAAGAAGAACGCCAGATCATGGACAAAATAGGTAAAAATATGAAGTCCCTGAAGTATATTCAACGGGGCCGAGGAGAGCATACCTTTAAATATCCATACCAGCGACAGCGGGGCCAAGAAATGGCCCTGCCCTGTCAGCTGAAATTCATAGGCAAGCTCAGAAGCCTCAAAAAGGCTTTCTGAAATCATCAACGTTGAAATAACGCCTAAAACAAAAACCGCTTCCGCAGTGTGGTCTTTTCCATATTTCTCCGGTACGGCATACCGTTTTGGTTTAAAAATTCCCCTTCGGACAGCTGCAATGATACAGGCGATCAATACACCGGTGGCGGCATAATCTTTGAAAAAATTGTATATCGCTCCCAGATTCCCATCAAAGCCCGGCAGAACAAATCCATCACTGAAACCAACAACAACCAGGGTGGTGGAGCGGATTGATAAAATTAAAAATCCTGCAAAAATAATAATATGAAGCACACCTGCCAGCATATACCGGGGCTGTTTGATCTGGCCCAGCCAGATAATCACCAGGTTAACAATGCGCTGAACTATATTGCCAAAGCGGTTATCCGGGTTCGCTCTGACAAGCGGTGCGATCCGTCGTGCCATGATATAGGTGAACAGCCCGACACCGATGATCGGCAGAACAAACGACAATATTGCCGCCGGAAATATCCCGAAAAATTTAAAACTTGCGGGTCCTACTATTGAAGTCATAACTTCTATACCTCCCAAATATTTCTTTAACGTATGAATACAGACTCAAAAAGCTTTAATAAACGTGGAAGATCCCGTCAAGCAAAAAGCCTTATTCAGCAAATAACTATAATTCAGCCAATAACTTGCATTTACCGGCCTTTTACGCCGGTCAGGTAAAGATCCACAAGCGGATCGGCCATGGACACCAGATCATAACGCCCGTCTGCAGAGACCCATGTGCTGATAACCCCTTCAACAGCACCGAGGATAAACCGCTTGACCAGGCCGACAAAAAGGTCCTGCCGCAAAGACCCCTCTATCTGCCCCTGTTCGATAATATCCGACAACAGATCCAGATACATTTTCGAAATATCCTTGATCTGTGATTGAATATCTCGAAGATACCGAACTTCGGACTGAAATATGATGGCCATATTTTTGTCATTTTGAAATTCGGTCAGATGGCATTGTATCAGATTCCGCAATTTTTCTTCTGCACTGGTTCCTTTTTCAACCGCAGAACGCATCTGTTCAAAAACCAATTCTGTTTTAAAATTGATAAACTGGTACAGGATATCATCTTTGTTTTTAAAGTAAAGATAGAGCGTACCATCGGCAACTCCGGCCTGAGCCGCGATCTGCGATATGGTTGCCTTATAAAAACCATGTTCGGCAAATACAGCCCCGGCACTGTTTAATATATTGTAATATTTTTCAGACTTATTTTTTTGCAAGTTCAACCCTTTCTCAAAGCAAATGAATAATGATTCATTATCTAACAAAAGATTTTCCAAAAAGTCAAGCGGATATTTTTTAAACACTACTTGGCGCCAGATATAAAATTATCTTAATTTTACAAATAGTTACAAATTAACGTTGTTTTTTATTTTAAAACTGGTTCTCCCCTGTCAATAAAAAACCCCTGTGAATTGATATTCAGTAGTCCACTTTTGTCCCTCAGCCCTGTTTTTCCATCAACCGCCGAGTTTCGGTCCACACTCTTGATATGAAGACTCGAGCATACCAGGAGGGAATAATGGCGGCTTTTAACTATATAGTCACATTAATTCAATCTGTTAGCGAATTATTCGGCGTGTTCAAGCTTCTTTAAAGTCTGATGTCCAGGGACGTTTTTTTTATTCCGCCCCCTGCTTCAAGACCCCTTTAAAAAAAGAGTTTGACCTCATTTTAAATTTAATCTAAATTATCGGTAAACAAACAAGAATTTTAATACAGGACTTCATCATACCAGGGAGGGGATAATGGCGGCTTTTAACTATTCTAATGACTTCAAAAGCGCACTGGAATTCGGTAGACCCCCAAACATAAAGAAAATTTTTCCTAACTCAAAAGCACTGATCGTCAGCGGGAAATTTATCGATCATGCCATGCAGCAGAAGGGAAACTGCATGACAATCGCTGCCAACGGTCGCAGCTCTTTTGTCATCCGCGGCACACTGGCGGCGGCGCAACGGGCCAATGCCGCCGTAATCATTGAAATTGCCAGATCAGAAGGCGGCACCGCAGCCTATTGCAATGTCAGCCTCTGGAATATTGCCCGGCAGACCGATGCCATCATGAATGAACTGGGGATCACCATACCGGTAGCCATCCATGCAGATCACTTCGGCATCAAAAAGGTAGAAGATATTGAGCCCGCCAAAACTGAAATTCAAAGTCTGTTTGATGCGGGCATTACATCTATTGCCGTGGATGCCTCTCATATGCACGATGACAAAAATCTTCTGGCAAACCTTGAATTGTATCCTTATATACCGGACTGGGCTGGACTTGAAACAGAGGTCGGAGAGATAAAGGGTAAGTTCGGTTTATCAACGGACGAGGAGGCCCTTTTTCTTATTCAAGGATTAAATGCCCATAATATTTTCCCAAACTGGATAGCACTGAACAATGGCACCACCCATGGCATTGAAGCCAGCGGTACAGGAATCGATGTTGACCTGACGGCACAGATCCATGACTGCCTGGCACCATACAATGTTTCCGGGGCTCAGCACGGCAAATCCGGAAACAATTCAT
>CAZLTD010000122.1:0-16538 GCA_964562385.1 uncultured Desulfobacula sp.
CTATCTTGGATCTGATCGGGTTTGCCTGCTTCACCCCGTGAATGGATACGATATTTTAACGGCTGTTAAGGACAATATCAGTGATGAAATAGGGGATAGAAGCTACTCATTGTTCGAGGAGACCAAAGAGAGGCTTTCCATTGAGTTTAAAGAGATATTTGCCGAGTATCACCCGGAAAATCATAAAAATACCAATCTGCAGGTTATCAGTGGTGTGCTGGATAGTATGACCCTGGTCGATGATCCCAAAGAATTTTTAATTACAGGGTTTACCGAATACTGCGGTCATGTATTGCGGCAGGTGGCGGATATCCTGGGAGTCCAGCCGCTGTTCAAAATTCTGGAGGATATTAACAATGTTCTGGGGTATGTAAAAAAATATCAGTCCGGATCCAGAGAAAAAAGTAAAATTGTCAATGATATGCGGATTACCCTGGTTAAATTTCAGAATGAATACAAATTAGATAAGAAAAATGGCGGCAAAGGCGGTATATTCTCCTTTTTCTCCTGAAAACCCTGGGGCGCTAACTTTTCTATACCCTATGAATCAGCGACCTTGGCACCGCCGTAGGCCAGAAATGAAAGAGCGGCCGTACGAAACAGCGACCGGACAATATCAAGGATATCCGGGTCGATCGCCTTGTCAAAGATGATGACATAATCGGCGATAAACAGAAGACAGACCGTGATCAGGATCAGGTTGATGACCTTCCCGACTTTCCCGCCCGCATATTTGATCCGTGCCTTGTTAAATACAAAAATGATAATCAGGTAAATAACCAGGGTGAATATAAGTATGATGGTCTGTGCTGTCATATCAGTCTCCTATCATGCGGTCTTGTTATAGTCTGTCAGAGCGTTTTTGATGTTCTTAATTAGAGTATCGTTTTCAACGTTTATCTGTTTTACCACCCCAAGGTAAAATTTGCCAACCTGAAAAATAAAAAAATGTGCCTGATCTGCCCGTTCGAACACAGCGTATTTAAAGTTGGATTTGCCGATGGCAGAAAAGCAGCTGCCGCATGCCGACAAAAGTTGTGCCATTCTTTCATGATGGCGGATTCTTTGTTCAATGATGTGACCATGACGGTCAGTCACAATAAATTGGTCTACCCCTTTTATTGTTGCAAGATCTGAAATTGGACTTTGATGTGTCATGTCATCCATGCCCTTTCAGGGAATTAAAAGAGAAAAGCCTGAATACTTTTGTTTTAAGATCATCGGACAGGGGCGTCTCTTTGGAAATGATTATCAGGAATGCAGCCAATTCGGCGTTGTGAAAAACGGTTAGTATTTTATCACCAATATAAAGGGTGAGTGCTTCTATGTTTTTAAATTGATCGCTGCCCAGATTATAGCCTTGGATCAAATGTCTGGCCAATGTCAGAACATCATTTTCCGTCAACGGGTCGGGCAGGTGTTGCAGTATAATTTCATTGGGCGGCTGGAATACAAAAAAACCGAGAATCAAAGGGTCACTTTTTAGAAGCGGCGCCAATTTTTCGTTGAGCCGATGCATCCGGTCCTGACGATTCAGTGTCAGCATATACGCATTCTTGAAACCGCAATCTGTGCATGTGAACCTGGCTTTTCCTTTAACCAGCCGGTTTTGGGGCAGGATGTTTTTCTGACCGCACTCTTCGCAAAAAACAATCATTTAATGGTCCACAGGTTATCCGGAAAAAAGGCTTTTTAATTTTTGCCAGAAGCCTTTTTTCTCTACTATTGCAGAGTCTGGTTGATCGGACAGTTCGCTTTGATAGAGTGAAGTGAAAAGCGAATCAAGGATTTCGATCAGGGCCGATTTTTCGACATTGTTTTTATAGCGGGTTTTCAATAGGGCCAAATCATCAGAAACAGCAACTCCTGACGAAGCATCCGACTTCTCTTTTAAACCGTTGACATTGGTTCTAAGGCGTTCAAGGATCATTGCCGGTTCATCATCGGGCGGTTCGTCTGGATCCGGTACTATTTCATCGGCATCACGGTCATGTTCAAACGGGACAATACCTTCATCACAGTCGCTGTCTGCCGCAGGGTGGGCATCATTGGGCATGGCCTGCAACGGTGTTTTTTCAGGGGCATTGGGGGGCGCATCCGGTGCGTCCAGGTTGAAAAAGGCGTCCAGGCGGCTGCCGATCTCAGGAATCGGATCTGTATCACTGCGTTCAGGCGTATAGTTTTTAACACCTTCGGTCTGTCCGCCATCGGCTGCATCGAGCATATTGAGAGCCTGATCCGGGTTTGATCCGTGGACATCCAGCAGGTGAATGGCATCCAATAATTCATCTGCCGGGGATTCCTTGATATTGAAGAGGTCTCCCATCACATCGGTTGAACCGTTTTGCGCGGGCGCCTTTTGGGAAAGGGCTGGTGTCGGATCATCCGTTGTCACAACTGTCGTGCCGGCATCATCGTCAAGCGATGTTAATGATCCTTCATCCCCATCGGAAGATACATGGGAGGTTGGTTTTACATGGGATAATGCCGGTGACAGGTTTTCATCAATATCATTGTCGCGGGTAACCGCAGGTGACGGCGGCTTTCTGATTTTAATTTTAAATGTCTGAAACTTTTTCAGATCAGCTTCAAGCAGTTGCTTTTTCTCTTTCAGCGCCATATCCGGTGTAAGAATTAATAGTTCGAAATTATTAAATACCGACCTTAAGAAAAAGATTGAATCGGCATGAGCCTTGGCTTTATAAGAGGCAACATACCGGCCGATACTTTGAATGATTTTTAAAAATGTATGGTGGATATTGTACTCCCTGAACCGCTCCATCTGGCGGGATAGTTCAACCTCAAAATTATTCAGGGTCTGCTCGGTAATCTCCCAGTCAATGGCGAGAATGACCGCTTTCATATTTTCGATATCAGCTGCGGCCTCAGGCGGCCTTGAGGACAGTTTGTTTTGCAGCTGCCTGTAAATGGCAAGTTGATTTTTAACTATATCCTGAAGTTCAGCGCGATCCGTGTCCGGCTTTGAAACAACAGATTCAAGTGCCGAAAAAATGGATTCAAGGGTCGGGACGGCAGCCGGATGCGCCCTGGCAATACGGGAGTTCAGGTAATTTGCAAGGGATGTCAGCATATTAATCAATGTCCCGGCTTCAGGAAGTGCCTTGTGGCGGCTGTCCAGTTGAGATAGGGCCTCAATCAGGCTCGAACACTTCTTTTGGGTGATACCGGATGCCATCTGTTTGATGATGGTGTTAAGTTGGCTGATAGCGTCCAAACAAGCCTCCTTAGAATATTTGATCCTGGATGGATGCCAGGGTCATGGAAATGATTTTTTTTAAAGTAGGGGTCACATTACCCCCGTTGAGTGCACTGGCCTCAAAGGCAGGCACTTTCAGCAGACTGTTCAAATCTTTCTGCAAGATTTTTGAAGGTAAGATCTCAATACTGCTTTTGCGCAAGTCTATTTTGTTATACTGCATCACCAGAGGGATGTTGAACAGATCAAGATTATAGGTTTCAAGGTTTTCATATAACTGATTTAAAGAGGCAATGTTTTTTTTGCGTTGCTCCTTTTGTACATCAGCAACAAAAACGATGCCGTCCACGCCTCTTAAAACAAGTCTTCGGGTTGCATTGTATTTTACCTGGCCGGGAACCGTATACAGCTGGATCGTTACGTCAAAGCCTTTTATCTGGCCGACGTCAAAAGGGAGGAAATCAAAAAACAGCGTGCGGTCATCCTGGGTCTTTAAACTGACCATCTCCGTTTTAATCTGATCCCGGTATTTTTTATTGATGTATTCAAGATTGGTTGTTTTGCCCCCTCTGCCGGGACCATAGTAGACAATCTTTATCTGGACTTCCCGTGTTTTTACATTGATTAGCGCCAAGTTCAATCCCCATTCATTTGCAGGCCAGGTGGCCTTACTGCCAAGTTGGAATCATTGGTTTTCGGTCAGGGTCTTATTTATTTCCTCAATGGTTTCAGCTACTTTCAAGCGGACCAGTCCCAGGGACAGTTCTTTATTAAACATGACTATCAGAATCGTGTCTTCAGTGACTTTGCTGAAATGAATGCTTGCTTTTTCACCTTTGTGAAACAATAAGGAGAATTCCGTTTCTCCAACCAGTTTTGCCATGGCATCCACCGCAGCAAAATTCCCGGCTGCAAGCGCTGCAAAAGCGGTTGAATCCAGTTGGCTCTTACCGTTGTCATGTTTGGCAATGGCATTGCCGGCCAGATCTATAAAAATCACGTGATCAAGCCCGGATTCTATCAGGTTGGCATGTATGAGATGATCAATGGTATCAAGTTGATTTTGATTAAACATGCCGGAATTTTAGCCCAAAAAGGTCAAATGTGCAATAAGAAAAGGAAGATCCCCCGGGTAAACGTATGTAGCGTCTGTAGCAATTTGGATTCTTTTTTAAATAGCCTCTTAGGGTTCACTCAATAATTAATTACCAATTTTGCGAGTTGAGTCGCCTGCCCAGCAAGGCGTGGAAACTAAGACATATCAAGATATGTCGTGTTTTCACAACGCTGATAAGCAGGATGAATCGGCTCTCAAAATGTAAAGTTATTTTTGAGTGAGCCCTAAGGTCAACTGGGTGGTTTGCGTCGCGGTTGTTCAAGGTTGGCAAGTGCTTGAAATCCCATGGGTATGATCCTATAAATACCGGTTCCGAAAGATTCCCCGGGATTTATCAGTCACGTCTTGACTTAAATCACGGGGGAATGGGAAGGGAAGGGTCGGCAATGTCCGGCACTTGGAACCGTTTATTTTTTTTTCAGGGATACATGGCACTTCCCGCAGCTGGCAGGGGCCGGCCCTTTCATGCCTTTGGGATTGCCTGCTTTTTTGTTGACATCCTTATGGCAGGATACACACATGCCGTGCATGGCATTTTCAAGAACCATAATATCTTTTTTGTTCTTTTTATCCTTTTTAAGCTTTGTATGACATTCAACGCACCGTTGGACAGGATCCCCGGCCTTTAAGGTTAAAGGTTTGTTGTCTTTGTCATGGTGGCAGTCGCCACAGGAAATCTTAAGATCCTGAGAGTGTTTTTTGTGAGGGAATTCAACCAGCTTGAATTTCGGCGGTCCTTTTTTACGCTTTTTAATTTCCTTGGTTTCAATTTGAAATGTGTCTTTTACAACTGAATCTGCCAGGGCAGAGGAGATGAAAAAACAGATGCTCAACAAGACAACAATCATCAGACCTGCTTTTTTTTGAATCATTTACGCTCCTTTGAATTAAATGGTTAGTCTCATATAAAACGTCCTTTTTTAACCTTGACACTGAAATATAGAAATTGTTCGGTAATTTTGGAAAAATTATTTATAAGACCATAGAGTGCCGCGACAATTTATGGCCTTGTTTAAGTCCAAGGCGCAGAAAAAAAGTAACCGGAGGACTGTTTTCAATTTTGAAATTTTATTTATTCCGGCAGAACAGAAATTGGAACAAAAAGCTATTATCAGAGGCAGCCTCTATACGAATGACAGCAGACTGGAGAGTATTTCATGCCGTATTGCAACAGATAAAATTGACTATTGGGATAATCTGGGATAATCAGGAATATACTATTGGTAAAAAATGCATTAAAAACGATGGCTTTGACCTCAAACTATAATATTAGTCCGGACTGGATGACAGGGTAGGAAGAAAAAGTGTCTTTATCAAAAAAAATATTTATTTTCAGCTGCTTTACGTTGTTGTTCATTATTCTACCCCTGTTCTATATTGCCAAATCCGCACTCACTCAATTTGGGACCTATGCGTATGATGTGAATGAAAAGCAGATAAAACACTCATCACAGTTTTATCTGTCTGCCATTGCCGAAGAACGGGCAAAAACATATGACGAGATTTTTAAGAAAATCAAAACAGCCACAGCGCTGATGGGAAGCGGACTTTCCACTATATATTTTCAAGAGGAACAACTTGGGAAAACAGATGCAAAGCGCCTGACACTAAATCCGGACTCAGGGTTGTTCTTTTCAGGGAAATATGAACCGGTAGTTAAGGTCTATTGGGGAGGAGATCGTATTACCCCTGCGGTTGAAGAGGAACTCAACTTGCTTGAACGTCATATGCCCATGCTTATGAAAGCCAAAGAGAACGTGGCTGAAAGCCTGGCAACGCATGTCATTACCATGTCCGGGATCGGGCTGTACTACACCACCAATTCCAAAGCGAAATCTGCCTGTTTCAATCTTCCGGGGACATCTCAATTCGATTTAAGGCAGGGGGAGCCTGTCACCATGTTTACCCGTTCCAAAATTCGTCATTTTGATACCCACTGGACCCGGATATATAAGGATGATGTGATTGATGACCTTATGATGACCGCCTCTGCACCGGTGTATGACGAAAAAAAGCAATTCCGCGGCATCACCGGCATAGATATTCCTGTGGGATATATTATCCGGGACTTGATCGGGGATAATTCAGAGATTGGCGCCTCCCAGGGCAGTATCTTATTCTCATTTCTGGTAAACAAGGGCGGGCAGATTATTGCGTTCCCCAAAGAGTATCTGGCATGCGCCGGGCTGGATATTGATATGACAGAATTCAAGAATTCAAGTGATATATTCAACTACAGCCTGGCGGATTCAAAATTTCAATCCGTCCGGGAACTGACAGGTCAGATAGATCAGTTAGAAAGCGGATTGATAGAAATTTTACTTGAAGACAAAAAATTCCTGTTAGGCGTCGGGCGCCTGACATCTGTGGGGTGGCATCTGGTCTGCGTTGCAAAAGAATCGGACATGACAATTTCGCTTGAAAAAACAGGCATTGCACTTGAGAAGAGCCTGACAACAATCTGGAAAGAATTTTTAGGACATTCAACGCTGATCCTTGTGGTCTCTTTGCTGTCCATATTCTGTGCCATTAAGTTTTTTGTTTCCCCTATCAGAGAATTTATCGCTGCCACCCGGAAAATCTCCCAGGGGGATTTTTCTTTGAAAATTGATTCAACCCGTGATGATGAAATCGGCCAGCTGGCAAGATCCTTTAAAATAATGACCCAAAAACTGCAGGCTTCAGAGTTGACGGTAAAGCAGAATTCCAAAGAACTTGAAGAGCGGATACAATTTCGGACCAAGGCGCTTGAAAAAAGCAACTCACAGCTGAACCAGATCAAAAACAGTCTTGAAAAAATTATTGCCGAACGAACCATCCAGCTGCGCAAGCTAAACGAGCATCTTGTGTATACGGAAGAGAGCGAACGGCGGGCGATTGCCTCTGATCTGCATGACAGTGTAACGCAGACCCTTGCCATGTGCATTTCAAAACTTAAGGATATCCGGGAGGTTGAAGGCTCAAAGGAACCTGAACATTTACAGGAAGTGCAGGTGTATATAGAGCAGTCTGTCAGGGAGATACGTTCTTTGATCTATCGGCTCAGCCCGCCGATCCTGGATGACTTTGACATCGAAATTGCCCTTGGATTTCTAATCGAAAAGATAAATGAAAAACATGACAGCCAGTTTTCCTATGTTAATCATATCGATGTTCCCATTCCGGTTGATCATGCCATTAAAGTTACAATATACAGGGCGGTTTCTGAATTGATTACCAACATTTTGAAGCATGCTGGAACCCTGATAGGGAACATTGAAATCTCATATGCCAGCAATGAGATTTTATTGAATGTCTCAGATAAAGGAGCAGGATTTGATACAAACGCTGTCCAGAACCAGGAGATACGCGGATTTGGTCTGAACAGCCTGTCCGAGCGCATACAGAACTTTGGAGGTGTTGTAACCATTAACGCCGCTCCAGGGGTTGGTACGGATATCTGCTTGACTGTTCCGGTACGAATGAATAAAGAAATGATCACATGAAAAAATTTAAAATCATCATCGCAGATGACCACAGCATATTGCAGCACGGTCTGTCCAATTCCCTGGAATTGGAAAAAGACATTGATGTTGTCGGCAAAGCAACCTCCGGATTTGAGGCAATTGAAATGACCCACCAGCTGATTCCGGATATGGTAATCATGGATGTCAGCATGCCCGGCCTCAACGGCATGGAAGCCACCAAACAGATATTGGAAGAGCATCCTGAGGTCAAAGTGATGGCTCTTTCCATGCATACTGAAAAAATATATGTCTCCGGCATGATGAAAGCAGGGGCATCCGGATATATCTTGAAATCCTGTTCGTTCAAAGAGCTGCTCTCCGGAATTCATGCTATTCTTGACGGTGAAATCTTTTTTTGTGAAGAGGTGATGCATCTGATTGACAGAAAGGAAAAGGTCTTTAGCAGTGAGAAGTCCATCTCTGTATTTTCCCTGCTGTCGCGACGGGAGCGTGAAGTACTCCAATTGATTGCTGAAGGACACAAATCAAGGATGATAGCGGAAAAGCTGAATATCAGCGTTAGAACCGTGGATATTCACAGAGATAATTTGAAACGGAAATTGAAAATCCATACCATTGCCGAATTAACAAAATTTGCCATTGCCGAAGGTCTGACCTCCACAATTATATAAGCAAGCCTGCCATGCAACAGACCCCTTTGCCGGCCTGAACAATCCGACAACTTGTGAAAAAGATTTCACAATACTATTACCAGAAGTTCACAATCGGTGGGTGCCGATACAATTACCTTTTTTGTGGGAAAATTTAAAAAACGTGTCATATTCAAATGTTAGGTGAAACAACGTGAAACTTTTTACCGATGGCATGTTAATTGCTCTAATTAATCAGCAAAAGAACTCCGATATCAGTGGTTCTTGAATTCAAGCAACGGAATTTTCTATTCAAAAATTGTGATACTTGAGGGTATAGATGAGATATATATTTTTAGCAGGATCAATCATATTGGGTATTGCCGGCATTTCCCAGGCCATGAATGACATAAAGACGCAAGGCTTTGCCCATCTTGGTGCCACACCTATCAACTATGATTTCCAGGTTTTGACCGTCTCTTTTACGCCTTTGCCGGGTTTTGCAAGTATCCTGGTATTGAGTGCGGGGTTTTTCCTGCTCTATTTTTTATGGAAAAAATTAAAATCGCTTGGTATTGGAAAGGTCGCTGATTATATCCTCTGAGTGTGGACGCTGGTCCACGGGCGTTCCCACCGGTATCTCCCACCGGTATTTTTCACCGGTATTTTTCATGGTTTTTCGTCATTTTAAATTCCAAAACAACGTAACAGCATCACTCTGTCTCATGAATATTCGGGCTTAAAAAGGGGCATTTCTATATCAAGTTTATAGCGGTAGCCGTTTTGCTTTTTACACGGCGTAAGCTATAAACCCAAATCCCGATGCCCTTGGCCGGAGGATATTTATGAAATAAATACCAACAAGGCTTGCGGCGGGGTAGTTGATTGAAATAGCGGGGAAGGCTTTTTTGCAACAGCCTTCCTTTGAAAGTGGGATTAAACAAAGGAAGGCTGCAATGGTATTGAAATAAACCTTTATTTCAACGGGAGAAATCATCTTAAGTATTCGTGAAAAAAGTCTTGCCGTCAGAAGTCACAACATCAAGTCCGATAACCGGACCGCCGTCCAGGCGGTGAGTGGCGCAGGAAATTCAGGGGTCGTAGGCACGGACCGCCATTTCCACTTTGTTTAAAATTTCTTCATTCACATTGCCGTCTTTTATCAGCATTCTGGCAGCTTGTTCCACACTCATGCTGATGGGGGCAAGATTATGGGTGGTGCCGACAATCATATTGGCGCTGACAATCAGGCCGTCATCATCGGTTGTGTAATCATGGATAAGGGTTCCCCTGGGGGCCTCGACATGGCCGACACCGCGGCCGGCCTTCGGGGTGACGTCACATCGTGTTTCCCTGCCGACAATGTCCTTGTTTTCAAGCAGTTCAATTGTCTTTTCACAGGCATACACAAGTTCAATCAATCTTGCCCAGTGATAGAGCAGTGTGTGCTGGGCAGGCCGTCCGAAATTATTTCTGAACTCTTCAAGCTCCTGTTGGGCCAGGGGCGTTGAAATGCCGTCACAGACATTGATGCGTGCCAGGCAATTGGAACGGTAAACCCCTTTGGGGGCATCAAGATCCATGGAAAAACCTTCGTCCCATGATTTTGCATAGGGAAATTTTCCATAGGATACATCTGCCACATACTCACCAATATAATCAAGGTATGCTGAATCGTGGAAATCAGAGAACGAGCCGTCCGGTTTCATCAACCGGATATCGCCGTCATAAAAATTTAAAGAACCGTCTTTATCCACGGTACCGATAAATCCGGTATTGATCGTACCAAGCGTGGTGACCTCCTCAAGGTAATTGGGAAAGATATTCTCTTTGGCGTGGGCAATGGTGAATTTGGCAAATTCAAACAGCTCTTTTGTATCTTCTAAAAGACTTAGGCGCTGGCTTTGTGACATGGGTTTTGCAAAACCACCGGGCACGGCGGCAATCGGGTGGATCACCTTGCCGGCGAATTTTTCCATCATCATCTGGCCCAGCTGCCGCATTTTAATGACCTGTCTGGCCAGATCCGGAGCCGCCTTTGCAATACCAATAACATTTCTGACTGAATAATCAGCATCAGGCCCCAGGACAAAGTCCGGTGCAGCCAGAAAATAAAAATGCAGAATTTTATCATTGATCTGGGCCATGTTCTGCATGCATTCTCTGAGCATGTGCCCGGCCGGCGCGACTTCAGCCTGGAAACAGGCATCCACGGCTTTTGTAGAGGCCAGGTGATGGTGCCAGGGGCATATTCCGCAAATTCGTGTGACAATCCGGGTGACCTCCTCGGCGGGTTTGCCCTGTACATATTTTTCAAACCCCCGAATGCTGTTAAAATGGGTCACGGCTTTGTCGACATTGCCCTGGTCATCCAGGGCGATTTTTATGCTGGCATGTCCTTCAATTCTGGACAATGGCTGGATATTAATAGTTTTTCCCATGTGCTAACTCCTTTTCTTCTTACAGACCAGACGGTTATGGGCGCCTGAAAATCTTAAAAGGCTGTCCCGATCCGGTATGTTACTGATATCAATCCCATTGCTGGCCAGGGCGTTGAGCATGTCCAAAAGCTGGTTGCCGTCGTGTTTTACCGGTCCATAACATCCCCGGCAGGGAACGCGTGCGCTCAGGCACCGGGGAGCGTCTCCGTTATTGCCGGAACAACCGGCACGGGTCACAGGACCTGAACACAGATATCCCTGTTCTAAAAGGCAGCGCATTTGATCAATAGGCTGATCAGGATCAAAATCCGGTGTGGTCAGGAATCGTTTGATCTGTTTGACGTCCCCTTTTCCTTTTCTAATGGTGGGGCAGGTGTCGCAGACACTTCTAAAGGGCAGTTCCAGATCGTCCCCGTTGAGCAGCGCAAGAATGGCGGTACCGATATGATCCGGATGCGGCGGGCACCCGGGCAGGTGGATATCTACCTTGATATGTTCATCCAGGGCATAGCAGCGGTCTAAAAGTTTTGATACCCCCTTTGTGGGAACAGCAGCACCTTTGTCAGTGCTTTCTGTTGTATAGTATCTATCGAACAATTCCTCGTTGCTGAATGTATTGATCAAGGCGGGGATGCCGCCGTGGGTGGCACAGGTGCCAAGCGCAATCAGTATATCGCATTTTTTGCGCATTTCATGGGCCACTTCAAGGTGTTCATCATTCCTGATCCCGCCGGACACGAGACCCACAGTGGCTTTGGGAATATCGATATGTTTTTTATCTCCCAGCTGTCCAAAATGCTTGTGATCCATCAACACCGGGATATGAACAAAATCGAGTTCAGGAAGCAGATCCAACAATGTTTCCCCGAGATTGAGAATGGCGATTTCGCAGCCGGAGCAGGAGTTGAGCCATTCGCTGGCAACTTTTACTGGCATGTTACACTCTCCTTTTGTCCAAAGGTGTTGGGACCCAGAATCTTAATTTTATTCGTGAAATCAGTTACTTTCCGGGCAAATTGCGGTCCTTCTGCACCGGACACCCATTCCAGGGCCACCCGGTCTTTGTCGATGCCTGCATCTTCTAAAAGCAGTCTGATGATTTCAAATCGGGCTTTTGCTTTATGATTACCATCCTGGTAATGACATTCGCCAAGATGTCAGCCCATGACCATAATGCCGTCAGCCCCTTTTTTAAGGGCGTCAATCACCAGGTCGGGATGTACCATCCCTGTGCACATCACCCGGACAGCCTTCATATTGGAAGGGTATTCAAGCCTTGACACACCGGCCAGGTCGCCGCCTGCATAAGAGCACCAATTGCACAGGAATCCGATTATTGTGGGTTCAAAATTAGTTGACATGTTCGTTTCATTCTCCATTATTTTGGTAAGGCAGCAATCACAGTGTTACCTTTTAATATATTATCACAGGGCCGCCCGGATGAATCATATAGGCGGCCTTTGGCAGCTAAACTGTCTGAAGGATTGCATCTACCTGGGCTTTTAACTGTCCCGGCGTGAATCCGTTCACCACAACACCTTCTTTGGGGCAGGTTGCCGCGCAAATACCGCATCCTTTACAAAGCGCCTGGTTCGTTTTGATCCGGCGGTGCTGTGTGTCATTTTCGTCAGTATACGCTATCAGTTCAATAGCATTATAGGGACAGATGTCAATGCAAAGGGCACAACCGTCACAATTATGCGTGACTGCAGATTTAATGGCATCCAGCTTTAATGATTTTTTGGACAGAATAACACCGGCTCTTGAAGCAGCGGCCTGGCCCTGGGCAATGGCCTCATCCACAGGTTTGGGATAGTGGCACATACCGGCTAAAAACAGGCCGTCCACAGTTGAATCCACAGGCTTGAGTTTTGGATGGGCTTCCATGAGAAATCCGTCGGAATTAACACCGCATTTGAACATATCCACAAAGGTACCGGTGTTATTGGGGACAACGGCGGTGGCAAGGATCAGTATATCCGCGTGAATCTGTACGGTTTGCTGCAGCACCGGATCAAAGACTGTAACAGTCAGTCCTGATTCGGACGTGGCCACCACAGGTTTGTTTTCAACAGTGTAGCGAATAAAAATAACGCCCAGATCCCTGGCTTTTTTATACAGAATTTCCTTGTCAGCGTATGTTCTGATATCCCGGTAGAGGATAAAGACATCCATTTTAGGATTCATCTCTTTGAGCTTAACCGCCTTTTTGATGGACTGGGTACAGCATATCCGGGAGCAATAGGGTCTTTTCTCGTCCCGTGATCCCACGCACTGGATGAATACAGCAGAATCGGTTTTCTTTAAAAAATCCGGATACTGTTTGACAGCGGCATTAAGCTCCAGTGGCGTAAACACCCGGTCATCTTTTTTGTAAAGATATTCATCCGGTTTATATTCAGTGGCTCCCGTGGCCAGGATACAGGCCCCGAATTCAATGGTTTTGGGTTTCCCGTTAACATTCAATTCTCCGGTAAAACTGCCCACAAATCCGGAGACTGCCGAAAGAACGGTTTGCCGGTACACCCGGATCAGGTCATGCCGCAATACCTTGTTTTCAAGCTCTGCAAGGTAATCATTGATGGCCTCGTTTTTCCAGGTCTGGCTCAAATGATTGGCATTCCCTCCCAGGGTTTCATCTTTATCGATCAGAATGGTTTCATATCCCTGGTCTGCCAGGTTTAACGCCGCACTCATCCCGGAGAGCCCGGCCCCGACAATAAGGGCCCTGGGTGTTATGTTGACTTCAATGTCTTCTAAGGGATAGTTTTTGGAGACTTTGGCAATGGCCATCCTGACCTGGTCACAGGCCTTTTGGGTGGCTTTTTCAGGTTCACTTGGGTGCACCCAGGAATTCATGTTTCGGATATTGGCCATTTCAACCATATATTTGTTCAAACCGCTGTTCTGCAATGTCTCCTGAAAGAGCGGTTCATGGGTCCTGGGGGTGCAGGCGGCAATGACGACGGCATTTAGCTCTTTTTCCCGGATGGTTTCGGCGATCAGGGTTTGGGTATCTGACGAGCAGGAAAACATGTTGTTCTGGACATAGTCTACGCCGGGCAGGGTGGCTGCATACTCTGCAACTGCCGCAACATCGACAACCGAGGCAATGTTTGTGCCGCAGGAACAGACAAATACCCCTATTTTCGGCGTCTGGCCTGATATGTCAAATTCTTCAATGAATTTTTTTTCAATGGCCTGGGAGCCCCTGGCCTGAGCAAGATCCGCTTTTACCTGTGCCGCTGCACTGGAGGCCATGGTCACAGACTGGGGAATGGCTTTGGGAGCCTGGAAGGCACCGGTGACATAGATACCTTCACAGCTGGTATTGATAGGTTCAAAGCTGCTGGTCTCTGCAAAGGAAAACTGGTCCAGGTCAATTTTACATTTTTGAGCAAGTGCCGCTGCGTCTGTGGGCGCTTCAAGGCCGATAGACAGGACAACCATGTCAAAGAATTCGTCATGATGGCTGCCTTTTTCATCGGCCCAGGTCATGGTAACGCCATAACCGTCAGGACCTTTTAGTATGGAGTGGGGGCGTGCTTTAATATAGTTGACCCCTTTGTCCCGGGACGATTGATAATACCGTTCGTACTCTTTGCCGGCCGCCCGGATATCCATGTAAAATATAGTCTGTTCGGCATTTTCCGGCAGATGGGACTGCGTCATGACCGCCTGTTTAATCGAATACATGCAGCAGACACTTGAGCAATATCCGTTGTCCGAACAATTGGTGTTTCTGGAGCCGACACATTGAATCCAGGCTATTTTGCGGGGTTCTTCACCGTCGGAGGGACGTTTAAGGTGGCCCATTGTGGGACCGGAAGCTGCCAGCAGACGTTCATATTCAAGACTTGTGACAACGTCGCTGATTTCATCGTACCCGTAATAGTCGATACCGGTAGGGTTAAAAGGCTTAAAGCCGGGCGCAAGGATGATCGCACCCACATTGACATGCATGAAAGACGGTGCCATGTCGTGATCAATTGCTTTTGTGGGACAGACCTTGGTGCAGACGCCGCATTTGCCTTTGGTCTGATATATACAGTTTTCAGCATCAATGGCGTATTTTAAGGGAACGGTCTGACCGTATTTGATATACGCGGCTTTTCGATGGTTCAAGCCGGCATTATACTCGTCTTTGACTTTTTTGGGACATTTTTGGGCACACAGACCGCAGGCAATACATTTTTCCTCATCCACAAACCTGGGTTGCTTTTTGATGGTAACCGTAAAGTCACCGGCGTGTCCCTGGACCGTTTCAATCTGCGAAAGTGTTAATAATTCGATATTTAAGTGCCGACCGCACTCAACCAGTTTT
This sequence comes from uncultured Desulfobacula sp., assembly GCA_964562385.1. Lineage (GTDB taxonomy): Bacteria > Desulfobacterota > Desulfobacteria > Desulfobacterales > Desulfobacteraceae > Desulfobacula. Next base: position 15,196 of record CAZLTD010000122.1, read on the forward strand.
GGCGAGATAATTCACATGGCACAGTCGTTTGTGGGGAATGTCTTGTCCAGTTGCGACATTGCCCCGCCAATACCGGCACTTTTTTCTACAAGATAGACATAAAATCCGGAATCTGCCATATCCAAAGCTGCCTGGATACCTGCAATGCCCCCTCCGGCCATTAGAACGGAACCAATTGTTTTACCTGCCATACGCACCTCTTAAAAAAAATTAATCAAATGTTTTCTTTGTATATTTAGTAAAAGCTCAACGGCTTTTTATTTTATTCATAATCCAATCGCAGGCGACGGGTACGGCTTTTTGGGCCTTAAGACTGAGTCCGGGATTTATTTCATTGGGTATATCAAGGGTCTGCATGCCGAGCATTCTGACATCGACGCCCTGTTCTTTTAATTGAATAAGCAGATTTGATGATGGAGACTGATGAAGGGAGAAATCCGATCTTTTGTTTTTCGGTATACCTGACAGATCTATTTCAAATACATCCCCATGGTTTTTCCCATCAACATTAAGGGCATCGATGATCCAGATGAGTTCCGGTTTTTTTTCAAGCAAAAGCAGGTCAAAAATAAAATCTCTGATCGCGGTTCCGGCATCCAGGGCAAGCAGATCTTCGGGCAGGGAATAGTGAGTATTGAGATGCTCAATGACCTTGGGACCAAAAGCGTCATCACCAAAAAGGGTGTTTCCGCATCCGAAAATTAATATAGTTTTTGAATATATCAGCGATTCCATAATTTTTTTACTGCCCGCCTTTGTGCAAACTGTTGTGCAAAATGAATGCAAATTATTGTCTAAATACTTATAATTAAATGATTTTCAATTATAAAATATTATTAGTTTATGCAACGAAAAAAGTTAAAGCATTAGCAGACAAAAAAGAGGGTGTCAATATCTTTTTTTAAACTTTATTTTTAGACTGACGAATTAACGGGTTGATCTGTTCTATTATATCATACTGTAAATACAGGGATTATGCCTGTGTTGAGAAACCGGTTGAAATTATAGATATTTTCTTTTGTATTTTTTTTGTAGCCCTGTTTTTTCGTTTTTCATAGGGGTTAAAATTTTTGTTGCGGTGCCGGGTCAACACAAATTGGAGGAGGAAAAGACAAATTCAAATTTTATTATATTTAACCAGGTCAATTGCGAAGTGATGCACAAAGCGCCTCTCACACTGATTAAATTCCGACGTCCCTCTCATTCTGTCTTGAATATTTCTTGACTCTTCCTTGAAAGGGTGATAAAAGTCGCTGTGTTTTTAAGGCTGATCGGGGCGTAGCGCAGCCTGGTAGCGCACTTGTCTGGGGGACAAGTGGTCGCTGGTTCAAATCCAGCCGTCC
>CAZLTD010000123.1:0-16357 GCA_964562385.1 uncultured Desulfobacula sp.
AATATAGTAGGCTTTGTCAAAGACCGGTGTCCGGTTCAAATCAAAGGAATCCTTGTCTGAAGCGGCGCTTGCCGGGATGCATGATATCATGATGAATACAATGGCTAAAAATATTTGAATCAGTCTTTTTTTCATGGATGTTCTCCTTTTTTGTTTGTCTTAATGTCACCTATCGAAGCTTTTTTTTAAAATTCTCAAAAAAATTATTTTTTTTACCCTTCTTATACGAACGCCTCTTTTGGGGTCGGAACAATTCTAAGGTTTCTGCGGCATGCATTTAAATTTTTAAAAATGTGAGAAATTAAAAATTTTCCTTCGATACTAAAATTAGACACCTGAGAAACTTAACCAAAGGAGGAAGATAAAATGAAGCACAAAACCAATATTATTAAGCTTACCCTGATGCTGGTGATGCTCATGTTCGCCGCCCAGGGATGTGTGGCTAAAAAGGAAACGGTCAAGCTGATACCGGCGCCGCAAAGCCCGGTCTCCTGTTATGAAGTGCTGGCAATGGATATAGAGGATGTGTCTGATCATCAATTGCAGACAGCCCTTGATTCCGCCCTGTATGAAAATGAGATGACCTGCTGGAGACTGCTGGTTCAAAAAGCGTTGGAAAAGGATCGCGATGTTCCCAAAAGCCATCTTTCCAGAGCGGTTCATGAGTTTAACAAGAACAAGACCCAGGATCTGTTTTCTCTGGCCACCCATCGCTATTTTGTTGAACTTGCCCAGGGAAACGGGGTCTATGATGTGAAAGACAAAGAGCTGATGAAGGCGTGGCTGGGTTTTGAAATAAGACGTGCCCAGACCAAAAAGGACGATCGCCTGATCCGGGCAAAACGGGTCTGCCGCGCACTTGACACCCATTTATACGAGAAATTTTTTCTTTAACGGCCAATGGGAAAAGTCAAAGGTCTCCCTGATCAAGGTTTCAGGGCGGCAGGCGACAGGAAAAGACGAATCTAATTTTGATTTGCAAAGATTTTAAAAAAATTTGAAGAGGAGAACATCATGATATCCGATAGAATACTAAATGTCTGGCTGGTCATTCTGGCAGTCCTTGTCATTATGGTTGCCCAGGTGGTTGCCACCAGCTTTGCCCATGCTGCGGACCGGGCGGTTGAAATTGCCAAGCGGTCCCGTGACCGCATTGAGAACAGTGGGGCACTGTTGAAGAATTCATCCCAGAAGATGTTTGCCGAGTTTGCCCATCGAACCGGTGAACTGCAAAAACTGTTAGATACCCGGGACCGGCTTGAAAAAGCAGGGATGCTGGACAGAAAGGATCCGGACGGCCGTGCCCGCCGGGCCAATATCAATGCCAGAATTATCCTGGAGGTCGGTTCTTTAAAAGATGTATGCGATCAGAACCTGGATCCCCTGCTGCGCTCCCTGGAATCCTTTGACCGGGCCATTGCCGAATCCATCGTGGATACCCAGGCTACCCGTTCCATTAATGATAATCATGAACTGAGCCTGAAAACCTATAAAAAATCCGAATCAGAGCGCTTTACCCAGGCTGCGGTTATGGCAGAAGAGCTGCTTGATCAGATTCAGACCACAGATGATCCGGCCCTGAAAAGACGGCTGCAGTCCAAATACAGGCGCGTAAAAAACCGTATCCGGGCTATCAGCCAGAGACGGGTGCTTTATGAAACCCGGCTGAAGATTGCCTCCATGAACCAGATGCTGTCCGACAAAACCCGCGCCAATATCCGCGAACACGGCGAGACCATTCCCAAGAAGTTTATCATGGTCATGTCTGATCTGAACAATATTTTCTTAAAACTGGTTCCGGTGGCGGAAACCGGCGGCACAGGGTTTGCCGATGCATTGTCAAACCTGGGATTTGCCAAGCTCAAACAATTGTCCGACACCCTTGATATCGTGTCTGATTCCACCGGTAAGTTGAACGGTGTGATCGATGGGATGGTCAAGGATGTTCTCAAGGGGCTGGATGGTATTCAGCAGGTGGATGACGGAACCGTTACCACCGGTGGTGCGCACAGTTATGAAAAAGAGATGGAATTTATCGGAAAAGAAAGGGCCGCCTGGTCTCAGGGGTAAAAGGAGGAAACTATGAAAAAGCAATTGTCATATAAATTAATCGCCATTGCCTGTCTTGTTCTTTTTGCGGCAGTCAACGGTTCTGCACAGAGCCTGTTCAAGGATTACACCACAACCTCACGGCAGGACATGGTGGCGCAGACCCAGGAGATGTCCGAGAAAATTGTGAAAAAATTCAACCGGGCGTCCATCGAGAAAAATCAGCAGAAAATTCATTTCTACGAATACTTTTCCAACCTGAAAAAGCTGGTCCTTTACAGCTCAAAGCTGGCCACCTATGCCCAGTATGAAGATGACCTGAAGTTTGCAAAGGAGAACGAGCTGTTCAAAGGGCTGCCTGAAAAGGTGGCGGAAGAGAAAAAAGAGAAACGGACCAAGTTTGTCAGCGAAAAATACAAGATGATGAAAACCAATATCAAGGATGAAATTGATACATATGTGGACCTGATCCGGATCAGCCTGGATACCTGCGAACACCTGGCGGCCTATGACCTGACGCCCAGGACTATGGGAGAGCGGAATATGGAGCGCATCCGCTATTATTTTGAAACCTCTGAGCAGTTTAAAATGTATCTTTTAAAACAGGAACGTCTGGCCCAGACCTGGCCGGATATAGAAGCGGGTGTCCAACGCCAGTTAAAACTCTGGCAGGAGAGGGGTCTGGCCCCTGAAGATCCCATAATTGATCAAAGAATCACGGAGGCAGTCAGCAATGAGGGCGCTGTTTAGAGATAAAAAAACCAACCGGCTGAGGGTAACCCCCATCACGCTGGCACTGTTTGCGGTGATGCTGGTGGCATTTTCCATGGTCTATAAAATGGGGAAATCAATGAACCAGGTTCTGGTCAGTGTCGAGCATATGTTTGAACCACAACCGGAACCTGTGCCGGCCCCTGAAGCAGTGGTCAAACCGGTCATGAATCAGCCGGAAAAGCCTCAGCCGCAACCGGTTGCCCAGAAAAAATTACAACCGGCAAAACCACAATCGGAAAAACCCCAGCAGGTTGCTGTAAAGAAACCGGTGGAACATCAGAAAACTGAGCCGAAAACTCCCATAACACCTGAACCGGAAAAAAAGAGTGCCAAAAAGGTGGAAAAAGAGAAGGCAAAAGAGCCTGTGAAAACGCCAAAGGCTGCTGAACCTGAGCCCGTTAAACAGATGGTGGCCCAAAAAGAACCGGTTAAAAAACAGACTTTGCCGGCACCGCCTGAAACAACCGCGGCCAGGGAGCCGGAAAAGCCCAAAGCGTCTGCAATGACGCCCAAGGCCCTGGCATCTGCAACGCCGGCACAGGTACCACCACCGGTATCGCTGAAACCAGAAACAGTCGGGCAGAAGACCCAAGTTTACGACAACCGTCTGGACCACTTGAAAAAGACAGTACCTGTTGACGATAAAAAGGTGTCCCTTGTTTCTGATAAAATGAAAACCCTGATTGAACAGGCAAAACAGGCAAAGCCGTCAGCGTCGGGTCATATGCCGCAGACAGGCCCGGCCCTGACCCTTGATTCCAAGGCCTATTTTGAGGTCTATAAGGGGTGGCAGTCTGCCGGAGACGTTTTGAATGGCTCCTCCAGTCTTGTGGCACTGAGAATTGTTAACCTTGAAAATGTATATGACCTGTTCCAGATGAAAGTAGTGGCGGTGAAAGATGACACCCCCCATATTGATCTGATTGAACAGTCCAGGATTGCAGGCCCGGCGTTGACCGAGTTTTCCACCACCTGCTTTCTGGTTTCAGACCCCTGGGGGAAATGGGGTCCGGCCCTGAAAACGTCCGGGTACTCGAAAAACGACAATATCCAGGTGCGTTACTACACCTATGACTTTGTCAGGAACGCGATTTATGCCAGGGCCATGAAAGCATTTGCATGGAGCCTGCAACAAAAGAACCTGCCCAAAGATACCGATCCGTCCACCGCTGATGTTTTAGGCGTGGTCCGGGCGGTCAAAAGGTCCGGCGGCGGATCATTTGGCGTATTTATCCCCACCCGGGTGGATTTTGCCTCCCACGGAACTGTGATGGTGGATGCCCTGGCCTGTTTTTCCGGGGCCCGGGATATTGAAGCGCTTAATCAGGCAGGATTGCTGTAAACCCCAATTTGCATAAGGGAAAAGAAAATGGATTTTATAGAATGGTTTCTTGAAAATTTCGGCCTGTTTTTCGGATCTGTATTTCTGGTCTACCTCTACCTGATGCTTCGCCGCATCGTTGTGCTCTATGATTATCTGCGGCATGTACCGAAAAACCAGACAGCGGCCGTCTCTTTTCTTGCCCCTTTGTTTGCGCGCCTTGAAAAGACGGCCCAGGGGAAAAAAGCCAATGTCACCTATGTGGTGGATGCCATCTGGGCAGAGATAGACTGCCGGATACAGGTCCACTTCCAGGCCATCTCCGGCTATGTCAGTACCCTGGTTCTCATTGGATTTGCCGGAACGATTTTCGGGTCTATCGGTGCCTTTAACGAGATGTTCCAGGGTCTGGCAAGCGGTCAGGCCGCGGCAGAGGTCTTTGCCGCCTCCTGGAACAAGGGTCTGTCAACAGCCCTTTATACCTCGCTTGGGGCCGCTGCCATTGGCGGCGTCATCCTTACCCTGATCGGGTCCCGGCTGCTGCTGACTCGGGCCAAACGGCTGGAAGCCATCGTCAGCATCAAAATCTGTGAACTCCTGGAAGGAGGCGCATCATGAGACGGAAAAGAGGCATCCATATCGCGGCAGTGTCCGGTGATCCGGGCAAGGATCTTTTTGCGTACCTGTTTCTGCTGATCATGGTTTTTTCGTTCATGCTGCTGATGTCCGTGGACCAGTCCCAGGCCCGGCAGGACTCCCCGGATCATACCAAAAGCGGAAAATCAAGCTACTCAAAAGTATCAAAACAGAATGTCGCCACCCTTAGAACAAAGGGGGACAGGCTCTATCTAAAATTTGGAAATGACCTGTATGATCCGATCACGGATATGTCAAAACTGGAACTTGATGGCCGGATAACAAAAAAAATAGATGGTGAGACGGTTCAAAAAATCATGTATATTGAAAAACAGGACAAAGGGGATATTTCCCTGTTTCATTACCTGGACACATTTAAAATTTTTTCCGACCACCAGATTTCCATTGCATTTGTAAAGGTGGTCCTATGAAAATAACACCCATAATCCTGGCAATCATGATGATATCACTCCTGCAGACTAACGCATTGGCGGCGACAGATCCCTGGGTTCTGCTCCAGGAACAGTACCGGCAGACCCCCAAAGAGCCGGTCCAGGCCAGGGTTGCAAAAAAAGATCCGTGGGTATTGCTGCGAACGGTATTTTTACCTTTCAGCGAGGCTGAAGAAAAACGTGCCTTCATTGATCCCGGGGCGGCAAGAACCTTTTCCGGGAAGATCAATGGCCTGATGGCACCCTATGACGATATTGTTGCACGGGCGTCAAAAACCTTTGATATTCCGATTGCGGTGATTAAATCGGTGATGATGGCTGAATCCGCCGGCAATCCAAATGCGAAAACCCGCCTGAGTTCAGCCAAGGGGCTGATGCAGACCATTGACGCGACCTTTAAAATGGCCAGAAAGGGGCTGGCAGATCAGGGCATACTAATTAAAAATGATCCCTTTGACCCTGAAGCCTCCATCATGGCAGGTTCCTGGTATCTTGACCGGATGTATAAAAAGGCGCTGGATGATAAAAAAATGATCGTCCCAGACAGAAAGGATATCGCCTCATGGAGATATCCCCTGGAATATTATTATGCCGGCCCGGCCCATGGTGCCAAAGCTAAAAATAAGATCCTTGTTTTTTCAAAAGGAACAAAAAGGGTGATCGATAAAAGAGCCTATTCCAAAAAAATTCAGGCATGGGCGAAAATTCTGGAGCGATCATGAGATATAAAACCGCCAAAAGGAGAGGCAACGATCCTAAAATAAGGGTTGTCAAACGGTTTTGGTTCTTATACTGATAGAGGATATCAAAGAAATATCCTGTGATTTAAAAACTTAAAAGGAGGCACGGTACCCACGATGAGAAAGCTTTTTTTTACAACAGCGATATTAAGTGTTCTGACGGCAGCTCTTTTCTTGACCGGCTGCAATCACAGCGGGGCTGTCAGACCCCAGTTAAAATCACAATTTGATCAAAATATAGAAGACCTTGTCATGGATACCGTGGCAGCCAGCCGCGCCCGGGTTCCGAGACTGGCACCGGCGGCCATCGTATCAAAGTCGGTGCTGAACAATAAGTATTACTCCCGCCTGGATGAGATTGTCCTGCGGCGGCTGGAATCCAAGCTCTCTTCAGAAAGGGAGATTGTAAATCTTTCACGGGAAAACTGGTTTGAACTGCGTGAAGGCAAACCGCTGTCTTTAAAAGGACACTCCTATGCACATTCGGATCTGATCGAGGATTCGCTTGTCTATATCGTGGATGTTGAACCGGACGAGGTTTTAGAACAGATCCAGGTGTCGATCTATGCCAAGGATGCGGATTCACGCAGTATTCCGGGGCTCAAGGCGCAGACCATGCTTGACTATGGATCAAAGAGTCCGGGAACCCTGCTGTTAAACGAACCGGCAAAATCAAACCCCCTGCCCCCAGGGCTCAAGGAAAACCCCTATGCATCCCTGGAGCAACTGGCCTACAGCCTGGCTTCCGAACTGCAGGCCTCCTTGAAGCGAGGCGTGACATCCGGCCGGTACAAGGCCTCTGATGACGAGATTCAGGTGGTCCTGTGCTCCAGCAGTTTTATCAGCACCGACCCCCGGTTTAAGAATGCACTGATCCAGGAACTCCAGCAGGCGCTGGTCTCCATGGACGGTATGACAAGTTCGGTGAGCCAGGAAGATTTTGCACCCATATTTCAGCAGATTGATTTTTATAAACGCAACAAGAACCTGTTTGAGCTGGACAATGAGCGGTTCAAACCCGGTTCCGTACTGCTGATGGCTGAAACCAAATCCCATTCCTACAAAGACCTCAAACAGGTGGCACTCAGAGCGGTCTGGCGGGTAACCCCTTTAAAGGACGAGCAGGGACAGTTTATTGCCCAGAATACCGCCGGCAGCTATGTGTCCGGTTTTACCTCCCGGGCCTGGTTTGACGGGGATATCCCGACGGTGATTAAAAAAGCGCCGTACCGGCCCCGTCAGCAATATCAGGGACAACAACCACAAAAGAAATTCGATTCCCAGGACAGCGGGTTTGAATAAAATTTCATAAAAATCGTGGCAATAGAGAAGAAAATGGTGCACTATAGTCGGATGCAAACTCTTTTCGCTGCCAACTTTAGACAAGATCATACTTTTTGTCATATTTTGCAGGCATGATTAAAAAAAAATGTGAAAAATAAAAATTTTCTTCGATACTAAGTTTTGAAAAGCAAAGATTAAAATAAAACACGAAAATAATAACCGGGAGGGAAAGATCATGAAAAACATTAGCCGAAAACAGACAGGATTGATTCTTTTGATGGCAGCACTTTTCGTCGTTCTGGGTGCATTGTCCGCCCAGGCAGCATTGAAAACAAGAATTGCTGTACTGCCGATTTACACGGAAAGCGGTGTGGAAGTCAATGTTGGTAAAAAAGCGGCCCACTATAGAAGGATGATGGGGTTTATCAACAGGGAACTGGTCGGCGCCAATTTTGAAGTTGTGAATCCGTTTGCCCAGGATGCGGCGGAAAAAGAACTGAACCGGACATTGCAACGCGCCCGGCAGGACTCTCCTTTAGTATCCGGAGAATTGTGTTTAAGGTATGGTCTTGATGCCGTTATTGTCGTCAAGCTGGATGTAAAAGCCAAAAAAACTGCTGACGGATACTGGAAAGCCCAGTCACAGGTCTATCTTGAAGGGTACGACAGTGCCAGAAGAGACCTTGGCATTGCCGACGACAGAGATTATATCGTTACCAGATCCGATTTTGACAGGGCCGTAAGGGATTCTGAAAAAGAGATCGGTTCCTGGGTTGGCCGGATACTGACAGCCTGGGGCGGAAACAGAGGTAGCAGTGGCGGCAATGTTGTTTCCTCAAATTCTTCCGGCAAAGCCAAGGGCGGCCTTGCCAAAAATATCCAGGCCCAGCAGAGCACCATTGATCTGAAACTGATCGGCGCCAATGAAGAAGAGCTGGCAGAAGTATTCGGCAAGGTATTGAATACGGTCAGGGGTGTTGTGGATGCAAAAATCATGGCCCAGGAAATTATTGCCAACGAACCCCAGAGAAGTTTCACCCACTGGCGTGTTGAAATCGATCCTCAGGATACGGACACATTCCGCTTAAAAACCAATATCAACAAGATGATCAACGATATCCTGGATGCCGGCGGATACATCAAGATCAACGGTGTTCCCTACCGCTACTCCCCCCACGAAGTGAAACTGATGCAGGGTTTCAGATCGGGACGAGTGACAACCACCAGCGTAATGTTTGTCATCGACCGCGACAGGGCACGGGCCAGAGATCTTTCAAACACCCATGATCCTGACAATGTCGAGCAGCCGCAATCTCCGGGATTTGATTAAGCAGCAACGTTCTTAACCGGATCGCAAACTTAAAATAAAACCAATCCACCCGGCAGGGCAGCAAAAAGCTGACCTGCCGGGTGTTTTTGTTTCCCGGGCATTCAGCTTTTAGCTAACTGGTTGAAAATAGATTTCATTATCCTAATACCTAACAGCATCCACATCTATATAAGTTTCCGTAATGTTTTTTTTGGCAATCACTTTAAATGTGAAAAATAAAAAATTCCTTCGATATTAATAGTAAGGAGTCGTACCAAAATAACTTGATCTAAATTGTTTCCAAAAACCCTTAAAAGACGGGGTATTTTAAAAACAAAAGTTCAGGTAAGGCAATGCACAGCTTTGCCCCTAAGTAATTTTGGAGCCGATCCTAAAGAGATAACAAAAAGTATGGGAGGAAAGACATGAACCATTTAGCGAAACATTTCATCAAGGTGGGGTTTACAATAACCATATATTTCCTTGTGCTCGGCGTCATGGCTGCCCATGCACAATCCCCTGTAAAAAGAATCGCCATCCTGCCCGTCTACCTGAATGATGCCCAGAATATTACCCTGCATGCCACAACACTGCACAGCAAAAGAATGCTCTCTCACATCGACTACTGGGAAATGAACAGGGATTTTGAAGTGGTGAACCCTTTTGACAATGAAGCGGATAAAAAACGAATTTCAAAACTCTTTTCCGGGAACCCCGGGGATATGGGACCGGCATCTGAAATGCTGTGCCGGGAATATGATCTGGATGCCGTTATCCTGGTGATCCTTGATACCATGGCGCTTGAGTTTTCAAGCGGGAACTGGAAAGCCAGTATCCAGACCCGGATGGAAGGGTATAACAGGCAGGGAGCCCCTTTAGGTATTTCCGAAGATGAGAATATCGTTGTCATGGATGTTGATTTCGGGTCCGCCCTCAACGTGGCACAGGAAGAGCTGGGCTACCGAATCTCAAGAACCCTGTCAATCCAGCTCAGCAGACTCAACAGGCCTGTCCGGCGTACCGCACGGCTCTGGCATTTGGGAAATGCCGGTACGGTGGGTACCGGATTCGAGTAAAGGTTATAAAAAAAAGATTTGTTTGAATTTCGAACTGGCAGGGACATTACACTGTTTCCTGTCGGTTTAAAATTTTTTTCTTAACCTGGATATTTTACGAAAGGATTTTGCTTCAGCATAACCTCATAAAATATTCGGGTTAGTTCATATCCAGGTGAAACAACCCCATGCAGGCTTTTACCTCTTCAGGATCGCCGGTGTGCTTGCCGACATCATCCGACAGTTTCACGGTATTTCGCCAGGGTTTATCTAAAGAGACCTGGCAACGGGTCAGTTTAATGACGATATTCAAGGGCGACACCCCCACATCATTGGTCAGGTTGGTGCCGATACCATAGGCATCCCTGACACGCCCGCCGCAGTATTCATGGATTTTCACTGCCCGTTCAACATCCAGGCCGTCGGAAAAAACAATGGTTTTGGCAGACGGATCAATGTGCAGCTTTTTATAATGGGCGATCATCTTGTCCGTAAAGGCAAAAGGATCCCCGGAATCCTGGCGCACCCCGTCAAACAGCTTGGCATTAAAGGTGTCAAAGGTGGATAAAAAGACATCCGTGGTATAGGTGTCGGTCAGGACAATGCCAAGATCCCCGTGAAAGACCCTTACCCAGGCATCCTGGGCCGACGGGTTGGCCATCTGGTACCCGTGAAGAACCGAATGGAACATGAACCACTCATGGGCCAGGGTGCCGATGGGGGTCAAATTAAATTGATGCGCCAGGTGGACATTGCTGGTGCCGATGAGCGCTGTTTTATCCGTGCCGGTTAAATCGCGGATCAACTGCTCATGATTGGCGGCGGAAAATCGCCGCCGGGTGCCGAAATCGGCAAATTTGACCCCGTTTTTTAAAAACTGCTCTCCCTTTTCAAGGTTGATCCGGCGCCGTTTTTCTATTGAATATCCTTTTTGTCCCGTGGCCTTGAAATAGGCCTCGCTGATGATGGCCATCAAGGGGACTTCCCACAGGATCGTCCTGTACCAGGGACCGTTGATATCCAGGCGGACATCACCATCCTGGCGGCGGATCGTAACCTCTTTGGGGTCATACTGGTAGGTCTCAAGGAAATCCAGATAGACCGGGGTGAGAAAATAGCATTTCTCCTTTAAAAAGGCTTTCTGCTCCCGGGACAGGGAAAGAGTTGCCATTTTGTTGATCTGTTCTCGCACCAACGGGATAAACCCCTTGGGAAACTTAGTTTTCCCCCTGTTAAAGAAAGAGTATCGAACCTGTGCCCGCGGATAGAGCTGGTGAACAGCCTGCTGCATGGAGAATTTATAAAGGTCATTATCCAGGATGCTTTGGATCATCAATTTGTTTTCCTTAAAAAAGTGTTGTCAGCCCCAGTATGGGGGCAATTGAGATTAAAAATCAAGCGTCCGGTGAATATTTCATTTTTCCTGCTTGAAAGAGACGCAAAATTAGGGATACTATACCTCTTGGATATTTTTAATATCCGGGATCAGTCAATCGGGCAAAATATTTGAATCATGGGGAAGTTTAAGATGGAACTTAACGATGAAACAACCGGGGTCGTGGTGGTCGATGTCCAGGGCGATTTTACTGAACTAAAAAACGGCAGTCTCGCTGTCCAGGATACAGACAGCGCCTATCTGGAGAAGGTGCGCTTTTTTACAAAGATCATGAAAGCCAGGGGGTTGAAAATTTTTGCCACCCAGGACTATCATCCAAGGGACCACATCTCTTTTTATACCAATAATGACGGCACAAACCCCTATGAAATCATCGACATAGACGGCCGTTCCCAGGTGATGTGGCCGCCGCACTGCGTGATGGGCACTCCCAATGCCGACCTTCTGGTGGAGACCGCTTTTTTTGAAGCCATCGTGAAAAAAGGGTGTGACCCCAAATTTGACTCCTATTCCGGATTTTTCGATGACGGCGGTGCTGCCACAGGTCTTGATGAAATCTTAAAATCCCGTGATCTTAAAACCCTGATCATCTATGGCCTTGCCACGGACTATTGTGTCAAGGACACAGCCATGGATGCCCTGAAATCCGGATTTAACGTCATCGTGATCGAAGATCTGTGCAGGGGTGTGGCCCAGGATACCACCCGGGCCGCTGTTGAACAGATGAAACAGGCCGGCATAAAATTGTTGCAGTCCACATCCGGACAATTGTGATGATTGACTGAAAAAACAGATGAAAAGGCAATGTCCGCAAAACGGAGCATTGCCTTTCTCATTACATTCTTACGTCAATTTTATGCTTCCCGGCTAAACCGGTTAAAATTCCCACCGCTTGATATAAGCGTTTTTAACACCGGACTCAAATCCCGAGGCCTGGCAGAATTTCTTAATTTTATCGCTTAAATGCCCGGTCATGAACATCACCTTGTAGCACCCTTTTTCCTTGGCAAAATCCGATGCAAAATCGAGCATGGCGCTGGCATACCCTTTTCTGCGGTTCTGCCGGTGGGTGGCGATATGTTCAATCAACGCATAGGGCCGGCATCCCCGAGTCAGGTTGGGAATAATGGCAATGGAGCATGATGCCATTAAAAGATCTTTGTCAAAAACCCCGAGTGCTGCGAGATTCGGGCTTTTGATAATGGTTTCCCAGACGCCTTGAACAATGGTGTCATCCGGCAGGGGATCGTCTTTGACATCCCATAGATGGAGATCGTAAAATTCCAGGAGCTGGCCAAGTTCGTCTTTTTTGATTTCCCGTGCTTCCATGATAGCTTCCCCTTTCATCAAAAATAAAGGTTACGAGTCAGGAACGGTATACGCTAAATTAAATTGAGTATAGCACCGGAAAAATAATTTTGTTAATAACTTTTTTATTTTGTTTATAAATCACGGCCACAGGATCACAAAACAGCCGATGAACCGGGCCGGGTAACATTCAGGGTGGAAATGTTCTGGTAATGGGCCTCCAAAAGGCCATGATTCGCGGTAATCTCAACCGGTGTCATTTTAACGGCAACGATGCTGCCCATTATCAGGGCAAGCAGGACAATGGCTTTAATAGGGTCTGCATTTATATTCAGGGACATGGCATGGTCTCCTTTTCATTGGGTCACAAGGGGTTTATCATCATTTGAAATAATAATAGTTATGCTATGTCAGGGTTTTGTTAGAGTAGTGTTAAGTTTGGCTTAGGGATATTTTTTGCTGTTATGAGTATCTCTAATTATTAGCGCCTACCCGGAAATGAAAAAATTCCAAATGGGGCAGTTAGCCGTTAGCCGTTAGCATTCAGCTTTTAGCTAACTGGTTGAAAATAAATATTATTATCCTAACAACTAAAAGTTAAGGGCTGATAGCTTCCATCCAAAATCCATATGGATGGACCTGCCACATTGAATTGATCCGCGCCCTATGGTATCCTTAATTTATATTGCCTGAATGCTTCAACTATTGAACAGAATCGATTTATATTTCGCCCGGATATTTCACGGAACGAGTTTGGCTTGTCTGCAAGGCATCGGGTTGTGAAGCTGTAGCTGCTTTACTGAGAGCAGCCTGTAACGAAGCAGACGAGGTGAAATCGTTCCGCCTGAAAGGTGACACTTTGTCTCCTGCATTATAGGACACAATAGTAGTATAACCGACGACCTTAATTGAATATTTTAGTATTATTACTCATATTCTCATGAAATATTCGGGTTAGCGCAATTTCAACAGATCTCTTCTCATCCGGTTATTTCTTTTTTTTAATCAACATTCCAGGGGATTGAATCCGTGTCAATCCTCAGGGCTTAAAAAAGGGGGTACCATGCTTGTAAAAGTTGTTATTAAAAGAGACGTGAGTCAGGGCAAAGAGAAACATTTTTTTTCACTATTGAAAAACCTGCGTGCCAGCGCCATGCACCAGGAAGGCTACATTTCAGGTGAAACCCTGATTTGTGCTGAAAACACAAACAGGGTACTGGTGATCAGCATGTGGGAATCCCTGGAGTCCTGGAAAGAGTGGAAACGCGATGTGAAAAGAAGGGAAATCGACGCCAGGCTCGGTGAACTCCAGGACAACCCGACTATTTATGAGGCCTATGTTTTCTGCAAGTATAAGGCTGCGGCGGAGCAGGGCTTCCCGCGGCCTCTTCAGGAGCAGCAATTATAAGCGGCATAAACACAATTTTTTATGAGAGATAGCCTGGATATTTCAAGGAATATCCAGGTTAAGGGTACATATCTGATTTCCGGCAATTGTTTTTCATCCACCGGGTAAAGGCTTCAATGGTGAAATCACCTTTCCCAAGTTTCTCAAAAGTTAAAACCCTTTCCACGGGTGTGGCAATAAAATCTACGCCATGGAGTTTTAGAAAAAGTCGCGTGACAACGTAGGCGGTTCGTTTGTTCCCATCTACAAACCCATGGTTCTTGGCAATCCCAAAACCATACTCGGCAGCAAGATCAATAACGTCGGGTGACGCGTAGCGCAAAAGATGTTGCGGTCTGGCAAGGGCACTTTCAATCAGTCCCAAATCTCTTACACCCGTTGCCCCGCCATGTTCCTGGATCTGCATATCGTGAATGGCCAGAACTGTTTCCCGTTCAATCCAGTTGTAGTTCATCTTTTGGACAATTCCCGGAGCAGGTCCTTGTCTTCCTGCATGATTTTTTCAGCCTCAGCCACCTGTCTGGAAAAATTTTCATTGTAACCGGTCAGGCGGTAGCCGCCATCATCCGCTTCCGTAAAATACAGTTTTTCCCCTTCTTTTACCTTCAAGCGGGAAAGCGATTCTTTGGGAAGGACAATTCCCAGTGAATTCCCGATTTTTCTGACTTTGAGTTCAAGCATGTTTCACCTCCATGTTATAACTATTGTAATAACATATCAAAAAAAAGCAATGTTTTTTTAGGCATGAGATTGGGGTTCAGGATGCATACAATTCGATAATTGTTGTATCCTGCCGCGTTTTTTCCTATGGTGAGGGCAAAAATCAGGAGGCACTATGTTTTTTATAAGCGCAGTTATTACAGGGTGTATCATTTTATCAGCCGGGGTTTATATGTTTTTAAAAGGGCGGAATAAAACACGCCTGCTTAAACAATATGAGCAGGAGAACCGTGCTCCGGACGGGACTGTTGAATTCGATGATATAGCTTCCTCAAGGACCCATATGGCAAATACAAATCTGGCCCGGGTGATTACCATTATGGGTTTTTTCACAGCGCTTTTCGGCCTGTCGCTTCTGGGGTATGGGTTTGGGCTGTTTACCTATCCATAGATAGTTCCCGCAGAAAAACGGCTCCTTTCTGCCCGATTCCTGTGTTGGATGAAAATTTTAAGCTTCGGATTGAAGAGGAGCTTTAGCTCACAATACTAAAAGTATGTCTCCAGTTAAAATTTTCATCCGCCTTGGACTCAACCAAAATTGATTGTTTTTCTACAGAAACTAAATGAAATGGCGCGCAGCCACCTCTTTCATCCTTTTCTGTTTTTGCTTGATTCGGTCCGACCGGAGAATCCCGTCATTTTTTCCTTTTACGCCGGTAAAATGCAGTTTTCAACCTGTTTTAATACCTGCTGCTCGACCACGCCCCAGCCGATAAAAGCAAGGCGGGTTCTCTTCGTTTGGGGCCAGTTCTGCCAATTGCTGTTCCCGCCGACAAAATTAAGCATCTGTGTGTGATCCTCAAATCGAACCGGGCCTTTGATCCTGAAAAGCTCCAGCGGCAGGTTGTCCAAGAATGTTGTAAAACATTCCTGGTCCATGGGTTGGGTGCTCTCAAAGGAGAATGTGATAAACCCGGCCGCATCCGCACTTGTACCCTTGTCTCCGTGAACGGTTGAAAAAAGGTCCCTGGAAGGATCATAGGTGTCGAGAAATGCCCCGGTAAGGTCGGCGTGATCCAAAGGTTCCCGGGCGCTCCAGAACAGGTCCGGGTCAACATTGCAGTGGCAGGTTGGGATTACAATATCAGCCGTTGACGCCTGCTTGACTTCCCTGAGCATGCCGGGTACCCCATCGGGAGCCACGCAATCTGTTTTATTGAGCAGGATGATATCGGCCTCGCTAAGCTGGCTTTTAAAGACGGTTCCGAAAGATTCCCGGGTTTCCCATAAATCGGCATCCACAACAGTTACGGTTTTCTCAAGATAGAATTTTTTTGCCAGTATCCCCTCCTTGAGCACGTCGCTAATCGCTTTGGGGTCCGCAACACCCGTGGCTTCAATCACAATACGGTCCGGGGAATAATCATAATCCAGGACTTGAAGTGTCTGTATCATATCGGTCTTAAGCGAACAGCAGATACACCCGCTGGTAAGCTCAACAATATCCTGGGCTGCCGTATCTTTGATCAGGTCCCGGTCAATCCCTACTTTGCCAAATTCGTTGACCAGCACCACGGTCCCGGACAGATCCCCGGTAAAACTGAGCAGCCGCTTGAGCAGGGTGGTTTTGCCCGCTCCCAAAAAACCGCTGATGACAAAAATGGCTGTTTTCATAAAGACTCTCCCGTAGCTATCGTTTCAGTTTGAACACCATCCCGGTTCTCTGTACAGCAGGCAGTGGTTTATTAAATAGTTTCCGTAGAAAAACGGCTTCTTTTGTCCGATTTCTGCGTTGGATGAAAATTCTTGTTTTTCTACAGAAACTAAAGATAGGTCGTATCCTTCAAAAGACAAGCAGGCGAGGAAAAACTGCCAACGGCAAAGAATACAATGTCGCATTTTTTGCCCTGGATTGTCAATCAGCGTCGAAAAATGACCCCCTGTCAGCGCCCAATTTTGACCCCT
>CAZLTD010000124.1:0-16336 GCA_964562385.1 uncultured Desulfobacula sp.
TAAGAAAGCCAATGCCCTGGAAACAGCCGATGCCATGAACCGGATAAACCCGGATTTCATCAGAATCAGAACCCTTGCCGTCACAGACTTCAGCGCACTGGCCAAAGATGTTCAGGCCGGTCGTTTTACCCCGCTTGGTGATCTGGACACAGCGCGAGAGTTACTTCTTTTTTTACAGAGCCTGGAAGGTATTACCTCTGTGGTGAAAAGTGATCATATTCTCAACCTTTTTCAGGGCGTCGACGGCTCCTTTCCCGATGAAAAAGATATGATAAAATCACCCATTGAAAAATTTCTTGAGATGAGCCCTGAAAGGCAGATGATCTACCGTATCGGCAGACGTACCGGAATTTTCTCAAGTATCAAGGATTTGGATGACAAAACGCTTTTGTCCCATGCTTTAAAAGCACAAGAAAGGTACGGCGTGAACCTGGACAACGTGGATGAATTTACCACCGCCGTTATCAGGCAATTTATTTAAAGGAAACAGAACAATGAAAGAGACACTAATATCATACGATCCGGCCAGCGGAGAAAAAATCGGTGAAGTCCCGGTTGCCACTGCCCAAGAAATTGAAAACAAGGTAAAGTCAGCGCGCAGGGCATCAAAGGGGTGGCAGGCCCTTGGACTCGACGGGAGGCTGAACCTCATTGAAAAAGCCTGGGCAGGGGCCGAGCCCCGGATATCAGAGCTTTCCCAACTCATGAGCAGGGAAATGGGCAAGGATATCAGGCGTTCAAACGGTGAAACAAGCGGAACTGTTCATGGGGGGCCATATATCGCAAGGGAGGCCAAAGAGGCACTGCAGCCCCATTCTCCTGCCATGGGAACCACCATTGAATACAGAGCCCTTGGGGTGGCGGCCATCATATCCCCCTGGAATTATCCCCTGGCCATGGGAAACAATCTGATCATCCCGACCTTAATGGCGGGCAACACTATTGTTTTCAAACCGAGTGAAGAGACCCCGCTTGTCGCAAACCTGTTTATAGAAACCCTGAATCGTGTCCTGCCCGAAAATGTACTCCAGATTATCCATGGCAACGGTGAGCAGGGGAAAATCCTTGTGGAGAGCCCGGTGGATTTAATTGCCTTCACAGGGTCCCAGGCGGTGGGAAAAGAGATTATGGCCCGTTCGGCCAACAGTCTAAAACGGCTGATAATGGAGCTGGGCGGAAATGATCCAATGATTGTTCTGAAGGATGCTGATGTCTCAGCCGCTGCCCGGTTTGCCGTGGCAAGCTCGTTTGAGAATGCCGGGCAGATGTGCATCTCAACAGAACGAATCTATGTTGCTGAAAAAATCGCAGATCAATTTGAAGACCAGGTAACAAAGATCGCCTCCCAGTACCAAACAGGCCCCTGGAACATGCCTGGTGTCAATATTGGCCCGATTGTTAACACAAAGCAGCATGCAAAAATCATCGATCACATACAGGATGCCAAAAAAAAGGTGCCAGAATCCTTTTGGGTGAATCCAACCAAAAGCCTCCCTTTATAAAACCCACGGTAATTGCGGATTTAACACCAAACATGATCATGGAAAATGAAGAGACCTTCGGCCCCATCGTGGCGATAAGCAGATTCAAAACTGTGGACGAAGCCATTGATCGTTCCAATAACAGCCGCTATGGCCTGGGCGCGGTTGTGTTTGGACAAAAACAGGCCAGTGATACTGCCAACCGAATGGAAGCCGGGATGGTGGGTATTAACCAGGGTGTCGGCGGTGGCGGCGCTGCTCCCTGGGTCGGTGCAAAACAGAGTGGTTTTGGATTCCACGGCTCTGTGGAAGGCCACCGGCAATTTTCACAAATCAGGGTGATTAGTCAGTAGTCGATTTCGTTTTAGATTTTGACTTGAAGCACAGGAGAATCGAACCCCGGTTTCCGGCGTGAGAGGCCAGTTTCCTAACCTTTCGCCCGGAGGGTGAGATTGTTTGTTGCCCGTGTAAAATCCAGACAACAAACAACATCATGAAATTAAATTAGCATGCTTGGTGGGCCGTCCGCTCGATAATCTCCTCCTGCAATGCTTCGGTCAGATTCACAAAATAATCGGAATACCCCGCCACCCGGACGATCAGATCCTGGTAATTTTCAGGATTTTTTTGTGCTTTTTTAAGGGTTTGTTTATCCACCACGTTGAACTGGATGTGGTGGCCGTCCATCTTGAAATAGGAGCGGATAAGATGAACAATGGCCTGCACAGCCTTGTCCTCTTTCATCAATCCGGGCAGGAACTTCTGTTTAAGCAATGTGCCGCCGGTGCTCAGATGATCCAGCTTGGCAGCGGATTTCAAGACGGCTGTGGGGCCACAGGTGTCTGCCCCCTGGACCGGGGAGATACCCTCTGATACCGGAACACCTTTTTTCCGGCCGTCCGGCAGCGCCCCTGTGATCTCGCCGAAATAGACATGGCAGGTGGTGGGCAGAAGATTGATCCTGTGGACCCCGCCCCGGGTGTTGGGACGGCCTGTGACGCAACTGTGGTAAAGTTCAAACACCTGTTTTAAAATAGCATCTGCGGCTTCATCGTCATTGCCGTATTTCGGGGCTTTTGATACCTGGTGCCGGACAATATCGTGCCCTTCAAAATCACTTTCAAGGGCTGCCAGCATCTGCGGCATGGACACCGATTTTTCATCAAACACATTTGTCTTCAGTGCTGACAGGCAGTCGGTAATGGTCCCCATGCCCACGCCCTGGATATAGGTGGTGTTATACCGGGCACCGCCGGCATTATAGTCTTTTCCGTTTTTAATGCAATCCTCGGTAACAAGGGAAAGCAAAGGCACCGGCATGAATGCGGCATTGATCTGTTCGATGACATTGTTGCCCTTGATCTTGATATCGACAAAATGGGCCACCTGTTTTTTATAGGCATCAAACAATTGTTCAAATGATTCAAAGGATGCGGGATCACCGGTCTCAAGGCCGACAGTATCACCGGTTCGTGGATCTATTCCGTTGTTCAGGGTGATTTCCAGAATTTTGGGCAGATTAAAATACCCGGTTAAAAGATAGGCTTCTTTGCCGAAAACGCCGGCTTCCACACACCCGGATGCACCGGCAAGCCGGGCATCGGCCACAGACTTGCCCTGGCCGATCATCTCCTGGAAAATGGCATCGGTATTAAAAATGGAGGGCTGGCCAAATCCTGTGGCAAGAATTTTCAATGTCCGCTGGATAAAGCGGTCCGGGTTTTTGCGAGACACCTGGATCATGGAACTTGGCTGCAGAAGGCGCATCTCTTCAATCACATCCAGGACCAGGTAGGTCAGCTCATTCACGCCGTCTTTGTTGTCAGGGGTCACACCGCCCAAATTGATGAGGCAAAAATCCACATAGGTATTGCTCTCTTTGGCTGTTACCCCGACCTTGGGCGGGGCCGGATGATTATGGAACTTTATCCAGAAACAGCAGAGAAGTTCCTTGGCCTCTTCCTTGGTGAGACGGCCTTTTTCAATATCGTTTTTATAAAAAGGATACAGATTCTGGTCAAACCGTCCCGGGTTAAAGGCATCCCAGGGGTTCAACTCGGTGATGATGCCCACATGCAGGAACCAGTAATATTGAAGTGCCTCTTGAAAGGTTGTGGGCGCATGGGCCGGGACCCTCTCGCAGACCTGGGCCATCTGCACCAGCTCTTTTTTCCTGTCAGGATCTTTTTCCAGTTCTGCCATGGATGCAAGTTTTTCAGCATGCCTTCTGGCAAAACAGATCAATGCATCGGCGGCAATTGAGAGCGATTCCTGGACCTGTTTTTTATCCAGCGCCTTTGGGTCATTGTAAAAATCAAGGCTGTCCATGGCGCTTTGGATATCAGATTTCAAATCCAGGAACCCTTTTTGATAGATCATGTTGCCGCCCGCGGTATGCCCCGGGGAGCGCTGTTCCTGGAACTCCGTAAAGATGCCGGCAGCATAAGAGCTCTTCCAGTTATCATCCATGGCCCCCAGGATCTTTTCACGGATGGTTTTACCTTCCCAGAACGGAATAATTTCCTTTTCATAGACATCCCGGGTCTCTTTGCTGACCCGATAGGCCACCTTTGGCCGGGAGTCTAAAATTTCAAGGTCTTCAAGGGAGTGCAGACAGACCTCCGGGTATGTGGGAACCGCACTGGGTTGCGGGCCTCTTTCACCCACGATCAGTTCTGAATCCTCAATAAAAATCTCTTTGTTTTGAAGAATATATTTCAGGCACTTTGCCCGCTGGACCGGCACAGCCTGGCCAAGGGCGGCATGGGACTGATAAAATTGTGTCACAAGAACGGCCCGCTCATGGGAGAGGCTCACGGCTTTGTTTAATGATTTTTCCCTTAAGGTATTAACTCTTTCGTTCATCATCATCCCCCTATTGTTACATTAAATCCTTTGGATTCAAATATTGACACGGCTTGCGCCACCTGCTCTTTAGATGGCACTAAAATCTCTTCCAGGGTGTTTTCCATGCCCAGTGTTTCATATTTTTTTTCTCCTGCCTTGTGAAACGGCAGGATGTGAATATTCCTGTACATTGTATTCTCTTTTACAAATGAGATAAGACCATCTATATTCTGCTTTGTATCGGTCATGCCCGGTATCAGGGGAAACCTCAATAACACAGGAATCTTCTGCTCAGACAGACGAACCAGGTTCTCCAGTACCACCTTGTTGCCGCGGCCTGTCAAGGCCCTGTGGTCGGTATTCCCGATAAGCTTGATATCATACAGGATCAGGTCCACTTTTCGGCAGGCTGTCTCCAGGATATCCCAGGGGGCGGCCCCACAGGTATCCAGGCAGGTATGAATCCCCTGCTGCCGGCACCTGTCCGCCAGACTAAACAAAAGGTCCGGCTGGCACAGGGGTTCTCCCCCTGAGAATGTGACGCCCCCACCGGATTCATCATAGAATATCCGGTCCTTTTCAATATCGGCCATCAAAAGTTTTGTGACTGCTTCCAAATCAACGATTTTTAAAGGATCCGGCATGGCCTGGCTTTCCGGGTTGTGGCACCAGGCACAGGACAGAGGGCACCCTTTAAAAAACAGGGTGGTTCGAATTCCCGGTCCGTCGTGGATGGAAAATTTCTGAGTTTTAAATATATAGGGTGATACATCCATGCGTTTGCGTCTTTCGTTTGTGACTTTCGTTTGTCCCAGGAATCGTTACAAAATAACTTGATCTAAATTGTTTCCAAAAACCCTTAAAGACTGGATATTTTGGAAACAACAGATAAAGTAATTTTGGAGCCGATCCTTAGCTGTTTCCAACTCCAGGTGTTGTCATTTGAGTTTCCATCAGGGCACTGAATCGTGCCACATGGGCTTCGGCTTTTGTTTTGGCCGGATCCGGGTCATTGTTGTCCACGGCATTAAAAATACCATCCAGATCCTGGTAATCCTCTTTTAGAATACGGGAATTAAAAGGCAGATAGTGGTGAAAATAGGATTGGATATTTTCATGAATCGTTTTTAAATTCACCTGGATCAGAAGGTTCCCGGCAATATCGGCCAGGGTCTGGTGGAACCTTGCGTCAAGCTGATTAAAGACTTCAAAACCGGTGGGCTGCGTCTCCATATGGGTCCTGATATCGGATAAAATCTGTTTTAGATTGTTTTTATCAGCATCTGTGGCTTTTTGGGCTGCCTCGTAAGAGACAAACCCTTCCAGCAGCATCCTGAACTGCGCAAGCTCCTGTAAAGGTACTTTCTTATGAGCAATTAAAAGCCCCATGCTTTCGGATATCGGCTCTGTGCCTGCCTGCTTGATGGTGGCACCGCCCTTGACCCCTGTTTTTATACCCACCAGTCCTTTTTGTTCCAGCACCCGCAGGGCTTCCCGGATGGTTCCCCGGCTGGTTTCAAACATGTCCTTGAGTTTTAACTCCGACGGCAGGCGGTCCCCAACACTAAGTTCACCGCTCAGGATCGCTTCCTGGATCTGGCTTACCACATGCTGGTATGACTTTTTCGGCACCATTTTTTCAAATGTCAGGGCCATAAATTCTCCTTTTTGTGTATTTGTCAAACTGTAGGACAGTTTGACTTTTTATTAAAAATAACCCGGTTCAAATTATAATGCAAGTGGAATTAAACAATTTACAGTAGCTCTCAAAAACATGTTCCCTTTTCACAAAAAATATTATTGGGAAAATAGAGAGTAGGATGGGGTGAAGGTTTTCACGGATTAAATCCCTTCGGGTGGCAGGACGCCGCAGGAGACGGGATTTCCCTCGGAGAAAATCATGGACGATTTTCGAGGCTGAAAGATGCCCCGGCATACATGAGTGAAAACTTTTACCCTATCCGGAACGGCACATACTTTTTTTTCAATCCGACTGCTAATATGAAAACCGCTATCCCCTTTAAATGTGGAAGCACCATGGACGATCCGCACCGGAATTAAAAAAAAGCCCCCGGAACAATGTCCCGGGGGCTTTAATGATCGCAAACAGGCAGTGCCTGGTATTTCATAAACCGGTCAGCTCATATCACGCCCTTCCTCAACGGCATGACAGGCCACAAAAGATCCGTTATCAAGTTCCAGAAGCTGCGGCACTTCTGATGAGCACCGTTCGTTGGCATAGACGCACCTGCCGTGGAACACACACCCCGACGGCAGTTTTACCGGCGTTGGAACCTCGCCTTTAAGTTTGATATGCTTGGCAGCCTTTTCCCCGACCTTTGGGATGGCGGACAGCAGTGCCCGGGTATAGGGGTGACGGGGACTTGCATACATATCATCGGTACTGGCAAGCTCGCATAGTGTCCCTAGGTACAGGACCGCTACACGGGTACTGATATGCTGGACAACACTTAAGTCATGGGTGATAAAAAGGTAGGTCAGTCCTCTTTTCTTTGCCAGATCCATCATAAGGTTGAGGATCTGCGCCTGGATAGAGACATCCAGAGCAGACACAGGCTCGTCAGCCACGATAAATTCCGGGTCCAGGACAAGGGCTCTGGCAATACTGATCCGCTGGCGCTGGCCGCCGGAAAACTCATGGGGATACCGTGTGATCCATGCCGGATCCACGCCCACCTGCTCCATGACCTCTTCAATTTTGCCTTCAATCTGGGCAGTCGTCATCTCCGGATTGTGAAACCGCAACGGTTCCTCCAGGGTCTGGCGCACTGTTTTCCGCGGATTCAAAGAGGCATAAGGATCCTGGAAGATCATCTGCATCTTTCGTCTAAACGGCAGCATCTTTTCATGCGAAAGCTTATCAATGCGTTCTCCCCGGTAATAAATTTCACCGGAGTTGGGCGGATAAAGCCCCAGTATCACCCGGGCCAGCGTTGATTTTCCGCACCCGCTTTCACCAACGATACTTAAGGTTTCACCCTTTTTAACAAAAAGAGAAACATCATTCACCGCTTTCACGGTTGTCTTTTCCAGATGGGGACCGCCTTTAAAAGAGAGCTGATCAAGCCACCCACCGGAAATGTCAAAGTGTTTGACGATATTTTTTACTGTGAGTATGGTATTATCTGTTTTCATAATCTTAAGTTTTTGTTTTCCCTTGTTATTTATCTATGAAAGAACAGCCAGTCTTTATAAAACATTTTCACTTTCCTTTGAGGCAACCCTTAACATATCAGATCTGCCTCATGGCAGTTATTTCATATGGCATGCCGCCATCACTCCGTTGGTCATTTTCCGAAGCTGTGGCGTTTCCTTTGTGCAGATGTCCCCTTTTAAACCACATCTGGGGTTAAACGCACATCCCGGCGGGATATCGGTTAATGTCGGCATCATGCCGGGAATCTGCATCAGCTCCTCCCCGGGCTTGATAGCGCCCGGAATGGATTTAATCAGGCCTTCGGTATAGGGATGCATGGGATTGTGAACCACCTCATCGGTTGAACCGTACTCGATTATTTTACCGGCATACATCACCGCAATTTTCTCGGTTACCTGGGAAACAACACCCAGATCGTGGGTGATCAATATCAATGCCATATTCTCTGTTTCACACAGCTCCTGCAACAGGTCCATGATCTCCGCCTGGATGGTTACATCTAAAGCCGTGGTCGGCTCATCCGCGATAATGACGGCTGGATCGGCCAGAAGAGATATGGCAATAATTATTCTTTGGCGCATACCACCGGACAGCTCGTGGGGATACTGGTCCAGCCGTTTTTCAGGAGAAGGGATATAGACCTTTTTCAACTTTTCCACGGCTATTTTACGGGCCTCTTCCGTTGAAATATCGCGGTGGGCCTTCAGGGTTTCAATCATCTGGAACCCAATGGTGAACACCGGGTTCAAGGTCATCATGGGATCCTGAAAAATCATGCTGATACGGTTCCCGCGGATATGCCGCATTTTTGCATCCGGCCAGGCACTGATCTCCTCGTTTTCAAACATAACCCGGCCCCTTGAGATAAACCCGGGTTTGCTGATCAGATTGATGATAGAGAACCCGGTAACGGATTTGCCGGCCCCGCTTTCTCCCACCAGGCCCAGTTTTTCCCCTTTATCAAGGGTAAAACTGGCACCGTCAATGGCGGTGATATCCCCGAATCTGAGGGCAAATTTAACTTCTAAGTCTTGAACTTCTAAAAGATGTGACATCTTACCATTTATCCTTTATACAGTTTCGGGTTTAATACATCCCTGAGCCAGTCCCCTAAAAGGTTGATGACCAGAACAAAAATCACCAGCCAGATACCGGGGAAAACCGTAATCCACCAGGACCCGGAAAAGAAAAATTCCTGTCCCGCCCGGATCAGAGATCCCAAAGAGGGTTTTGTCACCGGCATTCCAAGCCCCAGAAAAGACAGGGCTGCCTCACTCATGACAGCATTGGCCACCTGGATCGTGGAGATTACCATGACAGATGTCAGGGAATTGGGCAGGATATGGCGAAACATGATAATCCATTTGGGCAGGCCGATAACCCTGGCTGCCTCCACATATTCCTTGTTTTTTTCCCCCATGACCGATGCCCGGATGGTCCGGGCAAACATGGGCCAGTTGGAAAGCCCTATAATAATGGTCAGCAGAGGAATAGCCAGCTGCTCAAAACGGCCTATCCCGAAAATCACCTGAAAAATGGCCGACAGCAGAATCGCTGTCATCAAATAGGGAAAGGCAAACTGTATGTCGGCAAGACGCATGAGGATCGCATCGGTTTTCCCCCCGGCATATCCGGCTAAAAGTCCCACCACAATTCCGATAACACCCTGCAGCAGCACAGCGCCAAGCCCGATGATCAATGATGTCCGAAGACCATAGAACATGGTGGACAGCATATCCCTGCCCTGGTTGTCCGTACCCAGCGGGAATTCACTGGTACCGTCTTCCATCCACATGGGCGGTATTTCCGAGTTCATGATATCGATATTGGCGGAATCATAGGGATTCATGGGAGAGATCCATGGTGCCATTACCGCAAGCCCCAGAAAAACAGCCAGGATGATAAAGGATGAAATCGCCACCTTATCCCGTTTAAAACTATATAAAAAATACGATTCTTTAAATTTTTGAAGATTTGTTTTCATTTTGTTCCTGCAATTCTAACGGTGGGATTGATGAATCCATAGAGTATATCCACTACCGTATTAACAAATACAAACAGACTGGCCACCACTACAAGGTATGCGATCAAAAGAGAGGTGTCCGCCCGGTGTACGGCTTCCAAAAACATGAACCCCATGCCCGGCCACTGAAAAACCAGTTCCGTGAGCAGGGTATAGGCAAACATGATACCCACCTGAACACCAAACACGGTCACCACCGGCAACAGGGTATTCTTAAACGCATGGACCAGCCATACCCGTCTGGGTGACAGCCCTTTGGCCCAGGCATATTTGATATATTCGGTTTCAAGCACTTCCATCATCTCCGACCTGATCAGACGGATAAACAGCGGCAGCATCAATGTTGACAAAGAGACACAGGGAAGTATCAGGTGTTTGAGCCCGTCGATGGTCAAAAATCCGGTGGGCCAGTGTCCGCCGAACAGCGCAACGGTCTCCCCCCGCCCGTAGGACGGAAGAACCTGCCAGTGAATGGCAAACAAAAAGACCAGCAGGATGGCCGTCAGATAGACCGGCATGGAAACCCCCATGGTGGAAAAACTCATGGTAAACCGCGATAAAATACTGCGTGGCCGCAATGCACAATAGACCCCTAATGGAAGGGAGACAACAACGATGATCAATGCAGTGCCGAACACCAGCTCAATGGTGGCCGGGGCATGCTTGGCAATGACCTCAAGGGCCGGCTTGTTATAAAGGAATGATCTTCCCAGATCCCCTTTGAGGGCGTTTTTGACAAACCGGACATACTGGGTTAAAAATGGGTCATTCAGCCCCATTTCATCGGCCATTTTGGCCCTTTCTGCCGGCGTTACCCGTTCTCCGACCAGATCCCGGACCGGATCCCCAATCTGAGTTTTAATGGAGAACCCGATAAGGCCGATGATCATCATGACTACGATCGCCTGGATGATCCTTCGTATAATAAATGCAAACATTTTATATTTACTTTTCTCTTATAAGGTTCGCTCCCCCAAAAAAATCTTTGGGGGAGCGAAATTTGGTTGTTTACGAAATGTTGCTAACAGCTACTTGACGACAAGGTCTCCAAAGTAGGGGAAGTTCTGAGCGTTGAGAACGGGTGCAATATCAAAATTATTTTTCGCACCATAGGAATGCAACTGCCAGTGATACGGAATAAATGCTGCTTCATCAAAAAGAATCTTCTCAATTTCTTTGAGATATCCGGCTCTTTTTGCAAGATCTGTTTCAGACTGTGCCATCATGGTCAGTTCATCAACTCTCTTATTACAGTAGTTACCGCCGTTATACTGGCCGTATCCTGTGTCAGCATTGGGGCACATACCCAAAAATTCTGTAAAGTTACCGGAATCTTCAGTATCAGAATGCCATCCGATCATCATCATGTCAGCGGCTCTGTTATCAAATTCAGGCCAGTACTGAGCTTTGGGCATGGTTTTAAGGCTAACCTTGATACCGATTTTACCCAGCATCTGTGCAGTGGCTTCAGCAATTTTAGCATCATTCACATAACGGTTGTTGGGAGCCATCATGGTGATTTCAAGACCGTTAGTATAACCGGCTTCTTTTAACAGTGCTTTGGCTTTGTTAACATCAAATCTGGGTTTAAGAGCTTCATTATGACCGGCATATCCCGGAGGAGACTGCTGGGCTGCTGCAATGGCTTTACCCTTCATGATCTTTTTTACGATACCTGTATTGTTAACCGCATAGGCAATAGCCTGACGGACTCTGGCATCTTTAAAAGCTTCAACACGGTTCTGGTTCATCTGGAAGGTAATGATACGGCCGCCGTTGATGGTAACCAGTTTTACCTTGCTGTCGGATTCAATTCTTTTAAAATCCTGGGGAGGTACCGGAGAGATAAAATCGACATCGCCGGACAGAAGAGCTGCAACTCTTGTTGCATTTTCTTTAATCGGGGTCAGGACAAATTTTGTGACGTTACCTGCAGATTTGGTATCCCAGTAAGCTTCGTTTCTTTTCATTTCAAGAACAACATTGTGTTCTCTTTTGGTGACGATAAAGGGGCCGGTTCCTGATGCGTTGTTCAAAGCAAAGGATTCGCCGACTTTTAAAAGCATGTCTTTGGGCTGGCCGTTTGCATCTTCACCTGTATAAAAGGCAGAGTCCATGGCAAAAAAGTAGGTCGCCATGTTCAGAAGAAGGGGATATGCTTTTGTGGTAACAATGTCCACTGTATAGTCATCAATAACACCAACACCGACGAAAGGTTCTACCAGACCTTTGAAATCAACACTTTTTTTCATGCGGTCAAAGGACCATTTCACGTCTTTGGCAGTAAATTCGTTGCCGCTGTGAAATTTAACGCCTTTTCTAAGGAAAAACCGTACACGATATTCGTTGATTCTTTCCCATTTTTCAGCCAGACGGGGTTCGAACTGACCATCCTGGGTCCATCTTACCAGCGGGTCAAACAGCCAGTGAGACAACTGCAACATACCACCGGACAACTGTACCTGCGGATCAAGTGATACAGGGTCTGCGTCGAGTCCTACTTTAAATGTCTTTGCGCCTGCGCCTGCGCTAAATGCGAGCACCATAAAAAGGCTCAATACACATAAAACTAATTTTTTCATCCTGTCCTCCTAATTTGAGTTAATGTTTCCTGTTAAAAATTCAATGATTTATTTTTTTGAACCCTTAACAATAATAAAAATTACACACTCTTTAGCTTTCAAATTATTAAAAATAATCTTAGGCCAAATCTTTATAGGTTAAAATCTAAGTTCCCACCCATCCTGCTGTCCATATGCTTCGCCGTCAGTACAGTTTAAGCTCAGAATAATCCATCAAAGCTGAAAGTGCGGCATCAAAGCCGTGTTCAATACCATATTGCGAGAACAACGACCTAACATATATATGAAAACCATCCGGCGTGTCTAGTCCGTCGGAAGTTTCAATTGCATTTTTAGAGCTCTTAATCTCATTAAGGAAAATATCTATAACACCTGGTGCATCAGACAGGAAGCTTTCTAAAGTGAGTTCATCCACTTCTTCATCAAATTGATGCCTGCGTTCCGCTGAAAAACTCACTTTAGGCGTTATACCATATGCATCCTGAAGTTGAAATTGAAAATATCCACATTTTTTCACCACTCGATTCTTATGCTGCTGTGGGGCCTTTAATGCAGCGGAAACAGCGTTGGCAAAATATTGCATTCCCAGTTCAATTTTCCGCGGATTAGATTTCTGAATATCCGGCCCAAAATTTCTGAAAAAGCTTTGTTCCAGGCACTTTCGGCACATATAGGTTTCAAATCCGAATCCCTTTTGACAATTCTTTAAAAACAGTTTTTTCCTTTCCGCTACCACCGCATGGGTAAACTTCTTATAAAAACCGTCAGCCTCACTGTTTGACTCAGTGGGAAATTCTTTCATCATATACAGTTCCATCGGAAAATATATATCGCTGGGCCGGCGTTTGACCAGAACCTTTGTACCGCCGATATTTTCAAGAGCTGCAAATACCAACTCAAAATGGATATAATTAAAATTAGGAACAATCCTGCCTTCAAACTTTCTGCGCTTGTTGTGTTCTAATATTTCCGGAATATCATGATCGTTCAGCGGCATATAATCATAACTGGCTAAGATATTATTAATATCGGTAATGGAATAGTTTAAGGCCAGAAGGATAGATGCGATTTTATCTTTTCCCGGATGGTTGATCTGTTCCTTTTTAAGTTTATTCAAATATGTATTGGATATCCCTGACATTTTGCTGATCTGGTTGATATTCAGACCGCTCTTGTCGATAATTTTTATAAGGGTATTAGGAAAACGCCGCATATATTTTTAATATTCCCTGTCAGTGACTCCGATTTAACGATAACTTAAATTGCAAACTAAATTTTTAAAACCACCTCAATTTTCTTAAAAGTACATTAAAAATCACCCTCTTGAGTAACATAAATTTTAAATGCAAATCAATAGAAAAATTAGAACGTGGTTTAAAAAAACTTTAAACCAAATTTTAAATCATATAGTCTTCAATAAAATCAACAGGTTGAGACCACCCCAGCAAGGCAAAAGAAAACTCAAAGGCGTCTCAACTCCTCCCCCTCTTAAGCCCCGGAATTTACCCCAGGCGAATTTTAAAATAACATTTCGGAGAAGTTTTGTTTTATAAATGATTTAAAGCCAGCGCTTTCTCTGTCTGAAAACACACAAACACCGTTTTTGCGAAGCAACGCTGTTGTAACACCTGCGCCCTTTATCAGGCTGTCGGAGAAGGTGCCGTCATAAATAAGGTCCGACCCGCAGGATGGGCTCTTTTCCTTCATCAATGCGACTTTGATTTTGTGTTTTTTAACAACACTGAGTGCGTATTCAGCCCCACGTATAAAAAATCGGGTCACATCACAGCCTGTGATATCCACGACCCTGGCACGACCTGCGAGCACATCAATCCCGGCTCCCCCGACAATCTGGGCAGGCGGTCGCGGTATCGGCATACCCCCATCTGCTTCCGGACAGCACTCACACAACAATCCTTTGCCCAACAGCTCTTTGAGCCACTCATCCTGAAGCGGAACACGTTTGGCATCATAGCGGACAAGCCTGCCTGTAAGACAGGCGCTGATCAATATTTTTCCCATGCAAAAAGTCTATTAAATTTTCTCGGATTTGTAAAATAATTATTGACACATAAAAAATTTAATGTAATGAATGAGTATTCATTTTTCTTTTTTAAGGCAATAAAATGAAATTACTGATAAGGCATTTGATTAAGTTTAGGATTAAGTTTTTATTTTTATTTAGTAAATATTGCATCATAATCAAATACAAACTGCACGCTGAAAAGCAGGTAAACACAAAAAATACAGTGAGCATAGATTCATTAGTTAACCCATAATAAATTTTGAATTTTAATTTTGTAAATAAAGCAGGAGGCACGCAACCATGGCACAGGTAATATCAGACAAACGGGATATCGAGTTTGTAATCCATGAACAGATCGGGGCGGAAAAACTTTCCGAACTCCATGAGGACTTTGCCGATTTCAACAAGAAAACCATTGATCTCGTGATTTCAGAGGCAAAAAACTTTGCTGTCAAAGAGCTGCTTCCGGCAAATAAGGAAGGCGACGAACAGGGGTGTACGCTTGAAAACGGTGTAGTCACCACACCGGATTCCTTTAAACGGCTTTACAAAATTTTCAATGAGGGCGAATGGCTGGCAGTGACTGAAGATCCTGAGTGGGGCGGCCAGGGCATGCCCAGAACCGTAGCATCTGCCGCTGCTGAATATTTCAACGGCGCCAACTTCCCCTTTATGATGTACCCGGGACTGACCCAGGGCGCCGGCCATCTGGTTGAAAAATTCGGCACCCAGGAGCAAAAAGATATTTACCTTAAAAATATGTTTACCGGAAAATGGACCGGCACCATGCTGTTGACAGAACCCGGTGCCGGATCTGACGTCGGTGCATTGACCACCAAAGCCATTAGAAACGATGACGGCACTTTCAACATCGTGGGTGAAAAAATCTTTATTTCCGGCGGGGATCATGATCTGGCGGAAAATATTATCCATCCGGTACTGGCCAGGATTGAAGGCGCCCCGGAAGGAACAAAAGGCATCTCTTTGTTCCTGGTTCCCAAATACCGTGTTGACGAAAACGGCAAACCCGGAGAATTTAATGATGTCATCTGTACAGGCATTGAGCACAAAATGGGCATCCATGCCAACAGCACCTGTTCTCTCTCTTTAGGCTCCAAAGGCAATTGTGTGGGAACCCTTTTAGGGGATGAGAACAAGGGCATGAAAGCGATGTTCCTGATGATGAATGAAGCAAGGCGTCTTGTGGGATTCCAGGGATTTGCCTGCGCCACGGCAGCCTACATGTATGCACTTGATTATGCCAAAAACAGGGTTCAGGGAAAAGATATCCTGCAGTTCATGGACCCCGATGCCAAATCCGTCAGCATCATGAGGCATCCCGATGTCAGACGCCAGCTGATGATGATGAAAACTTATGTGGAAGGCATGAGATCCCTTCTCTACTTTGTCCAGTACTGCGCAGACATGGCGCTGCACGCCCCGACCCAGGAAGAAAAAGACAAATACCATGGGTTTGTTGAAGTGTTGACCCCCATTGCCAAAGGCTATGTCACCGACCGCTCTTTTGAAATCTGCAGCCATGGCATGCAAATTTACGGCGGATACGGTTTTATCGAAGAGTATCCCATGGCCCAGCTGTTACGGGACTGCCGTATTACCCTGATTTATGAAGGCACCAACGGCATCCAGGCAATGGATCTTCTGGGAAGAAAACTGGGGCTGAACAAGGGCAAGCCCATCATGGATCTGTTCGGAGAGATGCAAAAAGCAGTTATTGCCGGTAAAGCCATTCCTGAACTTGAAACCTATGCGGTAAAAGTTGAAGAGGTCATGAACAAACTTGCCGAAGTAGCCATCCACATGGGTCAGACCGCCATGTCGGAAAAAGTATTGAATGCATTTGCCAATGCCCATCCGTTCCAGGATGCCACCGGCGATGTCACCATGGCATGGATGCTTTTATGGCGAGCCACCATTGCAGCTCAAAAACTTGAAAAAGCCAAAAAGAAAGACAAAGCTTTTTATGCAGGTATCATTAAATCCCTGCAGTTCTTTACCGAGACACAGCTTCCGATCACCCTTGGAAGATTTGCCGCACTGATGAATACCAGCAGTGCCGCCCTGGATATTGATGACAAAATGTTTCCTAGTTGATTTTAAGCAAGACGTTGTAATATAGATATTGTGGTTGATAAAGCGCCCGGGAAGACTCTCCTTTTCCCGGGCGCGCTCTTTTTT
>CAZLTD010000125.1:0-16336 GCA_964562385.1 uncultured Desulfobacula sp.
TATTCGACGCTGATTTTATTATGTAGGGGTCATTATTGCACGCTGATCAACAAATGAAGCAACCATACGCATTAAAGGTTATGCAAAAAGGCTTGGTGCAAACCTTGTCGGAATTACAAAATTAAATCCCTCATGGATGTATTCACATCGAGGGGAAATATTCAGGGAAAATTGGGATGACTGGGGTGAAAAAATTAATGTGGATCACAAGTATGTAATCGTGGTGGCAGAAGAAATGGATTTTGATCTTGTAGGCACTGCACCTCACACACCCACGAGTGTTGAGAGTATGTTCAATTATGCAAAAGGGGCTTTTATTTCTACACAAATAGCCTCTTTTATTGCAAACCTGGGATATTCAGCCACTGCAAATCATTTCCGACATTATGATGGTCTGATGGTTCCTCTTGCTGTGGATGCGGGGTTGGGTGAGATAAACCGAATGGGTTATCTTATGACCAAAGAACTGGGCCCAAGAGTAAGATTGAGCGCGATAACAACTGATCTTACTCTTGTTCCGGATAAGCCTGTTGATATCGGGGTAGCGCATTTTTGTGAGGTATGTAAAAAATGCGCTGTCTGCTGCCCATCAAAATCTATTCCAGAAGGAGCGCAAACAGAAATCAACGGTTCAATTAGATGGAAGCTGAATGCGGAGACATGTTTTGAATACTGGGGGAAAATAGGAACTGATTGTAATCGGTGCATGATGACCTGTCCCTGGAGTCATGCACGGACATTCCCACATAAATTAATCGTGTTCCTCATCACTCGAAATAAACTGGCCAGAATTATTTTTTCCTATATGGATGACCTTTTTTATGGGCGATTGCCAAAATCCAAAAAAGGACCTGACTGGACTTCATTTAAATAAGCGATTTCTTGTTAGTAGTGGGATCTTTTTACTTTTTTAAACTGTTCCAGGTCCCAGTTTAGGCCTATCTCTTTAAAAAGGATCTGTGCGTTCTCTAAATATTTTTCTCCGGTAATCCCATTGAGATCTTTGTTTTTTGATTTGGAATCGATAAGTCGCTTCCCAACCTCGAAATAGGAACGGGACAATTCTAATCTGGCTCCCAATCGTTCTCCTTCTTGAATGGATTTATTATACCAAATAAAAGCTTTATCTTTTTTCCCGGTGAGCCAGTTTATTTCACCTGCAAGTCGTAATGTCTCGGTTAGAATTGGCGCAAATTTTTGAGCTGTTTTTAAAGCTTTCTTACTCCATATTTGAGTCTGTTTTTTCGACTGGCTATATAAAGATGGGTCTTTTTCATTGATACTCTTTATAAGATTTGCCCGGTGATATAAAAGGACTCCGATTACATAGCGAGAATAAAAAAAAGGAGCAATATTAATCATTCCAACCTCTTTTATCAAAGATTTTATTTCAGATATTGTTTCAGTTGCGTCACTTATGCTATCTGTGAGGACCTCTTTTTGCAGCTTCAAGCCTAAAAAGCTCACTTTGTAGGCTTTATGCCCAAGATTTTCCAAGTGCTCCATCCCCTTTTCCACATCTTGGCCGGCTTGTTCATAGTCATGAAGTTTAATTGCTTTTATAACTTTTAATTCAAGCAGATCGGTTGTTGAATGTTCATTGTTATAAGCATCACGAATTTCCTCCAGTCGATCAGTAACCGATGTAAACATCGGGAAATCACCTTTTTCCAAAGATAACGGGCCTGCAAAACAAAGGTAACCCACGGCTGCTTCAAGATCGCCGGCGGCAATCATTTTATCCACGGTTTTTAAATCTATTTTTAAGTCCCATTTGCCGAACAGCATATCTGCAAAACCCTCAGCGATTTTATAGAGATAGGGTACGATGTTGTTCTCATCGTCTTTTAGGGAATTGATGGCTAAATTAAGCGTACGCTTGGCCAGATCGTATGAAATACCTGTCCAGACGAATCCGTAGCCTATAATACACATTGTATCAAACAATGCTTGAGATTTTGAAATATCAAAATCAAAGATATTTTTTGCCGCAGGAAAAAAACCTGTCGACATCCGCATCGGATCCATTAATGTTAATGATAAAGCTCTTTTATTGATAATATCAAATATTTCAATATCATTCTCATTTGGCGTTAAACCCTTTTTCAGGCCTTTAAATCGGACCGCCATGATAATTTTTATGAAACTGATTACAAAGTTCAATTGTTGTACCGCTTTTATTGTTGATTCAAGGTAACCGGTATTTTTTAAGGCATTATCAAAATAAACGACTGCCTCACGCCAATTGCCTTTGTTAACTAACGCCTGGGCAATATTCTTCTGCATTAGGGCTAATTTTTTGGGTTCGACCTTATCCCCATATTTTTTAATATAAAGATCAATAACCTTTTTATAGTAGCTGATGACTTCGCTGGAAGCTGAAGCCTTCATTGCTTTCTCACCAGCTTTTTCCATATACTCTTCTGTTTTGCTCAGATCATCAGCCATATTGTAATGGTAGGCCAGAGTTTCATAAAATTCGCTGAGATTATTGGAGAATTTATTTTCGATGATGCGTGCGACTTGTCGGTGCAATTCCTTCCGCTTTTGCAACAAGATCGATTCATATGCGACCTCTTGAATCAGGGCGTGTTTAAAAAGATATTCCACCTCATGCATGCGTTTGTGTTCCTGGATAAGCTGTATCTCTATTAAATGGGACAGCCTCGTGTCGATATCCTTAACCGTGCCGGCAAGTTCTGCAAGAATCCGGTAGAAAAAGCTTGTGCCGATCACAGATGCCACCTTGACCAGATGTCGTGTTTTCTCTTCAAGCCGATCGATTCTGGCCATGAGCACATCGTTGATGGTATGGGGAATGATCATCGTATGTATCTTCTCGGTTGCCTCAAATGTCCCTTCCTTCACAACCACGGCCTTCTCGTCAATGAACGAACGGACCACCTCCTCAATGAAAAAAGGATTGCCACCCGTCCGATTAATAATTTTATCTTTAATCTCATGGGACATTCCCTTGATTTGAAGCATATTGTTGACGATGAGTTCACATAAGTCCCGGTCAAGTGGATTAAGTAATAGTGTTATTGCATGTATCGCGGTATCACTTTGAAGGGATTTTAAAATTGCATCACCGGTATCACTAAAATTCGGCCGAAAAATATTTATGAACAGAATACGGTAATCTTTAGATAAATTAAATAACAGTTCAAGAAGTTCAATAGAACTGTCATCTGCCCAGTGTAAATCCTCTATCACAATAGCCAATGGTTTTATTACAGATGCATTGATTAAAAGCGCTCTTAAATTTTTAAAAATCAGTTTTTCAAGAGACTCACCTTGAATACCGGCCATCCTTTTTTTATATTTGTCAGATAGTTTAATCCCCATTAAAGTCGCTATAAAAGGCACTATCTCGTTCGTACTCTCTCTATCAATGCCTTGAACCAATGATTTGAGTTTGATCAATGCCGTGTTTTCTTTTTCATCTTCTTCAATGTCTGCCCAATTTTTTAAAAAATCAACTATTGGATAAAAAGGAAGATTTCTTCCCATGGAAATTGCTCGGCCTTCAAGGACAGTGATATTTTTAACTACATCCAGTTTTGAAAATTCTGAAAAAAGTCGTGATTTACCGATACCGGCCTCTCCAACAATATTCACCACAGAGCCTTTCCCATCAATTGCAGCGGCGACATGAAGCGTCAGCTTGTTTAATTCCTTGTCGCGACCGACCAATTCTGAAAATACCTGACGATTCGTGAACATCCCGGAACCCTTTTTTTTAAGGATACCACTTTATACACGGTAATGGGGTCTTGCTTGCCTTTTACTTTTACAGGAGTCAATGCTTCAAAGTTGAAATTCTTATTGCATGCAGTATAGGTTTCCCGGCCCACAACAATTTCATCCGCATTTGCCAGATCGCTGAGCCTGGCGGCGATATTAATCGCATCCCCGGTAATACTATGTGTCCCCTTGTCCGGGTTTACATCAGCAGTAACAGCAAGTCCGGTGTTAACGCCACTGTGCATTGACAAGGTCGTGCCAACTTTTGATTCATAGTTCGGGCTTATCGATTTGACAAATTCATGGATTTCTATTGCTGCATTTATCGCCCGGACCGGATCATTTTCGTGAGATTTGGGTACACCAAATAAAGCAAGGCCGCCATCCCCTGCAAAGCGTTCAATAAAACCATCATACTTTTTTATGATTTTTCTTATCCCATTAAAGATGGTGCTTGTGATCTCTTTTATAAGTTCAGGATCATTCTTTCCTGTCATCGCAGTATATCCGGAAAGGTCTGAGAACAGAGCCGTAACTCTTTTACGCGCGGCTTGTGTGACAAGGGGATCTGTGCTTTCTAACTTTTTTTCAGACAACGGTGCAGCACACTCATTGCAAAATTTAGCTTTATCAGGATTTTCAGACTCGCATTTGGGGCAAAGCATAATAACCTCGTCGGTTTAAGAGAATGCTAACGCTTTTTTAAAAAACCTGTTATCCAACGTCTGAAACAAAAATAGTTAGGTGATTGTTATCATTGCATATCATGGTATCAAAACTATTGTAAAGTGCTTTCCATCTTAAAAAATTGAGCGTTATAACTTCATGATATGAGATAATGGAGATCCCCTTAAGTGGGGTTGGTGGGGGTGGGGGCGGGCCACGCATAACGCAATGATTTAAGTTGGTTAAGCCGGAATGATTGACAGGCCTGCCTTGGCAAAAGTGATGGGGCTGGGCCCACATCAAAAAATCATCCCTGCACAGTCTGTTGGATATCCTGATAAGTGAGTAATCCCTGGGTAAGAAAAGGGGGCATGAATAAAAAATAAATATTGGTAAAATATAAATGTTTCAAATATTGATTTTATATAATCAATTGAAATGATATTATTTTATCGAATGGAAATTGATTCTGTTCATTACAGGAGTGTGAATGATGAATATGAATTGCCTGCCGGAATTCCCGCCGGAGAAAATTATTTCAATTTTAAAATCTTCCAGATTGTTAAATCAGTTCAGTGAAATCCAGTTAACACAGCTTCTGGCTTTCTCTTCAGTGGAACGATTTGAAAAAGGGGCACGGATCATTGAAGAAAAACAGGAAAATGAAAACATTTACATTCTTCTTGAGGGTCGTGTTGAGGTCTTTGTCGGGGATGAACGCATACTTAAACTTCGCCGGAAAGGTGATATTTTAGGTGAAATGAGTGTGATCACCAAATCTTTGACCACCGCCTCAATTGTAGCATCATCACAGGTTGTTCTTTTTATCATTCCTTCACAGAAGATTTACAGTTCCGGCCAGAAAGATCTTCAGACCCAGTGGTTCAAGCTGTTTTCCGATATTCTGGTGGAAAAATTGTCCATGACAAATGAAAAGGTGGTGGGGTTCCATGAGGCCAGTGTAAGCCTGGATCAAAAAACGCGGGAGCTTGTGCAAAAGACAATGGTCCTTCAATCTGTCATGGGGAGTATGACGGACGGGGTTGTGGTGTCCGACGCTGCCGGGCGGGTACTGCAGATCAATGATGCCTTTGCCCGGATGACCGGAGGCGTTAAGATTCCTGAAAAAATAGATCAATGGCCGGAAACCATCGGCATTTATCACCGGGATCAAAAAACACATTTTAAGGTTGACGATCTTCCCATGGAAAAGGTGCGAATAGGCGCTTTGGTAGAATCAGAAGAGATCTATATCAAAAACGATCACCTGGACGCCGGGATCTGGCTGCAGGCCACCGGCAGTCCTTTAAAAGCAGATGACGGGCAGATACTGGATGGGTGTGTGGTTGTTTTCAGGAATTTTACAAAAAAGAAGTTAGAAGAGATCGCCTTGATAAAAGCAAAGGAAAATGCCGAGGCCACGGCAAAGGCAAAATCTGACTTTTTATCTGTGATGAGCCATGAACTTCGGACACCTTTGAACGGTATCCTTGGATTTGCTAACCTTCTGGCAGGATCATCGTTGACACCGGACCAGGCGCAATGGCTGGGTGATATTGAAAAGAGCAGCCAGGCTCTGCTTGGGAAGATTAAACATATCCTTTTTTTTAATGCATTGGAGTCAGGGGAAGTTAAGATCCAAAATGAGGATTTGGCATTAAAGGACGCCATCCGGCAGGTTGTTCGACATCATGACCCAACAGCCGGCAAAAAAGGCCTTTCAATTGACTTGCACCTGTGCCGGGAGACAGAACTATTGTTTTCAGGGGATCGGGAAAAGATCGTCGCGATTTTTGATCATCTGCTGGACAATGCCATAAAGTATACCAAAAAGGGCAGCATCACTGTTCATGCTAAAGTGGCGGATCAAAATGAGACCACAGTCAAGTTTTTAATCAAGGTCACAGATACAGGTATTGGAATCCCGAATGAAAAGATTCAGACAATGTTCCAGCCGTTTTCCCAGGCAGATGCCACGTTAAGCCGTCAATTTGAAGGCACCGGTCTGGGGCTGACCATTGCAAAAAAGGTGGTTGAGGTATTGGGGGGAGATCTTGATGTGGAGAGCACACCGGGCCAGGGCTCCTGTTTTATGTTTACCCTGATTCTTGAAAAAATGGAGGATACCACGAAAAGTACTGTTGAAAAGGATCACGATATTCAATCTTTGATAAATAAAGCCTACGCCAAACGAAATCCCTTGTCGATCCTGGTGGCAGAGGACAATAAGGTCAATCAGCTGTTGATTAAAAAAGTATTAAAAAATCTGGGATACCAGATACAGATAGCGGAAAATGGGAAAGAAGCGCTTGAAGCATGCCAAAACAGTGTGTTTGATCTGGTGCTCATGGATATTCAAATGCCTGAGATGGACGGCATTGAAGCGACCCGAAAAATTTTTGAAATTCCCGCCATGGAACGATACCCGCACATCGTGGCGCTGACCGCCAATATCGCGGAAGGGATTAAAGAGCGCTGCCTTTCGGCCGGTATGATCGATTACATGGCCAAACCTTTGAATGTTAAGGTTATGGTTGAGGTGCTGGAAAGACTGCCGAAATAATATCAAAACAGGCCGGACAACCTTCTTGGGTTTCAACCTGGATATTTCATGACACCTGCGGGTTCAGATGGGTTCTGCTATCTGACGAATTTTTTTTGATTCAACAGCTTCGATGAATTCATCCCCGAGAACCGGATTCATCTTAAGGACCTTTTTCCAATAGTCCATCCGCTCTTTGTCCCTTTGATAGAACGTTTTGAAATCTTTCCTGTCCGGTATTTTCTGATATGGCAGGCGCTTTACAAATTTTTTTGACGGTGCCACCAAAACTACATTATCCATATGGTTTGGATCAGGTTTTCGATTCAGGGATTTATCAAACCAGCCCGGGGTGATCTGTTCATAAAAGTGAGGGTAGAGTACCAGGCCGTCATTTCCTGGCAAAAACGGTATGTCCAGATGGTAATCTACGATCCCGCCGTCCCTGTACATCCCGGGAATCCCCGGAATGTTGTTGACGCCCTGCATGGCAAGGGGGATGGAACCGGAAGAGAGCAATGCTGCTTTAAAGTTGGAAGGCGTCAAGTCGCAGCAGGTTATGGGAAATTGATCCATGCCGGCAAATGGGGGTTTTGGGCGTGTATTGCAAAACAGTGCCCGTTCAAAAAAATATCCAAGGCTGTTCCGGGAAATCAGGTTGCATCCGGCGGCAATGCCAAGACCTGCCAGTTGGGCAAGCCGTGTGTCACTTCTCATCAGTCCTTTACATCTGTTTGACAGAAAACTGATTCGCATGGCCGGGTGCTGGATGATATCCCGGACGCTGTCATCAGGTATGTAGGCATTGATAATATTCCGGGTTTCAATGGTGATGTCAGCTTTCGTGGTCCCTTTCCCGTATTGCTGGGCAATATATTTTTCTTCAAGTATGGCCAACGCTTTGAAAGGATCTTTCTGGCAGTGGGCAGCCATCCGGAATGCGCCGATGGAGGTGCCGATCATGTACAATGGGTCCTGCCGGTTTTTAAATAACGACATCAAGATCCTGTCGATGCCGGTTAAAACAAGAAATTTTGCAGAACCGGATGCCCCGGCCAGTACTTTGACCTTTGATATGTCAAAACCTTCATCTCTAATTAATTTAAGGGCCTTTCTTCCGGCCCGGACACTTATATTGTCAAACATCCTGATCTCTTTTAACCTGTTGTATGGCGGATCTGTTTATATACCTGATCTGTTTATAAATTGGACCTGTGGATATATTCACGGACCCGGGTGATATGTTCTTCCATCAGCATTCCGGCAGTTTCAGGGTCCCGGCTTTCAATGGCGTCAAAAATTCGCAGGAAAGATACCAGGGTTGCCCTCTCATAGACCATGTCACTTGCGTCCTGGAACTGCTTTCTCAACATGGGGGTTAACGCGGTCATCAGGATTTCAATCACCGGGTTTTTGGCGGATTTGGCAAGGGCGAGATGAAATTTTTCCCTGAGAGTTGGAAAGGGTGTGACCTTGTCTTTGTTTTCCTGTGCCGTGTCTAAAAGCTGTGCCAGCGCTTCCATGTCCTCTGGATCGGCAAAAAAAGCAGCTTGTGAGGCTGCATGGGCGCCCAGCAGCATCCAGACATCAAAAAGATTGTCTTGGGTGATCCGCCGGGTATCCAGAAGACTGCCCAATGAATCGCTGAGAGGCTTGTGAAAGTTTTCAGACACAAAGATCCCGCCTTTGGGCCCTTTTTTGATGATGACAAGCCCGGCACTTTCAAGGTTCTTTAATGCCTCCCGGATCACGGAACGGCTCACCCCGTGCTTTTGCGCCAGTTCAACCTCCGGTAAAAGACGTTTTCCAATTTTGTATTTGCGGCTGAATATCTCCTTTCGGATAAGAGCTGTAATCTGTTCGGATAACCGGATCATTGTTTTTGGTTCTCGCTCCCATTTTCTTGGTATTAGGTCAGACCTATCATATAGGTCTGACATATAATATTGGTCTGACCTAAAGTCAAGTTATTTTATTTATTGAGGATACAAATAAAACTTTTTTGGATAAAATTTCTATAATTCCTATAATTGATATAACAATGGAGAAATAGTGCTTGACAAAGAAAGGGGGTTTCTTTAATTAGGAGCTGGAAAATTAGACTAGAGTTATAGGAATAACTCTATTTACATTACCGCTTTATTTGAGATGTGAAGGTTAGGCATTATTGTGCAGGTTTCATGCACTGATATAAACAGACTGACAAAAATAGAATGTCGGTCAAATAAAGCTTATCGCCGAATACCGGTTTTTTTTATAGATGAGCATCAGACAGATGTTTTCACT
Organism: uncultured Desulfobacula sp.; assembly: GCA_964562385.1. Taxonomy (GTDB): domain Bacteria; phylum Desulfobacterota; class Desulfobacteria; order Desulfobacterales; family Desulfobacteraceae; genus Desulfobacula. The sequence goes on from CAZLTD010000125.1 coordinate 9,242, forward strand.
CAAAAAAAAAGAACCGGTTTTTTTATATCCTTTTGTAAACCTTTGATTCATACATCTCTCATAACTGCGGGTATCAATATGATGACCTGATAAAAATGCGAAATCAGCACTTTATCAGGTTTTTTTAATTTTACGGGCCCTGTCGGGACAAGTGGGAACTTATTACAGCGCCGGCCGGGTTTTTAAGCTTTCGCATGAAAGCTTGCATATATAATGGTTAGGAGGTTAAAATAATGACCCAGAACAGAACACCACAAAGTGATCCCGGCAAGGATAACCTGGCGGGCTCCGTCATGGTTCTTGGCGGCGGGATTGCTGGAATGCAGTCTGCAATAGATCTGGCCAATTCCGGCTACTATGTCTACCTGGTCGAAAAATCGTTTGCCATCGGCGGTATGATGGCACGGCTGGACAAGACATTTCCGACCAATGACTGTACCATGTGAGTTATCTCACCCAAACTGGTCGAGGTCGGCCGGCATCTGAACATAGAGTTACTGACAAACACTGAACTTTTAGAGCTTGACGGACAAGAGGGCAACTTCACGGCAAAGGTGAAGGAAAGTCCTCGATACGTGGACCTTTTAAAATGCACCTCCTGCGGCGAGTGCGCCAAGGTGTGTCCCGTTGAAACACCCAGCGAGCACAACGAATCCTTAGGTCCCAGAAAAGCTATCTTTAAACAATACGAACAGGCTATCCCCGGTGGGTACGGTATCTCCAAAAGATCCACAGCACCCTGTAAAGCCACCTGCCCCGCGCATGTGTCAATCCAGGGATTTATTGCTTTAATGCAGCAGGGAAAATATGCCGAAGCCTTAAAACTGTTCAAAGAGGAACATCCGTTCCCCGGATCCTGCGGGCGTGTCTGCCATCATCCGTGTGAGTCTGCCTGTACAAGGGGCGACGCTGATCAGCCGGTGGCGATTCAGTATCTGCATAGGTATCTGGCCGAGATGGATCTTGAAGACGGCAATCCCTGGATTCCGGAAATTGCAGAGAAACGCGACGAGAAAGTGGCCATTGTGGGCTCCGGTCCTGCAGGCCTGACAGCCGCCTACTACATGGCACAAAAAGGATACTCGGTAACCATCTTTGAAAAACTGCCGGTTAAAGGCGGGATGATGGCTGTGGGTATTCCTGAATACCGTCTGCCCAAGGCTGAGCTTGAAAAAGAGATCGATGTTATCGAGAAACTGGGTGTGGATATTCAGACCAATGTTGAATTTGGCAAGGATGTCACGCTTGAGTCCCTTAAAAAAGAGGGGTATGCAAGTTGCTTCATGGCAACCGGGCTTCACGGTTCCCGCGGTCTTGGCGTTAAAGGCGAAGACCTTGACGGTGTGATTAAAGGCACCAACTTTCTGCGGGACGCTGCCATGGAAAAGGCGGATAAACTGACCGGCCGGGTCATGGTCATCGGCGGCGGAAACGTGGCGGTTGACGTGGCATTGACAGCAAGACGCCTTGGTGCGGATGATGTCACCATGGTCTGTCTTGAAAAAAGAGAAGAGATGCCGGCCTGGGATTATGAAATTGAAGAAGCCCTGGAAGAGGGCGTGAAAATTGTAAATTCCCAGGGACCGTTAAGATTTGTGGGTGACGGAAAAAAAGTCGATGAAGTCGAATTCCAGGAGTGCACCTCGGTTTTTGATGAAGAGGGCCGGTTTAATCCTCAGTATGATGATTGCAAGCTGACAGCCTACAAAGCCGACACTGTAATCGTGGCCATCGGCCAGATGGGTGAAAATGAGTTTGCTGACACGCAGGGCATCGAGTTGACCCCTCCGGGTGGTTTAAAAGCCGATCCTGTTACGCTTCAGACGCCTATTGACTGGGTGTTTGCAGGCGGTGACGCTTTTTACGGACCCAAATCAGTGGTGGATGCCATTGCATCAGGAAAAGAAGCTGCCGAAAGCATGCACCGGTTTATCAATGGTGAAGACCTGATGCAAAGCCGTGAGAAAAATTGGGATTTTGAAAAACCCGATATTTTTGACGTGCCCCGCCTGGATCGTGTTGAGCCCACCCAAATTTCCCCGGAAAAAAGGGAAGGCAACTTCAATGAAGTCACCATGACACTGGCACAGGAATTGATTGACCAGGAAGCGGCACGCTGCCTTTCCTGCGGGATCTGTTCCGAGTGTTACCAGTGCGTGGATGCCTGCCTGGCAGGTGCCATTGAGCATGACCAGCAGCCCCAGTTAAGAGATCTGAATGTGGGGGCCGTGATCATGACAAACGGTGCCACCACCTTTGATCCGTCAGGGCTGGATGATATCTATATGTACAACCGGTCCAAGAATGTCATGACATCTCTTGAGTTTGAAAGAATCCTGTCTGCCGGCGGTCCCACCATGGGGCACCTGGTAAGGCCGTCTGACGAAAAAGAGCCGGAAAAAATCGCATGGCTCCAGTGCATCGGATCCAGGGATACCAATAAATGCGGTAACGGCTACTGCTCTTCGGTCTGCTGCATGTATGCCATCAAAGATGCCATGATCGCCAAGGAGCACTCCGAGTGTGATCTGGATGCCGCCATATTTAATATGGATATGAGAACCTTTGGCAAGGATTATGAGAAGTACTACAACAGGGCCGCCAATGAGGAAGGGGTCAGATTTGTCAAATCGAGAATCCACTCCGTGATCGAAGAGCCCGGTACCGACAACCTGATCCTGCGCTATGCCGATGAAGACGGTAAAATGCAGCAGGAGGTCTTTGACATGGTTGTCCTGTCAGTGGGCCTTACGGTTCCCAAAGAACATGTGGATCTTGCCAACCGGATCGGTATTGAACTGGATCACTACAACTTTGTCAAAACACCGACCTTCAACCCCTTGCAGACCAGCCGTCCGGGTGTTTATGTCTCCGGTACCTTTTCCGGTCCCAAGGATATTCCAAGTTCTGTTACCGAAGCTTCCGGTTCTGCCGGAGCTGCCGGCGTAACACTGGCACCTGCCAGACATACGGATACAAAAATAGTCAACATGCCGGATGAAAGGGATGTGCTGGGTGAAGAACCCAGGATCGGCGTTTTTGTCTGCAAGTGCGGTATCAATATCGCCGGTATTCTGGACAATAATGAACTTGAGCAGTACACCGAGACGCTTCCCAATGTTGTTTATGTGGGCGGCAACCTGTTTACCTGTTCCCAGGACACCCAGGTCTCCATCAAGGAGCTGATCGACGAACACCAGCTCAACCGGATCGTTGTGGCATCCTGCACACCCAAAACCCATGAAGGCATCTTCATGGACACTTTGGAAGAGGCAGGGCTTAACAAGTATCTGTTTGAAATGGCCAATATCCGGAACCAGGATTCCTGGATGCATTACCATGAACCCGAACTTGCCACCCAGAAGGCCAAGGATCTGATCCGCATGGCCGTGGCACGGGTCGCCACCTTAGGGCCCCTTCATGACAAACGGATCTCCGTTATTGATAAAGCCCTTGTTATCGGCGGCGGTATTGCCGGTATGAACGCAGCCAAGGGACTGGCTGATCAGGGGTATCAGGTAACGCTGCTTGAAAAAGAAAACCAGCTGGGCGGCCTTGGCAACAGGCTGTATCACACCATTGAAGGCGATGATGTCCAGGAGTATGTGGCACAATTGATCGATTCTATTGAGTCCCATGACAACATCGAGGTCTTAAAGCAGGCATTGATTGTCGGATTTGGCGGTTACAAGGGCAACTTCAACACCACCGTACTGGTGGGAAGTGCCATGGACGAGAAAAAGATCGACCATGGTGTCATGATTGTTGCCACCGGTGCCAACGAGTACCAGCCCAAAGAGTTCCTCTACAACGAAAGCGATTCTGTCGTGACCCAGCTTGAGCTGGCCGACATGATCGAAGACAATAAAGCCCAAGACCTGGATCGCGTGATCATGATCCAGTGTGTGGGCTCCAGGAATCAGGACAATCCGAACTGTTCCAGGATCTGCTGTCAGAACGCGGTGAAAAATGCCATTGCGCTGAAAGAAAAGAATCCGGAAACAGATGTGTTTATCCTCTACAGGGACATGAGAATGTACGCCATGATGGAGGAATTCTACACAAAAGCCCGGCAGATGGGTGTGATCTTCTCACGCTATGACCAGGACAATCCGCCCCAGGTGGCCAAAGGCGATGACAATGCCATGGCCGTGACCTTCAGGGATCATGTACTGGGACAGAAGATTGAAGCCACGGCAGACCTGGTGGTCTTGAGTGCCGGTCTTGAAGCGTCGGATGCCGAGGAGTTGTCCACCATTATTAAAACCGGACGCAATGCCGAAGGTTTCTTCATGGAAGCCCATGTGAAACTAAGACCGGTGGAAGCGGCCACTGAGGGTATTTTTATCTGCGGTACGGCCCACGGTCCCAAACTGATTACCGAAACCATCACCCAGGCCATGGCAGCCGCATCAAGGGCCACCACATTCCTGTCCCAGGAGTATTTGACCCTGTCAGCGGTGACTGCCGAAGTAAAACAGGAAAATTGTGCATCCTGCCTGGTCTGTGTCAGATCCTGTCCGTACAATGTGCCGGTGATCAATGATCTGGGCGTATCTTACATCGATCCTGCGCTCTGCCAGGGATGCGGTGTGTGCGCATCTGAGTGTCCTGCTAAAACAATTAAACTGAACTGGTATGAAGACAGCCAGTTGCTCAGCAAGGTGGAAGCCCTGCTGGAGGGGGTAATATGACAAACGACTTTCAACCGGTGATTCTGGCATTCTGCTGTAATTTCTGAGGGTATTCAGCTGCGGACCTGGCAGGTTCCATGAGATTGAAACTCCCGGCAAATTTTAGAATCGTCCGCGTTCCCTGTAGTGGGAAGGTGGATGCCATCCATATTTTGAGAGCCTTTGAAAAAGGGGCTGACGGTGTTTACGTGGTCGGCTGTATGGAAGGTGACTGTCATTATAACGAGGGTAACTTCAGGGCCAGAAAACGTGTTGAGCAGGTGGCAAAACTGCTCGATAAAGTCGGTGTCGGCGGAGAACGGGTGAAAATGTTTAACCTCTCCTCCGGTGAAGGCCCCTTGTTTGCACAGTACTCTGTGGAAATGGACGAAAAGATCAGGCAGCTGGGCCCAAGTCCCATTCGTCTGGCAAAACAAAAAGACACAAAGAAAAATGCAGCATAGCCCCGGGGCAATGCAAACAGCATAAATATGAGGCAAAATAATGATAATAGCAGAAAAAAAACCCATTGAAGAGATTATCGAAGAAATCAAGGATTTCGATCGAGTCCTGATACTGGGGTGCAACGAGTGCGTAACTGTGTGTGAAGCAGGTGGAAAAAAAGAAGTTGAAGTTCTGGCATCTGCATTGAGAATGTATTTTATGACCCAGGGCAATGAAAAGGTGATCAGCGAAAAAACACTGGAACGCCAGTGTGATCATGAATACCTGGAAGAACTTCGTGCCAATATTGAAGGCTATGATGCCATCGTATCCCTGGCCTGCGGCGTGGGTGTCCAGTTTGCCGCGGAAAAATACCTTGATACACCGCTTCTGCCGGGTGTCAATACCGTCTGCCTGGGTGCCAATGAGGACAGAGGGCTCTGGACGGAAAGATGCCAGGCCTGCGGTTCCTGTGTCCTGGCAAAAACAGGGGGAATATGCCCTGTTGCAAGATGTGCCAAACGGGTCATGAACGGTCCCTGCGGCGGTTCCACCGGCGGTAAGTGCGAAATCAGCAAAGATGTGGACTGCGCATGGCAGCTGATCGTGGATCGTCTTAAAGCACTGGATAAAATGGATGATTATGAAAAAGTAATGCCGATCAAAGACTGGTCAACAGACCGTGCCGGCGGCCCGAGAACGGTTACCAGGGAGGATGTAAAGATATGAGCGAAATATATACAGAAAGCAGACTTGAACGCGTGATGAAAGCCGGGCACCTGGGGGTTACTTCAGAGTGCGGCCCCCCACGGGGCACCGATGCTGAAGAGGTGAGGAAAAAAGGGCTGCTGATCAAGGATTATGTGGATGCAGTTAATGTGACCGACAACCAGACTGCCATGACCCGTATGTCATCTCTGGCCGCCTGTGTCCATCTTAAACTTCTGGGTATTGAACCGGTGCTGCAGATGGTAACACGGGACAGAAACCGTGTGGCTTTGCAAAGTGATGTGCTTGGGGCAGCCTCTTTTGAGATCCCCAACATGCTCTGCCTGTCCGGTGACCACCAGAGTTTTGGTGACTGTGCCCAGGGCCAGAATGTTCATGATCTTGATTCCATGCAGCTGGTTCAGACCGTACGCCACATGAGAGATGAAGGAAAATTTCTCGGTGGTGATGATATTAAAGGGCCCCCGAAAATTTTTGTGGGTGCGGCAGCCAACCCCTTTGCCGACCCGTTTGAAATCCGGGTTCCCAGACTTGCCAAAAAGATCGCCTGTGGTGCTGAATTTATCCAGACCCAGTGCATCTATAACCTGGACAAGTTCAAGGAGTGGATTAAAAGAGCGGCTGACAAAGGCCTGACCGACAAAGCCTTTATCATGGCCGGCATGACCCCCATGAAATCTGTGGGTATGGCCAAATACATGAAAAACCGTGTACCCGGCATGGACGTGCCCAATGAAATCATTGATCGCCTGGCCGGTGTTCCCAAAGAGAAACAGGCCCAGGAAGGGATTGATATCTGCGTGGAGCACATCCAGGAACTCAAAGAGGTGGACGGTGTTTCAGGGTTCCACATCATGGCCATTGAGTGGGAAGAGAAAGTGCCTGAGATCGTTGAAAGAGCAGGGCTTTACCCGCGGCCGGAAGTGTAAATAACCGCTGATATTTAAACTGCCTTGCCGGCGGTCATTTTAAATTTACGGAGTATCTCCCGAATTTTCTCCACTTAAAATGGCTGCCGGCATGGCCTATGCTATAAACCGCCCGTTTTGAAGTGGTATCTTTTAACGGAGCGGTTAAAAAAAGAAAGGATACAGGTAAAGGAAAAACCCCTTTACCTGTATCCTTTTTTATATTAAGACTGGTGCAAACAAAGCATAATCAAAAAACCCAATGAGTCTTTTGCAGATCAAGGAGAAAGAATGGCTGTAATCGTCAAGTACATCGTTGTCAGGAATGGAGAGGAAAAGAT